>JAPLKK010000085.1:0-15979 GCA_026388115.1 Elusimicrobiota bacterium | reverse complement strand
GAGATCGTTTCCGCGCTGACGACCGCCGCTCAGCGCGGCGTCAACGTCCGCGTCCTGTTCAACTATTACTCTTTCCTGCATTACGGCCACGACCCGAACGCCCCGTTCATCGAAAAGCTCAAGGCCGGAGGCGTCAATGCCAAGCCGGCCTCCCAGAACTTCCTCATCACGCACCAGAAGACCTTCGCCATCGATGACTCCGTGGCCGTCATCATGACGTTCAACCTCAACCCAGGTTACTTCAAGGGCACGCGCGACTTCGGCGTCATCACCGGCGATAGCGGCCAGGTGGCGGAGATCGTCAAGGTCTTCGAGGCCGACTGGGCCGGCAAGCCGGTCTCGGTCTCGCAGTCCGCGCTGGTCTGGAGCCCGGACAATTCCCGCCGCAAGACCCTCGAGGTCATCAACAGCGCGACCCGGACGCTGGACGTGTACAACGAGGAGACCTCGGACCAGGAGTCGATGCAGGCGCTGATCGCGGCGGCGAAGCGCGGCGTGAACGTGCGCTTCATCACCGCCGTGCTCAAGGACTACAACAACCCGGGTCACGACGCCAACGCGTCCGAGCGCGCCGTGCTCAACGCCGGCGGCGTCCATGCCAAGGGCATGATCCTGCCGTATATCCACGCGAAGATGATCCTCGCCGACGGCTCCCGCGTCTTTTTCGGCTCCGAGAATTTCTCGTCGGCTTCGCTCGACAGGAACCGCGAGCTCGGCATCATCCTCGACGACAGCGCCGTCGTGTCGAGCATGGAGAAGACTTTCAATTCGGACTGGTCCAAATAGCGGTGGTGGCGCTTCCCGTCGAAAAGAACATCCTAGGACCATTGGTCCCAATTTGTGATAGAATCGGCCGGCACGCATTCTCCGGCGGGAGGCCTATTGATGTCTAGAGCATGGTTGGTCGGGTTCGTCGTCAGCTCGTTCGTATTCGCGGCGGGCGCGTCTGCCGCCGACACCGAGAAGGTGGATTTCGACCAGGGGATCGCCGTTCCCAGCGTCGCGGGCCAGGTGCAGGTGAAGCCGGATCAGGATCGCGACGTGCCGACGGCGCAGTGGACGTTCAAAGTCTCCAGCCAGGGCGCCAAGCACGCGAAGGGTTTCCTGCACAAGGACCTGCCGTCGAGCATCTTCAAGCGGTACCGGGCCTCGGCCGGGACCGTGATCCCGAATACCCTCGACCTGCGGCCCCAGCTGACCCAGATCGAGGACCAGGGCAATTGCGGCAGCTGCTGGGCCTTCAGCCTCACGGCCACGCATCGCGACGGGCACTCCATCGGCGGCAAAGACCCGGGCCGCCTCTCGCAGGAGTGGCTCGTCGACAACTCAGCGGAAGCCGAAGGCTGCAACGGCGGCGACTTCGATTCGGCCAAGGAATTCGTCACGCCCGGCGGCCAGCCCCTGTGGAGCAAGTGCCCCTACAAGACGGGCTCGGGCAAGTGCGCCAAGAGCATGCCTTTCGCCGCGCACATCACCGGCTGGCACATGATCGGCGCGAAGGACGGCGGCCCCTCGGTCAAGGAGATCGAGGCTTACATGGCCTCCTCGGGCAAGCCCATCTCCATCGCGGTGGCGGCGGGCGTCGGCCCTTGGGAAGGCTATAGCGACGGCGTCTACAACGGCTGCAAGACGGGCCAGCTCGACCACATGATCAACATCGTGGGCTGGGACAACGAAGGCGCGGATTTCGACAAGAACGGCAACCTGCCTCCCGGCAAGGGCATCTGGATCCTGCGCAACAGCTGGGGCAAGGGTTGGGGCGAGGACGGCTACATGCGCACCAAGATGACGGATGCCAAGGGCGTCCGGTGCAACGCCGTCGCGCAGGAAGCCGCGTACTTCGACTTCAATTGACGGCATAGCTGGCAAGTTCAGAACCGCGATGGGCGGTCGCATCCGCTCATCGCGGTTCTGCTTTTGGCGGGGATGGGGATCTTGTCGTCGGTCTAGGTCCGCGACCAGAAGCGGCTGACGTCGGCCAGTATGGCCTCACTGACCAGCTCGCGCGGGCTCTCGTCGAACCAATCCTTGGGCATCGCCTTGGCGAAGCCCGGCTCGAGGAAGCGGTCGTCCATGAGGACGATCAGCCCGCGCTCGGTCTCCGAGCGGATGACGCGGCCGGCGGCCTGGACGGCCCTGGCCATCGCCGGATAGACGTAGGCGAAGTCGAAGCCCGCCTCCCACCGCCTCTCGTAGTACTCGCGCATCCGCTCGCGCTCAAGGTCGAAGGTCGGCAGGGGCGCGCCGACGACGAAGGCGCCGATGGCCATGTCGCCCGGGTAGTCGACGCCCTCGGCGAACACGCCGCCTTGCGCCGCGAAGATCAGGTGGGCCGAGCCCGGCTCGGACAGGCGGGCGAGGACCTCCTCGATCGCGTCGCGGCTCATTCCGCGTTCCTGTTTGACGACGGTGAACCCGTCCGGCGCGGCGAACCGGTCCAGCACCCGCTCCAGGAACTCGAAGCTCGGGAAGAAGGCGAAGTAGTTGCCGCGGCGCACGGCCGCTATCTTGGCGATGGCCTGGGCCACCCGAGGGTAGTTGCGCTCGCGGCCGGAATACTTGGAGGAGATCTGCGGGATGATCAGCAGCTTCCGGTTCGCTCTCGGGAAGGGAGAAACGAACTCGGCGGTACGGGTCCGCTCCGGCAGTCCCGCCATGCGCCGGTAGAACTCGAACGGCTTGAGCGTCGCGGAGAATCCCATCACCTGCTCGTAGTCCGCGTAGCAGTCCTCGAGCATCGGCGCGGCGTCGCAGCAGGTGATCTTGACCGTGGCGGGCGAGGGATGGAAGGTCGTGAAGAACGCCTCGTTGCCTTGCGCGGCGTAGGCCAAGGCGGCGGTGAAATCGGACCAGTAGAGGCAAAGGCGAAGCACGGGGTCTCGCGGCTCGATCTGCACGTCCGAAGACAGGTAGACGCTGAGAAAGGCATGGAGCTTCGCGTCTTGCTTGAGGAACGCGGCGGCCGGCGGATCGATGAGGCAGGGGCCCACGCAGCCCTCGGGCCCGCAGCCCGCCACGACCGCGATGCAGGCGTCCAACAGGGCCCGCGCCGCGCGCCTCAGCCGGGGCGGCAGCCTCTCGAGCCCCTCGCCGAGCCTTTCCAGCGCGGCCGTGGACAAAGACGGCGAGTAGTAGTCGAGGGCGCGCGCCGGGAGGTTGTGGGCCTCGTCGATGATGAGGTTCGGCCCGCCCTCCTGGTCGAGCCCCCGTCCCGCCAGAGCGCCGAAAGCGGAGCGCGGCGCGAAGACGTAGTTGTAGTCGCAGATCACCGCGTCGGCGTCGCGGGCGGCGTCCACTTGGAGCTCGTAGGGGCACACCTCGAACTCGCGCGCCATGTTCCTGAAGGCGCGGGCCGAGAGGCTGCGCTTGTTGGACAAGAGCCGGATGAGCCCATGGGCCGCGACCTTCGTGTAATAGCCCCGCGCGTATTCGCAGTATTCGGGGTTGCACAAGGGCTCCGCCTTCAGGCACAGCTTCGCTTTCGCGGTCACCGTCATCGACCGGAGCTTGGCCCGGCCGAGCCTTGCGCGGATGCGCTCCAAAGCGTCTTCGGCCACGCCGTGCTGGCTGTTCTTCGGCGTCACGTACAGGACGCGCTGGGCGCGGCCGAGCGCCTCGCGCAAGGCCGGGTACAGCACGCCGACCGTCTTGCCCAGGCCGGTCGGAGCCTGGAGCAGCATCGGGCGCTTCTCTCTCATCCCGTCCTCGACCTCGCGCATCAGCTCCGTTTGGCCGGGGCGCGGCGCGTCAAAGGGGAAGGCGAGCGCGACCGCCGCCTTCTTGCGCCGCGCGGCGCGCTTGGCGGCCAGCGTCGCCTCCTCCGCCAGTTCGGCGAGCCGGCGCTCGAGCCACGCCTCGTAGGCCGCGACGTCGAGGCCGATGTCCAGGTCGAGCCCCTTGCCGCTGCGGGTGGATACGAGGCGGAAGGACAGCCTGGGGACCCGCCGTGAGCCCAGCCAATGGAAGTAGCCGTACGTCCTCAACTGCAGACAGTACGGATGCTCATCCGGCGCGTCCCTCAAGCGGCAAAGCAGCTCATAGGCGTTGAAGGCGGATTTGATCTCCTCAATGCGGGCGGGAGAGCCCTCGATGAATCCGTCCATCCTGCCGCCGACCTTGAAGCGGAAGCCGCCGGCTTCGAAGCTGCGCTCGATCCAGACCTCCGGCTTGTAGCCCGGGTCGGCCTTGGCGCGCCGCTCCTGGACTTTGCGATGGACCTCGCGGCCCAATTCTTGGCCGCGGCCGAACCCGGAGAGGGCGTCGATGCTTCCCGCGCGGGGCGACGGCACCGCGAAGTCGGCGACGCCGATGGAGACCTCTTTCACGAGAACAGCGCCAACTGCCCCGGCGGCCCCGACCCGGGGTCCGGCGGCCCCGACCCGGGGCCGGGAGGCCGCGACCCGCGGCCCGGCGCCTGCGGCGCCAGCGCCGACTCCGGATACGCCCGGATGCCGAGGGCGTTCAGGCGCCGTACCAGCGCCCCGTTGCCCCGGTGCTGGACGTAGACGCGCTTCGCTCCCGTCTCCCGTGCCGTGCGCACGAGCGCCTCGAAATCGGCGTGGTCGGACATGACGAAGCCCCGGTCATAGCCGCGGCTCCAACGCGCCCCGGGTCGGGGCCCCCGAGCCGTCCAGCCCGAGGCGAAGGCGGTCTCGAAGCTTGAGCCGGCGAGCTTCGCGCGTTCCGTCTGCAGGAACGACGGCGGCACCAGGATCAACTCGCCGCGGAGGCGTTCTCGCGGGCCGACCTCGCTCAGGCAGCGTGTCGGCGCGAGCTTGACCCCTTGCGCGCGGTAGCAGTCGTTGATCGCCGTCACCGCTTCATGGCAGCGCACCGGCTTCTTGGCCCAAGGGGCCAGAACGCCCAGCACGCGCTGCGCCTTGCCGAGAGAGTAGGCGAACAGGACGCTGTTGACGCCTTTGCGCGCGTTGCCGTCCCACCAGTCGAAGATATCGCGGCCCTGGTCGGCTCCCGCGGACCAGGCGAAAGCCGGCGTGCCGAAGGTGGCTTCGGTCACGAACACGTCGCAGGCGACGACCTCGAAGGGCTCGCATGTCGGATCGGGCTCGCGCTTGTAATCGCCGGAGGCCACCCAGACCTCCGCGCCGGCGTGCACCCGGACTTGAGCCGAGCCGAGGATGTGCCCGGCCGGGTGCAGGGAGACGTCGACGCCGTTGATCCGGAACCGCTCGCCGTAGGCGAAGGCGCGCATGGGGAGATCCCTCCCGAGCCGGGCGCGGAGCAAGTCCGCTCCCGAAGCCGCGGTGTAGTAGTTCTTGCTCCCGCGCCGCGCGTGGTCGCTGTGCGCGTGGGTGATGACCGCATGCTCGACCGCGCCTCGAGGGTCGATGTGGAAATCGCCGCGTGGGCAGTAGAGGCCCCGCTCGTTCAGCACCAACATGGGCGCCGGCTCATCGCGAGGCATTATCCCAATTATTAAAAGCGTCGCCGCGCGGCCCTTGGGGCCGCGCGGCGAGGGTAGTGTTTCAGACTGTCTAGCGCTTCAGAAGCCGGGACGCGTCGATCATGCCGGCGCCCTGCTGCTCGGCGGACATGCCGTCGAGCGGCGTGGCCGCCCGCTGAAGCGCGGCGCGGACCTGGGTGCGGGGTGGCCATCGAGGTGCCCGAGTGCTGGGCGAGCTTGCCGCCCGGGGCGTCGGAGATGACCTCGTGGCCGGGGGCGATGAACGCCACCTCGGGCCCGGTGGTCGAGAAGGACGCCAGCTTTTCTTCCTTGGTGCTCGCGCTCACCGCGATGGCCTCCGGATAGTTCGCCGGAGACGAGACCGGGCTCTTCGGGTCGTTGCCGGAGGCGGCCACGACAGTCACACCCGCCTTGTTCGCCGCCTTTACGGCGCGCTTGAGCGCGGGCGTCCCCGGCCCGCCGAGGCTCAGATTGACCACGTCCATGCCGTGTTCGGCGGCCCACTGGAGCCCGTCGACGATGGCGTCCGGCGTGCCGCCGCCGTCGGCGTCGAGCACCTTGATCGCGTATAAGCTCGCCTCGGGGGCCACGCCGACGACGCCGTCGCCGTCTTTGACCGCGGCGATCGTGCCGGCCACGTGCGAGCCGTGGCCGTTGTCGTCGTCCGGCGAAGCGGCGGAGTCGACGATGTTCACGCCGCCCTTGTAATTAGCCGCGAGGTCCGGGTGCTTCGAATCGATGCCGGTGTCGATGACGCCGACCTTCACGCCTTTGCCCATGGTCTTGGACCAGACTTGGGGGGCGTGCACGCGGGCGATGCCCCACGGGATCTCTCCGTCTTTCAGCGCCGTCGAATCGCTGGTGACCTTCTTCTTCGTGGCCGCGGCGCCCTGGAGCAGTGCCTCGGTCTGCGCGGAAAGGTCCGGGCCGGCCGTGTCGAAACCGGCGCCGGCGTCGTTGATCCAGATGCGGTAGGAGTTGTCCTCCATCGACTCGAACCGGCGGTGGCTGCTCAGCCTCTGATGGAAGTTGCTCGGCTGGGCGCCCGGGAGCTCGACGACCATGCCGCCGATGAATGGCAGGTCCCGCAGGACTTTCACTCCGGCCGTCTCGGCGGCCTGCCGGCGCTCGGCGGAGGTGGTCCCGTCGGCGAAGACGATGATGCTGACGTTCTTGCCCATGTACTGCAGGCGGCGGGGCGCCGCCCAGGAAACGCTGCAAAACGCGAGGATCGAGAAGAGCGCGAGTCGCAAAGTCCGGGTTGTTCGCATCAGGTCTCCTTAGCTTCTTAGGTCCTAAGACCTAATCATCTTAGGCTCTGGACGCCTGGCACGGTAGGACCAGGGGGCCCAAAATCGCGTAGGACCAAGGACCTAGACGGTCTGCAACTATTGGCCTGAGCTTAGGCGACCTTCGCGCGCGCGAGGGGACGGCTTCCCAGCGGGCCCGGCCGCTGGATCGTCCAGCCGCGGACTTTCATTCGTTGCGAAGGGCCTCGACCGGATCCAATCCAGACGCGCGCCACGCGGGGCCGACCGAGAAGATGAAGCCGGTGGCCGCGGCCAGCGCCAGCGCGCCGACGAAATGGTACCAGGCGAAGGACGCGACGTCGCGGTCGGCGCGCCGGGCGATGTATTCGATGCCCGCCAGGCCCAAGCCGATCCCCGCCGCCCCGCCCAGCAGGCCCAAGAGCGTCGCCTCGGCGACGAACTGCGCCACGATGTCGCCGCGCGAGGCGCCGAGGGCGCGCCGGATGCCGATCTCCTTGATGCGCTGGAAGATGGTGGCGAGCGTCACGTTCATGATGCCGATGCCGCCGGCCAGGATGGCGACCGAGCCCAGCGCCATGCCCACGAAGATGTACTGGCGCGTCTCGGTCATCTCGCCCTGGATCTCCTCCCGGTTGTCGATGACCTCGTAATCGACCTCGCCGCGGTGGCGGCGCTTGAGGATCGCCTCGATGGCGCGTCGCGTCGCGGCCAGGGTGGATTCGTCGCCCGTGTCGACGACGATCGAATCGACGGAATGGGGAGAGCGCTCGCTGTACGACCGCTCCAGGTTTTGCTGGTAGGCTGTGATCGGGACCAGCACGATGCCGTCTCCGCCCCACTCGCGGTTCCAGCGCGGGTCGTTGTCGCGAGGGGGGTCGCGCAGGACGCCGACGACGGTGAAGAGGTGTCCGCCGATCATGAGCGAGCGGCCCAGCATGTCGTGGCGGTGCAGCAGGCTCTCGAAGGGGCCCTCGGGGCCGAAGAACACGGCCCAAAACGGCTTCTTCTCCCATCCGCCCGGCTCGATGACGGCGCAGACGCGCGCGGCCGTCCGCACGTCGGTCGAGTTCAAGAAGCGCCCGCGGCGCGTGAAGACCCAGTCGCGCTTGGCCCAGGCCTCGGTCGTCGCGATGACCCGGACGTTTTCGAAGCGCTTGCCCTGGTAGTGCACTTCCATCCCCCAGGCCGACGCGCGCGGGTACGCCATGAAGAGGCCGGGCAGGCGGGCGATCTCGCCGGCGTCGTCGGAGGTCAGCCCGGGCGATTGCGAGACGCCCTGCGGCTGGTAGTCGCTCTTCGTCCGGATGGTCATGCGGCCGGGCCCCATCAGGTCGAAGGCGCGCCGAAGCTCGAGGCTCATCCCGCGCACCTGGGCGAAGCTGTAGAGCAGCGACGCGATGCCGACGGAGACCGCGCTGAAGGAGAGGATCGAGCGGGTCCGGTTGGAGCCGATCTCGCGCAGCCCGGTGCGCAGGGCGAGGCCCAGCCGCACCCCGGCGTCAGAGCCCTGCTTGCCCGTCATTCGAGTCGTCCGTCCTTGAGCTTCAGCAGGCGCTGCGCCGAGGCGCCGATCGCGGGGTCGTGCGTGACCAGCACGACCGTCATCCCGCCCTGGTGCAGCTCCCGCAGCAGCGCGAGGATCTCCGCGCTCGATTTGGAATCGAGGTTCCCCGTCGGCTCGTCGGCCAGCAGCAGGCCGGGGCGGTTGGCGAGGGCGCGCGCGATGCCGACGCGCTGGCGCTCGCCGCCGGAGAGCTCCAGCGGCGTGCGGCGCGCCTTCGAGCCGAGGCCCGCGCGCGACAGGAGCTCGCGGGCGCGGTGCTCGCGCTCGGCGCGCGCCACGCCCGCGTAGGCCATCGGCACGCAGACGTTCTCGATCGCGCTCAGGCGGGGCAGGAGGTTGAAGGCCTGGAAGACGAAGCCGATCTTCTGGCGGCGCAAGGCGGTGCGCTCGGCGTCGGACATGCCGGCGGTGTCCACGCCGCCCAGGCGGTAGCGGCCCCCGCTCGGCCGGTCGAGCAGCCCCAGCAGATTGAGGAGCGTCGACTTCCCGCAGCCCGACGGACCCATGACCGCCACGAACTCGCCGTCCGCGACGTCGAAGCTCACGCCTTGCAGGGCGGGGTACCCCTCCCGTCCCTCGCCGTAGATCCGGCTGAGCCCGTCGCAGGCGATCATCCTTTTTTCTTCGCGGGCTCCGGTTCCGGGGGCTTCTCGGTCAGTACCGTGTCGCCTTCCTTCAGCCCCTCCAGCAGCTCCACGTCCGTCTCGTTGCGCAGGCCGAGCTTCAGCCGCGTCTTCGAGCTCTTGCTCTTGCCCTGCGCCTCGCGCCGGTAGGCGAACTCCGCCCCGCCTTCCTCGAAGACGGCCGACAGCGGCATCTTGAGGACGCCGCGCCGCGCGTCGAGCAGGCCGTCCACCCGGGCGGTCATGCCGGGCTTGAGCCTCGCCTCCGCCTTGTCGAGCGTCACCTCCACGCGGAAGGTCTTGAGGTCGTTCTTGTCCCGCTCGGCCTGCGGGGAGAGGAGTGTCACGCGGGACGGGAAATCCGCCCCGGGCAGCGCATCCACCTTCACCGAGACGTGCATCCCTTCATGGAGCTTCAGCACGTCCATCTCGCTGATCTTGAGCTTGACGATGAGCTTCGAGAGGTCGCCGATCGTCATGAGATAAGTGGGGGTGTTGGACTCGAGCAGCCCCGTGACGTAGTCGCCGAGGCGGACGATGCGCCCTTCCTCGTTGGAGCCCTGCTTCTGGTAGCGCATCACGACGCCCGCGATGGGCGCGGTGAGGGTGAAGGGGACGTACCGCTCGGCCTCCGTGCGGCCGGGCTGGATCACCGTCAGCTTCTGCCCCGGCGCCACGCGCTGGCCCTCGTCCACCGCAAGCTCGGTCACCCGTCCGCTCACCTTCGCGGCCACGTCGACGCTGTTCTTCGGCGCGATCTCGCCCGCGTCGGCGAAGCGGACCTCGAGGTCTCCGCGGCTCACCTTGGCGGAGTCCTGCGCCCCTGGCGCCGCCCCCTGCGACGAGCGTCCCCATTTCCACCAGGCTCCGCCCGCGGCCAGCACGATCACCGCGCTCGCCGCCCAACGCTTCCAATGCTTCATGGCCATAAACGTTCCCCGATGGCGCGCCGATAGCTCAGCAGGCTCAGCCCGGCGTCATGGTCGGCCTGGCTGCGCTCGGTCCGCGCCTGCAGATAGTCGAGCTGGGCCTGCGCGAGGCGGATGACGTCGGCCGAGCCTTGCTTGTACTGCTCCGTCACCAGCTCCAGGTTCCTGAGCGCGATCTCGGCCTTCTCCGAGGCGAGCTGCGCCGAGGCCAGCGCCTGTTCGAGCGAGATCCGCGCGTCCACCGCCTCGGTCCTCACCTGCCGTACGAGGGCGCGCCTTCCCTGGGCGGCGGCGCGCCGCGCCTGCTTGGCGGCGAGCCAGTTCTCGCCTTGCGAGACGAAATTAAAGCCGCTCGGAAGCGCGAGGCGCAAGCCGAGCTGGTAATTCGGATTCGGGAACCCGGTGAGCGCCGTGACGGGTTGGCCGAAATTCGCGGTGTCTTGATGGTTCCAGGTGAAGTCGACCGAGAAGTTCGGAAGGGCGTCGCGCACCGCCTGGGAGGTCGCGACGTCCGCCTGGTCCAGCAGCGCCTGGGCGCGGCGGATGAATGGAATGACATATTGCCGGTGAGCTCCGCCGTCGGCGCGGCCTGGGCCTCGACGCGCGCTTCCTCCTCCGGCGAGCGGTCGATGAGCGCGTTGAATTGGACGAGCGCTCGCCGGCGGTTGGCCTGCGCCGAAACGAGCAGGAGCGCGCTCGAGCGCCAATCGGTCTCGCTCTTGAGGAGGTCGGCCAGGCTCTTCATGCCGTGCTCGTAAAGGTCCTTCGTCAGGCGGTACTGGTCCTCCTGCGCCTTCAGGTACTCCCGCGCCACCTCCAGCAGCCGCTCGCGCAGGCTCAGGTCGAGGTACGCCTGGGCGGCGACGATGGCCCTGTCCTGGCGAGAGGCGAACAGGGCCTGGCGCGTTGCGTCGCGCCCCAGGCGCGCGGACTTGACGCGCAAGGCGTCGCCGAAGCTGTTGAAGAGGTTGAAATCCACCGTGGTGTTGAACGACATGTCGCTGCGGTTGAGCCGCCAGGTCGTGAACTGGTAGTTGTTGGCGGGGTTGTGTCCGTAGGGATAGCCGGTGCCGGTGAACGACAAGGTCGGCAGCCACGCGGCGGCCGTCTGGGACTTCCACTGCGCCTCCGCCTGCGCCGAGCCCGCCTCGGCCTGGCCCACCTCGGGCGAGGCGTCGAGCGCGCGGCCCACGTAGTCGTGGAACCCGAGCAAGGGGGCGGCGGCGGGGGCCTCGGGCGCGGCCTGCGGGCTTCGCGCCGGCAGCGCGAGCAGCAGCATGGCGGCGACGGCGGCGGACATTACGGGGCGACGAAGAGGTTGACGTCGACCTGATCGACGCCGTGCTGATGCGCGGCGATGCGGCGCATCTTTTCGCGCTGCTCCTCGGATCTCGCGATGCCGGAAAGCGTCACCACCCCGGCGTGCACGTCGACGTCCACCTTGCTCAAGTCGAGCTCGGGGTCCGCCTTGAAGTGATGGATCACGCGCGCCTTGATCGCCGGATCGGTCATGTCCTCGGCGACGTAGGCGTGGCAGGCGGCGAACGCGGCGGCAAGGAGGCAGACGGCCCAGACCTTTTTCATTGGCACCTTCAGCGGATGAGAGCGGATGGAAATTGTACAATTTTGGCGCTTGCGCAAACCGATTCAACCCAGCGGCGCGGCGCCGGCCGCCTTGCTGCGGATGCTGCTCGCCACGCATAACGCCCACAAGGCCTCGGAGATCGCGTCGATCCTCCGCGGCCTGCCGGTCGAGTGGCTCTCGCTGCGCGCCTTCCCCGACATCGAAGAGGTGGAGGAGGACGGCGCCACGCTCGAGGACAACGCCGCGAAAAAGGCGCGGCTGCCCGCGCGGGCGTCCGGCCTGTGGACGCTTCGAAGCCCTCGGCGGGGGCCCTGGGGTGCGCTCGGCCCGCTACGCGGGAGACGGCTGCGATTACGCGGCGAACAACGCGAAGCTCCTGGAGGCGCTGGCGCAGGCGCCGGCGCCCCGGCGGCGGGCGGCCTTCCGCTGCGTGATGGCGCTCGCCTCGCCGCAAGGGCAGGTGATCCTGGAGGAGGGCCGCCTCGACGGCGTCATCACCGAAGCGCCGCGAGGCGAGGGCGGCTTCGGCTACGACCCGATCTTCTTCGTGCCGGAGGCCGGGAAGACGCTGGCCGAGATGCCGGCCGAGGACAAGAACGCGTTGAGCCACCGCTCGCGGGCGCTGGCGCGCATGCGGCCGCATCTGGCTCAGGTCGCCTCGGCCGCGGGGCCGGTCCTGCGGACGGCGTCGCAGCGCGGGCCCGCGAAATGCCCGCTGTGCGGGCTTGAGATGGACGCCCAGCATTGCCGCGAGCTTTGCCCGGCGTGTGGATACCAGATTGACTGCTCCGATCCGTCTTAAATCTCCCTCCCCCCTTGCGGGGGAGGGGTGGGGTGGGGGGTGGGTGGCCGGCTTGTGCCTGGCCGCCCTGCTCTCCACCTCGGCTTCGGCCACCAAGCCGAGCGAGCCCGGCCAGCGCGACTACTAAGACGCCATCCGCGAGTTCGCCAAGGCGGTCGTCTCCAACCCCTCCGAGCCGATGGGCCATCTGATGCTCGGCTCCGCGTATTACTGGGCCGGCAACGTGCCCCAGGCCGAGGCCGAGTTCCGGGCCGGGCTGAAGCTCGATCCCGACAACGCCCAAGGCCATCTCCTCATGGGCATCCTGCACGCCTGGAAAGGCGACACCGACTCCGCTTACGCGGAGTTCCAGACCGGCGCCCGGCTGGACCCGAAGCGGCCCGACCTGCAGATGGACCTGGGCTCCGTCGAGGAGACCCTGGGCCGCTTTCCCGACGCCTTGGAGCATTTCCGGCGCGCGGTCGCCCTCGACGCCTCGCATCCTCTATACCACTACCAGCTCGGCATGCTGTATCGCCGGCTCGGCCGGGACACGGACGCGGCGGATTCCCTCGGCGCGGCGCTCAAGCGGTACCCGGACTTCGAGGACGCCGCGCTCGAGCTGGGCGCGGCGTACGAGCGGATGGGCAAGGACCCCGA
Organism: Elusimicrobiota bacterium; assembly: GCA_026388115.1. GTDB lineage: Bacteria > Elusimicrobiota > Elusimicrobia > UBA1565 > JACRDR01 > JAPLKK01. The sequence continues at coordinate 3,141 of JAPLKK010000085.1, read as the reverse complement.
AGCGCTCGACGAGTTCAATAAGGCGGTCCGGCTCAAGGCGCGCGACGCGGTCGCGCGCTATCGGCTCGGCCGCGCCTACCTCATAAAGGGAGACGCGAAGAAGGCGCGCGCCGTGTTCGCGGACGCTTTCCATCTCACCCCGGAGGACAACCAGGGAGGCCTCGCGCTGTCGGTCTCGTTCGGCGGGGAGGCCGAGGGCGCCGGCGGAGAAGGCGCGCCGAAACAGCCCGAGAAGCCGAAGCCTTCCCAGGCTCCGCAGCCGCAGGCCGCCCCGCAGCCCGCGGCCCAGGGTAATCCGAGCGACCCTCTGGACGTGATCGCGCGCAACCTCGAGCGCCTGCCGCTCGACCAGGAGGCGGTGCTCGAGGTCGATATGGCGTTCATCCCGCGGCCCAAGCTCGAGCGCAAGAACGCCTCCGAGGCCGGCTCTTCTCTGAAGTCCGCGCTCGAGAAGGCGGGGAGGCTCCCGCCGCGCCCGACCGCGACCGGCGTGCGCCGCGAGTTCAAGCTCCGCGCGACCACCGACGCCCAGCGGGCCGCTCAGGTCAAGCAGGTGATGGACGAGCTGCGCGAGGTGCTCAGGCAGGCGCCGCCCGACGCCGAGGTGCGCATGGGCATGAACCTGAGCTACGCCCCCAAGTCGCGGCTGGCGGGGCGCTCCGGCGAGGCCTCCGGCCCTGGCGGCGGGCCGGGCTCCGGCGCCGGAGGGGGGGCCGGAGGGACATCGGACTCGAAGGCTCGCGTCTCTTATCAGCCGCGCGACGTCGGCAACGACATGGGGCTGTGGGTGATGGGGACCAGCTGGATGGCGCTCGTCGAGGAGACGCTTCCCGAGCCGGGCGAGGCTCCCAGCCACCCGGACACCTCCGACTGGTGGGTCGCCTCGGGCTTGGGCTTCGCTTCGCTCGGGCAATCGCGGGCCGCCCTCGCTTCCTTCGACCGCGCCGTGGCCGCCGACGCGTCCAACGAGCAGGCCTGGATGGGCCGCGCGGTGGCGCTGGTGGAGGCGGGCCGCGAGCCGGAGGCCGAGCAGGCGCTCGTGAAGGTGCTGACGATCTCTCCGAAGAACCGCGCGGCCAAGGACGGCCTCAAGTGGCTGCGCCAGCCGCGGGTGAGCGCGAGCGCCAATCCCCGGGTCGGGGCCGCCAAAGCGCCGGAGAAGGCGAAGACTCCATGAACGATCATCCGATGGCGCCGTTCGTGCGCCGCATCCACTTCGTCGGCATCGGCGGCGTGGGCATGAGCGGCATCGCCGAGGTCCTGCTGAACCTCGGCTACCGCGTCTCGGGCTCCGACCTCAAGCCGTCGGAGGTCACCCGGCGCCTGGCCAAGGCCGGCGCGCGCGTCTTCTACGGGCATCGTCCGGCCAACGCGGCGGGCGCCGAGGTGGTGGTGACGAGCTCGGCCGTCGGCCCGGAAAACCCGGAGGTCGTCTTCGCCCGCCGGCGGCGCATCGCGATCATCCCGCGCGCCGAGATGCTCGCCGAGCTGGCGCGGCTCAAGCGCACCGTGACGGTGAGCGGTTCGCACGGCAAGACGACCACCACTTCGATGGTCGCGCTCGCCCTGCGCGCCGCCGGCGCCGATCCCACGATGATCATCGGCGGCCAGCTCAAGAACATCGGCTCGAACGCGCGGCTCGGCCTCGGAGACTATCTCGTGGCCGAGGCGGACGAGTCGGACGGCTCCTTCGTGCGCCTCTCTCCCCTGGTCGCGGTCGTCACGAACATCGACAACGACCATCTCGACCATTACGGCACCGTGGAGAACCTGAAGGCCGCGTTCGTCGAGCATCTGGAGCGGCTGCCGTTCTACGGCGCCGCCGTGCTGTGCGCCGACGACCCGGCCGTCGCCGAGATCGCGCCGAGGGTGGACCGGCACATCATCCGCTACGGCGTGCGGGCCAGGGCGGATTGGCAGGCGAAGAACCTGCGGTTGTCCGCCGAGGGCTCCTCCTTCGACGTCTTGTACCGCGGACGGCGGCAGGCGAAGGCGAGCCTGCCCGTCGCCGGGCGGCACAACGTGCTCAACGCGCTCGCGGCGGTGGCGGCGGGCAGCTTTCTCGGCTTCAAGCTCGGCCGCCTGCTGGAAGGCTTGGCGTCCTATCGCGGCGTCGGCCGCAGGCTCGAGAAGCTCGGCGAGGCGCGCGGCATCCGCTTCATCGACGACTACGGCCACCATCCGACCGAGATCCGCGCGACGCTGGCCGCGGTCGCGCTCGCGCGGCCGCGCCGGCTCATCGCGATCTTCCAGCCCCACCGCTACACGCGCACCAAGATCCTGCAAAAGGACTTCGGCCCCGCTTTCCGCGGCGCGGACCTCGTCTATGTGACCGACATCTATCCCGCGGGCGAGAAGCCTCTGCCGGGCGTGAGCCGGCGCCTCGTGCTCGACTCGTTAGCTTCATCCGGCGTGCGCGCCGAGCCTTTCTCCGGCCCGCTCGACACGGTGCGCGAGCTGAAGGCGGGCGACGTCGTCCTCACCATCGGCGCCGGCGACGTGTGGAAGATCGGCTCGGATCTGCTGCGCCGCCTCCAGGACGGGACGCTGAGTCCCGCATGACCCCCCACCCCCACCCTCCCCCGCAAGGGGGGAGGGAGAACTAGGTGCGCGCGCGCCTCGATCAGCACTTCCTCGTCGACGCCGCGGTGGCCGATCGCATCGTCGCCGCCGCGCGGCTCAGCCCCGGCGACACCGTGCTGGAGATCGGCCCGGGGCGCGGCATCCTCACCGACCGCCTGCTCGCGGCGGGGGCGAGCGTCACCGCCGTCGAGATCGACGAGCGCCTCCACGCGGAGCTCTCCGCGCGCCTCGGCTCGAACGAGCGGCTGCGCCTCGTTCGCGCGGATTTCCTCGGAGTGGACCTGGCGCCGCTGCCCGCGCCGTGCCGGATCGTCTCGAACCTGCCCTATTCGGTGGCTAGTCCGATCCTTCAGCGCCTGCTGCCCTGGCCCGGCTGGACCGAGGCGCTCTTGATGTTCCAGAAGGAGGTGGCCGAGCGGATCGAGGCCGGTCCCGGCGGCCGGTGATCCTGCCCGGGAACGCTCTCGCGCAGGTCCAAGGCCGGTTCGTGCGCGAGCCAGAACACCAGCGTGCCCACTGCGACGGCGGCGGCGAGGATCACGGTCAGCGCGAATGGCC
>JAPLKK010000112.1:7786-8502 GCA_026388115.1 Elusimicrobiota bacterium | reverse complement strand
GCGAGGTGCTGGAGCGCCTGCAAGGCTTGCAGGACCTCGAGCATTACCACCACGTCTATCTCGTCGACGCGGGAGAGCGGCTCGTCGGCCAGGTCGTGCTGCGGCGGCTGCTGCTGGCCGCTCCGCAGGACCCCGTCGCCCGCTACACCTACCCGAAGCTGCGGCATGTCCGGGCCAAGGACAGCCTGCGCGAGGTCGCCTTCGTGATGGAGAAATACCGGCTATCCGCTATCCCGGTCGTCGACAACGGGCGCGACCGCAAGCTCCAGGGGGTCATCACGATCGACGACGTGCTCGAGAAGATGATCCCCCTCGCCTGGCGCCGCCGCCACCGCCGCGAGGCCGAAGGGACGGCCGAGCCCGCGCCGGCGGCGGCCCAGGCCGCTCCCTCCGCGGAGCTACCCTTCCCGTCGCCGCCGGAGCCGCCGCGATGAAGCTCTCCGAAGCGATCCTCGGCCGCGAGCGCTGGCGCCGCATCCTGCTCTTCTTGTCGGTGATGGGCCCGGGCATGATCACGGCCAACGTCGACAACGATGCGGGCGGCATCACGACCTACACGCTCGCTGGGGCGCACTACGGAAACCTTTTCCTCTGGACCATGATCCCGATCACCTTCGCGCTGATCCTGGTGCAGGAGATGGTGGCCCGCATGGGCGTCGTCACCGGAAAAGGCTTGGCCGACCTCATCCGCGAGAACTACGGCGTCAAGCTCACCT
>JAPLKK010000112.1:0-7739 GCA_026388115.1 Elusimicrobiota bacterium | reverse complement strand
CTCTCGTCGTGACGAACCTCGGCAACATCGTCGCCGAGTTCGCCGGCGTGGCCGCGTCCATGGGCCTCTTCGGCGTGCCGAAGGCGCTGGCCGTGTTCGCGGCGGCGCTGTTCGTCTGGTGGCTCGTGACGCAGGGCGACGACAAGAGCGTGGAAAAGATATTCCTCTTCGCCTGTCTCTTCTACGTGACCTATGCCCTCTCCTGCTACGCCGCGCACCCGCACTGGCGCGGCGTGCTCAAGGACACGGTGACGCCGCGGCTGCCGCTCGACCGCTCGGCTCTCGCCATGCTCGTCGGCCTCATCGGCACGACGATCGCTCCGTGGATGCAGTTCTACCAGCAGTCCGCGACCGTGGACAAGGGGCTTCAGGCGAGCACGTACAAGTACGCCCGGCTCGATGTGATCCTCGGCTGCATCGCCACCAACGTCGTGGCCGTCTTCATAATCGTGGCGTGCTCGGCGACGCTGTACCCCGCCGGCATCCGGGTGGACACCGCGGCCGAGGCCGCGCTGTCCTTGAAGCCGCTGGCGGGGAAATGGGCCTCGACGCTCTTCGCCATCGGCCTGTTGAACGCCTCGCTCTTCGCCGCGTCCATCTTGCCGCTCTCCACCGCCTACTCGGTGTGCGAGGGCATGGGCTGGCAGACCGGGCTCGACCGCTCCTTCGACACGGCTCCGCAGTTCTACGGCCTCTACACCCTGCTCATCGCGGCCGGAGCGCTCGTCGTGTGCTGGCCGGGCTTCCCGCTCATCAAGGTGATGTACTGGTCGCAGGTGGTCAACGGGCTGCTGCTGCCCGTCATCCTGATCCTCTGCCTTCAGCTTTCAAGCCGCGAGGACCTGATGGGCGAATACCAGAACGGCCGCTGGTTCAATATCGCCGCCTGGACGCTGACGGCGCTGATGAGCGCCGTCTCCATCGCCGCGATCCTCAGCCCCCTCTGGAGCTAGGTCAGGGCTTCTTCGCGGGCGCGGCGTAGGCGTCTTTGAGGCCGACGGCGCGGTTGAAGACGGGGGAGCCGGGCTTGGAGTCCTTGTCGACGCAGAAGTAGCCGAGGCGCTCGAACTGGACCTTGGCGCCCACCGGAGCCGATGCGGCGGAGGACTCGAGGAAGCCGCGCACGACCTCCTCGGACTTCGGATCGAGCTCCGTCTTCCAGTCCACGCCTTCCGGGACGTTCCCCGGCTCCGGTTTCGAGAAGAGCTGGCCGTACAGCCGCGCCTCGATCGGCGCGGCGTGCTCCGCCGACACCCAATGGAGCGTCGCTTTGGGCTTTCGGCCGTCGGGCGCGTCGCCGCCGCGCGTCGCGGGATCGTAGGTGCAGCGAAGCGCGACGATCCTGCCGGCGGCGTCTTTCACGACGCTCTTGCAGGTGACGAAATAGGCGTAGCGCAGGCGCACCTCACGGCCGGGGGCGAGCCGGAAGAACTTCTTCGGGGGCTCCTCCATGAAATCCTCGACCTCGATGTAGAGGGTCTTCGAGAACGGGACCTTGCGCGTGCCCGCGGCCGGGTCGTTGGGATTGTTCACGGCGTCCAGCTCTTCCGACTTGCCGTCGGGATAGTTCTCGATGACGAGCTTCAGCGGCCGCAAAACGGCCATCACGCGCGACGCCTTCTTGTTCAGGTCCTCGCGCAGGCAATGCTCCAACAGCTGGACGTCCACCGTGCTGTCGAACTTATTGACGCCGATGCGTTTGGCGAAATCGCGGATGGCCTCGGGCGTGTAGCCTCGCCGCCGGATGCCGGAGATCGTCGGCATGCGCGGGTCGTCCCAGCCGCGCACGATCTTCGCCTGCACCAGCTCGAGAAGCTTCCGTTTGGACAGCACCGTGTAGCTGAGGTTCAGCCTGGCGAATTCGATCTGCCGGGCGTGGTGGATCTTCTTTCCCCAGAGTCCCGAGCCGTCGTCGGTGCGCCCCTCGTTGATCGCGTCGAGGTACCAGTCGTAGAGCGGCCGATGGACCTCGAACTCCAGCGTGCAGATGGAATGGGTGATACCCTCGATCGAGTCCTCGAGCCCGTGCGCCCAGTCGTACATCGGGTAGATGCACCACTTGCTGCCGGTGTTGTGGTGCTCGGCGTGCACGATGCGGTACATGATGGGGTCGCGGAGCATGAAGTTGGGCGAGGCCAGGTCGATCTTGGCCCGTAGCGTGCGGGCGCCGTCCGGGAACTCGCCGGCCTTCATGCGGCGGAAAAGGTCGAGGCTCTCCTCCACCGGACGGTCGCGGTAGGGACTCGCCTTGGCGGGCTCCGTCGTCGTCCCGCGCGTGCGGCCGACGTCGTCGGCCGTCATATCGCAGACGAAGGCCTTGCCCTTCCGGATCAGTTCCTCGGCCCAGCCGTACATCTGGTCGAAATAGTCGCTGGCGAAGCGGATCTTCCCTTCCCACTGCCAACCGAGCCAGCGCACGTCCTCCGAGATCGAGTCGACGTACTCCTGCTCTTCCTTGGCGGGGTTGGTGTCGTCCATCCGCAGCTTGCAGGTGCCGCCGAACTCCTGCGCGATGCCGAAGTTCAGGCAGATGCTCTTGGCGTGGCCGATATGGAGATAGCCGTTCGGCTCCGGCGGGAACCGCGTCGCCACCCGCCCGCCCCATTTACCGGTGCTGTTATCGTCGATGACGATCTTGCGGACGAAATCGGTACCCCTCTCGGCGGTCTCGACGGCGGCGTGTTCGTTCATATGAGTTTCCGGGCGGCCTCCAGGCGTGCCAGCACCTTCTCCTTGCCCAGGACTTCCAGCATCTCGAAGAGCCCCGGGCCCATCGTGCGGCCGGAGACTGCGACGCGGATGGGATGGAAGACCTGGCCGACCTTGAGGCCTTTCTCCTCGCAGAAGCGCCGGATGCGGTCCTCGAGCGGCTTGGCGGCGAACAGCTCCACGGCCGCCAAAGCCGGGGCGAGCTCCTCCAGCACCTTTCCGGCGCCGGGGACCTTGAGCACCTTGTCCATGGCCTTCGGGTCGTAGACCGCGTCGTGGAAGAAGAAGTCCAAGCGGCCGGGCAGCTCCGACAGGAGCGTGACCTTCTCCTGCTCGAGCTTGACGGCCTTCGCGAGCGCGTCGCGGTGCACGCCGCCCAGCCGCCCCTTCTCGAGGAACGGCCGCGCGCGGTCGACAAGCGTCTCGGGCGATAGTTTGCGGACGTACTCGCTGTTCATCCACAAGAGCTTCTGGTTGTCGAAGGTGGCGGGGTTCTTCTGGCAGCCTTCCAGGCCGAACTTGGCGACGAGCTCCGCGGCTTCGAAGAGCTGCTGGCTCTCCGGGTTGGACCAGCCGAGCAGGGCAAGGTAGTTGCGCATCGCCTCGGGCAAGAATCCCTGGTCGCGGTACTCGAGCACCGAGGTGGCGCCGTGGCGCTTGGAGAGCTTGGTGCCGTCCGGGCCCATGATCATCGAGAGGTGCGCGAACTTCGGCAGGGCGAATCCCAAGGCCTGATAGATGTGGATCTGCTCCGGCGTGTTGTTCAGATGCTCGTCGCCGCGGACGACATGCGTGATCTCCATCAGGTGGTCGTCGATCACGTTGGCGAAGTTGTAGGTCGGCACGCCCGAACCCTTCGCGATGACGAAATCCTGGCGCAGGTTGTTCTCGAAGCTCACCTCGCCGCGCACCTCGTCGGACACGACGGTCGAGCCCTCCTGCGGCATGCGGAAGCGCACGGAAGGCTTGCGGCCCTCGGCCTCGAAGACGCGGCGCTGCGCGTCGGTCAGGTCGCGGCAGCGGCCGTCGTAGCGCACCGGCTTCTTTTCCTTCGACGCCTGCTCCCGCTTCGCCGCCAGCTCCTCCGGCGTGCAGTAGCATCGATAAGCCTTGCCCTCGGCCAGAAGCTGCTCGAGATGCTTGCGGTAATGCTCGCCGCGCTTCATCTGGAAATAGGGCCCGTGGCCGCCTTTCTCCTCCCAGCCTTCGTCGTGACGGGTAAGCGACGGCCCCTCGTCCCAGTCGAGGCCGAGCCACGCCATGCTCTCCAGGATGGCGTCCACCGATTCGTGCGTGGAGCGGACCTCGTCGGTGTCCTCGATGCGCAGGACGAACGTCCCTTTGTGGTGGCGCGCGAAGAGCCAGCAGAACAGCGCGGTGCGGGCGCCGCCGATATGCAGGTAGCCCGTCGGCGACGGGGCGAAGCGGGTGCGAACGGTCATCGGACGGCCTCCTTGCATGCGTCGAGCAGCTCGCGGGCATGGCGCAGGCTGGCCGCCGAGGCGTCGCGGCCTCCCATCATGACGGCGAGAGCCTGCAGGCGCTTCTCGCCCTCGAGCGTCTCCACCTGGGCGCGCGTCCGGCCCCCGGCCACCGTCTTCGAGATGTGGAAATGCCTCGCGGCGTGGCCCGCCACCTGCGCCAGATGCGTGACGCACAGGACTTGGCGGCCGCGACCGAGGGCGGCGAGACGCTCCCCGACCGTGCGCGCCACCGCCCCCCCCACGCCCGCGTCCACCTCGTCGAAGACGAGCACCGGCCCGCGGTCGGCCTTGACGAGGACCGTCTTCAAGGCGAGCATCGCGCGCGAGAGCTCGCCGCCGGAGGCGACCGACTTCAGCGGCTTCAGGCTCTCGCCGGGGTTCGCCGCGATCAGGAATTCGACCCGGTCGGCGCCGGAGGGGCCCCAAGCGCCTTCCTCCAACTCGACCGAGACCGAGAGCCTCGCCGCGGGCATGCCGAGGCCCTTGAGCTCGGCGGCCGCAGCCGTTGACAGCCGCGCGCCCGCGGCCATGCGCGCCTTATGGAGCGCGGCGCAAAGCCGGTCCAAGTCCGCCTCGGCCCGCTCGCGTTCTTGCTGCACCTGAGCCGCGCGCCCGCTCGCGTCCTCCAACCATGCCAGCTCATGCTTGAGCCGCTCGAGCGCTTCCGATATCTTTCCCGGCTCGGCGCCATGCTTCTTCTTGAGACGCGCGATCTTGTCGAGGCGGCCGAGCACGCGGTCGAGCTCCGCCGGGTCCATGTCGGCCTTGTCCCGGTACTCGCCGGCGCGCCGGGCGGCCTCTTCGACCAAGGCCCGCGCAACCGCCAAGGACTTCGCCTGCTCGTCGGCAGCGGGGTCGAGCCGTCCCATCTCAACCAAGGCGCGCTCGGCCTTCAGCAGGCGCTCCTGCGCCGAGCCCTCGGCCTCGTACAGATGCCCGTACGCCTCGGTGGCGAGCTGGGCAAGCTTCTCCGCGTTCTTGAGACGAGGCAGCTCCGCTTCGAGCGCCTCTTCCTCGCCGGCTTTCAGGCTCGCCGACTCGATCTCTTCCACCTGAAAGCGGCAAAGATCGAGACGCTTGGCCCGCTCTTCTTCGGGGAGGTCGAGGGCTTCCAGCTGGCGGCCCAACTCCACGTAGCGGCGATAGGCCGCCTCCGCTTGCGGACGCAGGACGCCGATGCGCGCGTTCTTCGGGCCGTCGTCGGCGCCGTAGGCGTCCAATAGCTCGAGCTGGGCCGCGGGGCGCAGAAGGGTCTGGTGCTCGTGCTGGCCGTGGAAATCCACCAGGGCGTCGCCGAGAGCGGCGAGGGCGCTGACCGGCGAGGCCTTCCCGTCGATCCACGCGCGCGTGCGGCCCTCGGCGTCGAGCTCGCGGCGCAGGACGAGCTCGCGCTCGCCCTGCTCGAACACCGCCTCGACCTCGAGCTTCTGCGCGCCCGCGCGCAGCCAGTCGCCGCTCGCGCGGGCGCCGAGCGCGAAGCCGAGCGCCTCGATGACGATGGGCTTTCCCGCGCCCGTCTCTCCGGTGAGCGCGTTGAGCCCTGGGCCGGGTTCGAGGGTCAGCGCGTCGACGACCGCGAAATTCCTGACGGTGAGGCGCTTGATCATGCGTTTCTATAGAGCGCGTCCCTGGCTCCAGGCTGGCACGCTACCTTATCGTTCGCCCCACTTGAGCTTGCGCCTCAAGGTCTCGAAATAAGAGCGTTTGGGGTTGACGAGGAGGCGCAAGGGCTTTTCGAAGCGGCGGATGCGCACCTCTTCCCCCAGCCTGAGCGCGCAGCCGATCTGGCCGTCCAATGACATGAGCGCCTCGGGCGATTCCTCGTGGCCCTGGCGCACCACGAGGCGCACCGAGACGGGATGCTCGGCCGGGATGATGACCGGCCGCTGGGTCAACGTGTGCGGGCAGATGGGGGCGATGAGAAAAGCGGCGAGCCGCGGGTCGACGACGGGGCCGCCCGCGGCGAGGGCGTAGGCGGTCGAGCCGGTGGGCGTGGAGATGATCAACCCGTCGCCGAAGTAGTCGGCCAAGAACGATTGCCCCGAGAAGGCGCGCAGCGTGATGGCGCGCGCCGTGTCGCCGCAGCGGATGACGCAGTCGTTGAGCGCTATGTTCGGCCCGAAGGTGCGGCGCCCGCCGCGAAGGACCTCGGCCTTGAGCATCCAGCGCTCCTGGAGCTCGAAGCCGCCGTCCAGCACCGTCGCGAGGTTGCGCTTGAGCTCCTTGAGGTCGGTCCCGCTCAAGAATCCCAGCCCGCCGGAGTTGATGCCGAACAAGGGCACGGCGTGCGGCGCCAAGGAGCGGGCGACGCGGAGCATCGTGCCGTCGCCGCCGAGGGCGATCGCCACGTCGGCGCCCGGGAGCCGCTTGCGGCCCTCGGGGGTATGCCCCATCCAGACGGCCACGCGCCTGTCCTTGAGCATCTTCAGCCCAGGCCTGAGCGCCACCTGCGTGTCGGGCTTCTGCTCGTTATAGAATAGGACGGCGGAGCGGACGGCCTGCCCCGGGCGACGCGATCTGATAGCGCTCACCATCGGTCGTGATCCAAAGAGCCCCCTCGACGCCTACGCCCCTGATTCCGGCGGGGGCGCACCACTCTGGCGCGACAGCCGCGGAGTGCAGGAGTATACAAAATTCGGCCGGACCGGCCGGTCCACGGCGGATCACGGCAAGCCCGGGCTCCTCCAAAAAACGCAGATGAAAGCTTCTAAACTCGACATCCACCGGCGCGTCGCGACGCGTGATGCGTCTCACCGGCCAGCGGCCCTCGACTTTGATGCCGCGCAAGTCCGCGCGGGTCTTGCCCGCGACGATCAGTTCATCGATAGGCCGCGCGCCGAGCTCGCGCCACGCCGCCGCGAGCCGCGCGGGCGGCAGGCCGGCTCCCACCGCCAACCGCTCCCTTCCCGGCTTTTCGACCAAGGCGCTCCAGCCGCGGCGGTCGCCCATGATGCACACCTCGAGCTTTGGGCCTTCCGCCCAGGCGTTCACCGCGCCGAAGAGCGCCGCCGACACCGCCAGGCATGCCGCGACGGCGGCGGGCTTGAGCTCCGGAAGCAGAAAGAGCGCCACGCATGCCCCGTACCAGACGACGACCGCGCCGCGCGTCATCGGACACAGGTCGACGGCCGCGCAAGGAAGCGCGGCGCACGAGGCGCACACCCACTTGAAGCCGAACAGAGCGAGCGTCGCCGTACGCGCGAGGAGCGCGGCGGCGGCCGCCCAGCCCGAGGCCGCCCACAAGGCGAGACCGCAGCACATCAGCCACGCGGAAGCCGGCACGAGAACGATGTTGGCGACGACGCCGACGACGGAAGCGCGGCCGAAGATGTTCGCCAGAAGCGGCCAAAGCGCCACCTGCACCGCGAAGGACACGAGCAGAACGCGCAGGGCTCCCCTCATCGGCCGCGGCCCTATCGCGGGCCGCCAGCGGCGGGCGATGAGCCAAAGCGCGAGCGCCGCGGAGTAGCTCATCTGAAATCCCGCGGAGAAGAGCGCGCGCGGCCAAGCGAGCATGATCGCCAGAGCGGACAACGCTATCGCATG
>JAPLKK010000075.1 GCA_026388115.1 Elusimicrobiota bacterium | reverse complement strand
GCCGAGAACGCCGCCACGGCCACCACCGCCACCACGGCTGCCACCGCCACCAGCCTCTCCGGCACGCTCGCCGGCACTCAGGTCACCGGCAACATCACCGGCAACGCCACCACCGCTACCAATGCCGCCAACCTCACCGGCAACCTCGCCGGCACTCAAGTCACCGGCAACATCACCGGAAGCGCGACCCCCATGGGCCCGGCGGGCGGAGACCTCACCGGCAGCTATCCGAATCCGCAGATCGCCGCGAGCGCGGTGAACTCCACGAAGATCGCCGACGGCGCGGTCAACACCAACAAGCTCGCCATCGACGCGGTCGGCAACGCCATGATCTTGAACGGCGCCGTCACCGCGGCCAAACTCGTCAACGCCGGCGCCATGGGCGGCGACCTCACCGGCTTCTTCCCGAACCCGACGATCGTCAACGGCGCGATCCAAACGGCCAAGCTGGCAGCGGACGCGGTGACGACGACAGCGATCGCCAACGGGAACATCACCAGCGCCAAGCTTGCCGCCGACGTATTCTCGACGATGCACACCTGGAGCGCCCCGAACATCTTCACGAGTTCCGTCACCGCCTCGCTCGCCATCGACGCGGTCGGCAACGCCATGATCTTGAACGGCGCCGTCACCGCGGCCAAACTCGTCAACGCCGGCGCCATCAACACCGGCAAGCTCGCCGCGGATGCCGTCACCAATACCGCGATCCTGAGCGGCGCGGTCCAGACCGCCAAGCTCGCCGCTGACGCGGTCACCACCTCCGCCATCCTCAACGCCAACGTCACGAACGCGAAGCTGGCGGCCGATGTCTTCACCTCCTCGCATACCTGGACCGCGCCCAACACCTTCACCAGCTCCGTCAGCGCCGCCGGCATATTCGCCGACAGCCTGACCTTCAACGACAACGGGCAGGCGCGCATGATCGCGGTCTCCACGCGGAGCACGCCGGACTCCGCCGGCGACTCGCTCACCATCGTCGCCGGGAACGCGACCGGCGGCGGCGCGGGCTCGCCCGTCAACGGCGGCGACCTGGCGCTCTACGGCGGCATCGGCGCCAACGGAGGGCTGAACGGCCGCGTCCTAATCCCGTACTCGCCGCTCATCGTCAACTCCTCCGTCACCGCTACCTCCTTCTTCGGCGACGGCTCGCACCTGACGGGCGTCCAGCCCACCGGGAGCCCGCTCACCAACGACAATATCTGGATCGGCGACGTATCCAACACGGCCCAGCAGCATCCGATGAGCGGCGACGCGACGATGAGCAACACCGGCGTGGTCACCATCGCGGCCGGCGCTATCAACACCAACAAGCTCGCCGCGGACGCGGTCACCACCTCCGCCATCCTCAACGGCAACGTCACCAACGCCAAGCTGGCCGCCGACATCTTCAGCTCGCCGCAAACGTGGAGCGGCCCGAACAACTTCACCAACCAGATCAACGTCGCCGCCTCGGGCAGCCTCACGCTGGCCAACTCGAGCATCACGCTCACCGGCTCCAACGGCACCGTCACCAGCAAGTCCTCCGTGACCGCCTCCGCCTTCTTCGGCGACGGCTCACACCTGACAAACGTCAGCGCCTCGGGCGGCAGCCTGCTTGATGACAACCTCTGGATCGGCGACGGCGCCAACACGGCGCAGCAACACCCGATGTCCGGCGACGCGACGATGAGCAACACCGGCGTGGTCACCATCGCCGCCAGCGCCATCAACACCGGCAAGCTCGCCGCCGACGCGGTCACCACCTCCGCCATCCTCAACGGCAACGTCACCAACGCCAAGCTGGCCGCCGACAT
>JAPLKK010000115.1 GCA_026388115.1 Elusimicrobiota bacterium | reverse complement strand
GGTAGACCGCCGGATATTTTGCCGTCAGCTTGGAGCCGAGGTTGCCGTCCACCCATTCGACGAAGGCGTCCTCGTGCGCCATGGCCCGCTTGGTCACTAGGTTGTAGACGTTGTTCGCCCAGTTCTGGATCGTCGTGTAGCGGACGTGCGCGCCCTTCTTCGCGATGACCTCGACCACCGCCGAGTGCAGCGCGTCGGCGCTCCACGAGGGGGCAGTACAGCCTTCGATGTAATGCACGCTCGAGCCTTCGTCGGCGATGATGAGGGTGCGCTCGAACTGCCCGGCCTTCTCGGCGTTGATGCGGAAGTAGGCCTGCAGGGGCATCGTGACCTTGACGCCTTTGGGCACGTAGATGAAGGAGCCGCCCGACCAGACCGCGGAGTTGAGCGCCGCGAACTTGTTGTCGGTGGGAGGGATGACGGTGCCGATGTATTCCCTCACCAGGTCCGGATACTTCTTGAGCCCCGCGTCCATGTCGAGGAAGGTGACGCCCTGGGCCTCCAGCTCCTTGGTGATCTGGTGGTACACCGCCTCGGAGTCGTACTGCGCCGTCACTCCGGCCAGGAACTTGCGCTCCGCCTCGGGGATGCCGAGCTTCTCGAAGGTGTTCTTGATGTCCTTCGGCACGTCCGCCCAGTTGCGGGCCGTGCCTTCCGAAGGCTTCAGGTAATAGTAGATCTCGTCGAAATCGATCGAGTTCAAGAGCTCGACATTGCCCCACGTCGGCAGCGGCTTGGCCAGGTAGATCTCGTAGGCCTTGAGGCGAAAATCGAGCATCCACTCCGGCTCGTTCTTGCGGCGCGAGATGTCGATCACGACATTCTTGTCCAAGCCCTTGCGCGCCTTGAAGACGTAGTCGTGGCGGTCGAAGAAGCCGTACTTGGCTTGGTAATCGTCCTTGATCCCGGCGATGCCAGTGGGGTCGGTCATGGGTCCCCTAGGCGTTGGCGGGCTGCTTCTCCTGCAGCCAGTCGTAGCCTCTCTTCTCCAGCACGTAGTCGAGCATGCGCTGGTAGTGGGTGATCAGCAGGATGCCGCGCTCCGGGGAGGCGAGCCGGTTGACGCCGTCGGACACGATGCGCAGCGCGTCGATGTCGAGGCCGGAGTCCGCCTCGTCCAGGATGGCGAGCTTGGGCTCGAGCATCGCCATCTGCAAGGTCTCCAGGCGCTTCTTCTCCCCGCCCGAGAACCCGTCGTTGACGTAGCGCGACGCGATCTTCTCGTCCATTCCCAGCAGCTGCATCTTCTCGCGCAGGCTCTTCCGGAAAGTCTTCACCACGCTGGCCTCGCCGCGCACCGACTTCAGGGCGGTGCGGATGAAGTTGGCGACGCTGACTCCCGGGATGGCGGTCGGATACTGGAAGCACAGGAACAGGCCCTTGCGCGCCCGCTCATGCGTCTTCAGGTGGGTGATGTCTTCGCCCTCGAAAAGGATGTGCCCTTTGGTGACTTCGTATTTGGGATGGCCCAACAGCGCGTTCGACAGAGTGCTCTTGCCCGAGCCGTTGGGACCCATCAACGCGTGGATCTGGCCCTTCTCCATCTTCAGGTCAACGCCCTTGAGGATGGGTTTTCCTTCGACGGAAACGTGCAAATCCTGGATTTCCAGCAGCGACATCGAGCCTCCTGACGATCGAACGGGCAAGCCTAGATTAGCATACCTGACTGTTTTAATCAAGTATATATTCGAGCCCCTCGAACTACGTTCGCCACACGCGACCGGCTAATACTATAATGCGCGCCATGACCAAGCGCATTCTGGCGTTGTTTCTCCTCGTAGGACTCGCGGCGTCGGCCTCGGCCACCCCGTGGGGCGATGTCGTCAACCACGCGACCACCGCGGCGCTCAAGCCTTTCGCCCTGGACCTGGGCGGCCTGCTCGGCGGCTCGGCGTTCCACTCCGGCCGGAGCATCGGCTTCCCCGGCTTCGACGTCGGCGTGGTGGCCATGACCCAATTCCATCCCGACCGCGACAACGCGATCCTGAAGGCGACCGCGGACCATCCCTTCGGCCTGCCGCTGGTTCAGGCGGAGGTAGGGCTTCCCTTCAACTTCGACGTCATCGCGCACGGCGTGGGCTACGGCGGGGCCAGCATCGTCGGCGGCGGACTGCGCTACGGCCTATGGCGCACGAGCATGCTCGACCCCTTGCCGGACATCTCCATCTCGGCGTTCGGCGACAAGCTGAACCAGAAGTACTTCAACGCGACGCATTACTCCTTCAACGCCTCGGTTTCCTGGGCGCTTCCGATCCTCCACCCGTACGCGGGGGTCGGCTACGACATCACCAAGGTGTCGCTCGCTCCGACGGTGCCCGTCGCGGGCGGGGCGTCGGCCACGGCTCGCGGCTCGAGGTTGACCGTCGGCCTGGACGTCTCGCCGCTCCCGCTCGTCCACGCCTTCGCGGCTTACAGCCTGCGCCACGGCATGCCAGGCGTGGATATCGGAGTCGGCGCGAGGTTTTAAGTCTACCTCTCGATCCCCCTCTCCCGCCTTCGGCGGGAGAGGGCTGGGGTGAGGGCCTTCCTCTGAAGATATACACCCGCACCGGCGACCAGGGCGAGACCGGATTGTGGGGCGGCGGCCGCGTGGGGAAGGACCACCCGCGCGTGCAGGCTTACGGCACGGTCGATGAAGCCAGCTGCGCCATCGGCCTGGCGGTCGCGACGCTGCCCGGCGGCCGGGACTTCGCCCCGATGAAGCGAGCCCTCGAGCGGGTCCAGCGGGAGCTCTTCGACGTGGGGGCGCTGCTCGCCGCTCGGCCCGAGCGCGCGCCCAAGCTCGGACGCCACGCCGGTCCGCCCCCCAAGGCGACGGCCCGCCTCGAAGCCGAGATCGACGGCTGGACGGCCGACCTCAAGCCGCTCAAGCATTTCATCCTGCCCGGGGGCGCCGCCGCCGGCGCCTCCCTGCACCTGGCGCGAACGATCTGCCGGCGCGCCGAGCGCGAGGTGGTCGCCCTCTCGCGACGAGAGAAGATCCCCGCCTCGGTCGTGGTGTATCTGAACCGCCTCTCCGACCACCTCTACACGGCCGCGCGCTGGGTCAACCAGAAGCTCGGCGTCCCCGAAACGCCTTGGGAAGGCCTGGCGGGACGATAGAGCCGTGCCGAAGAAGAAGAACGTCCTCCTGCCCATCTTCCTGATCGTCGCCGTCGACGTGCTCGGCATGACGATCATCCTGCCGCTCTTGCCGTTCTATGCCGAGAGATACGGCGCGACCCCGCAGCTCGTCGGCCTGCTGCTGATGACCTATTCGCTATGCCAGCTGGTCGCCGGCCCGGTCCTCGGCCAGCTCTCCGACCGCCATGGGCGCCGGCCGCTGCTCATCGTCAGCCAACTGGGCACCTTCGCCGGCTTCATCATCCTCGGCTTCGCGCGCACCCTGCCGCTGATCTTCTTCTCGCGCTTTTTGGACGGCATCACCGCCGGCAACCTGTCCTTGGCGCAGGCGTACATCTCGGATGTCACCGAGCCCGAGGAGCGCGCCAAGTCCTTCGGCATCATCGGCATCGCCTTCGGCATGGGCTTCCTCTTCGGCCCGGCCTTATCGGGGTTCCTGGCTCAGTTCGATTACAGATACCCCGCCTGGGCGGCGGCGACCCTCTCTTTCACGAGCGTCCTTTGCACCTATTTCCTGCTGCCGCAGGCCAAACCGCATGCCGACGACGAGGCGGGGCCGTCCGTCCGTCGGCTGTCGATCTTGGACTGGCGCGCGTACGCGGCGTATCTCAGGCGGCCGGGGCTCGGGGTGCTCCTCGTGGACTTCTTCGTCTTCGCGGTGATGTTCGGCCTGTTCCTCTCCGGTTTCGCCCTCTTCGCCGAACGGCGCTTCTGGTCGGGCGGCCATCCGTTCGGCCCCAAAGAGGTCGGCTACCTCTACGCCTACTCGGGCCTGCTGGGCGTGATCATCCAAGGCGGCCTGCTGGGCCGGCTCGTCAAGCGGTTCGGCGAACGAGGCCTGATGCTCGCCGGCTACGTCTGCGCCGCCGCGGGCTGGGTCGGCCTCGCGGTGGTCGGGCCGCTCGCGGCTCTCATGATCGTCTTCACCGCCACCTCGTTCGGCAACAGCGTGCTCCGGCCGTGCCTCACCGCGCTGGTGACGCGCCACTCCGGGCGCCGCGAGCAAGGCGTCGTGCTCGGCCTCACTCAATCGCTCTATTCCATCGCGATGATCCTCTCTCCGCTCGCGGCCGGCGCGCTCATCGGGCGCGGTTGGCTGTCTTGGTGGGCGCTCTTCGGCGCCGCGCTCGCCGTCCTTGGGTTCATCCTGAGCGCCAGGGTCGCCCCGCCTCCGCCGGGCGCGCCGGCCTCGACGGGCGCGGCGGCCGGAGGCGCGTGATGTACGTCCTGCACATCGACGATGAGCCGCCCATCCGCTCGATGGTGGCCGACATGCTCGAAGCCCTGGGTTACGAGGCGGGCAGCGCCTCGAGCGTCGCCGAGGGCCTCAAGCTGGCCGGAGAGCGCAAGCCCGACCTGATCATCATGGACGTCATGATGCCGGGCGTGGACGGCTACGAGGGCTGCCGGCGCTTTCGCGCCATCGAGGCCTTCCGCGAGGTCCCCATCCTCATGCTCAGCGCCCTCGGCAGCCGGCAGGACCAGGAGAGGGCCCGCCAAGCCGGCGCCAACGATTTTCTGGTCAAGCCGATCGGCATGGCGGCGTTCAAAGCCAAGCTGGAGCAATTTGTAAGATGATGGGCATGCTCCTCGCCCCGTTGCGCGCGATCGTCGACCTGTCCTGCTACCGCGAGGCGCCCCGGCGTTCCGGCGCGTGGATCGCCGGCTACCTCGCCTACCTCGGCCTTCTCTTCGCGGTCGCGGGCACCTTCGCCGTCAAGGTGCGCTGGACGCCGCTCTTGGACGAGACGATCGACTGGGCGGCGCGCTCGGTGCCCCCCCTCACCTTCCAAGACGGGAAGATGACGAGCACGACCAAGGGCGCAGTCCGCCTGGAGCACCCGCGGCTGAAGGACTTCGCGGTCCTCATCGACACGACGCGCACCGCGCCGGTCACCCCCGACGATCTGGAGAGGGAGAACGCCGTGGTCTTCCTGACGCGGGACGCGCTTTACGTTAAGGTCCGGCCCGGCCGCGTCGAGCAGCAGGACCTGGCGCTGTTCCGCGCCAAGGAGCCCGTCGCGGTGGACGGCGAGCTCATCCGCGGCTTCGGGCGTTCCTTGCGCGCGCTGCTGTACCCCTTGGCGTTCTGCTTCCTGGGGTTGTTCTTCGTGGCGCGCAAGATCTTCGCCGCGGCCGGCTACGCGCTCGTCGCCATGCTCCTCAACGGCGCGCTGGACTTCGGGCTCCCCCCTGGGGACCTTTGGAAGATCGCCGTGGTCGCCCAAGCCCCGGCGGCCGCCCTGGAGGCGGTCCAGCTGTTCTTGCCCAAGCCCGTGCCCCTGTTCGGGCTGATCACGTTCACCGTCGTGACCGTCTACCTGTGGCAAGCGCTCGCGCAGAACCGCCGCGCGCGCACCGACACGCCGGGCCTGCACGAGCGCTAGTCGACGAGAGCCGTCACGCGACGGTGAGGTCCGCCACGCGGAAGGTGGGAGAGGCCGAACCCGCATAGAACACGAGGTCGTCGCCGACGGCGTCGAGCCTTGAGAGCAGATCGAGGAGATTTCCCGAGACCATCGCGCCGCGCACCCCCGCGCCGAGCCTGCCGTCCTTGATCTCGACGCCCGAAAGTCCGACGGAGAACTCGCCGGAGACCGGATCGGCGGTGTGCAGGCCCATGAGCTCGAGCACGAGGATGCCGTCCGCGGTGTCGCGGATCAAGGCGTCGCGCGTCATCGCTCCCGGCTGAAGATAGAAGTTCGAGGACCCCGGCGACGGGACCCCCTTGTAGGAGCCGCGGCCGGCCGAGCCGTTGGAGGCCCGGCCCTCCTTGGCCGCCGTCGAGGCGTCGTAGAAATATTCGCGGACCACCCCGGCCTCGATCGAGGTCTTGCGCCGCGTCGGCACGCCCTCGGCGTCGAAGAGCGAGCTCGCGAGCCCCCCCGGCCGCCGCGGATCGTCGATGAACGTGGCCAAGGCCGAGCCGACGCTGCGCCCGAGCTTGCCGGCCAACAGCGACCGGCCGCGCTGGACGGCGTCGGCCGACAGCATCCCCGCGATGAGCTCGAGGACCTCCGCCGACACCCACGGGTCGAACACGACCGCGCGCCGCGCGGTCGGCAGCTTCTTGGCGCCAAGCTGCACCACGGTGCGGTAGGCCGCCTCGCGCGCGACGCGCGCGAAATCGAGGTCGGCGTACCGCCGCCCGGCCGAGGAGGCCGAGCCGATCTGGACCTCGGCGTCCTGCTCGGCGACGGCCGACACGCTGACGCCGCAGCTCGTCGCCTCCTCATAGGCCATGACGCCGCGCGTGCTCGCGATCGCGACCGAACCGCGGCTCTCGCCGTAGCCCCCCCGCAGCACGCGCTTGACCTTTCCGTCCGCCTTGAGCGTGTCGGCTTCCAGGGTCTTGAGAGCGTCGATCCTTGCCTGCGCCGGCGCGTCGAGCAGGCCGGGCTCCAGCAGCGAGGCCAGGACGGCGTCGCCGGCGGCCGCCTGGGGCGCCGGCAGGACCTTGTCGGGATCGGGCGGAAGGAAGGTCAGCTGATCGAGCACGCGGTCGAAGGCCCGCTCGACCTCGTCGAGGTCCAACCCGACGCAGAAAGCGAAGCCGGCGCGGCCGTCGCGGATGACCCGCAGCCCGACGCCTTCCTCGACCGATTCCTGAAGCGTCTCGAGCTGTCCCTCGCGAAGCTCGATGCCGCGGTCGGTGACTCGCGAGACGTACAGCTCGATGTCGGCACCCGAGGCCTTGGGTTTCAGGCGCTCCAACGCCCGCTCCGCCAGTCCGCGCAGCGGCGGCGGCGCCGTCGCGCCTTCGGTCACCAGGGAACGCCCCGCTGCAGGGCCGAATGCGCCATATAAAGGAAGAGGAACGAGAGGAGCAGGAAGAACATCCCCCATTTCCGGCGCTCCAGCGCCAGGTGGGCGTCATTGAGCACGTACTCGCGCAAAAGCGCGTTCATCCGTTCGATGAGGTCCGGGCGGTAGAGATAGCCCAGCCCGAGCGCGAAGAAGATCAAGCCGAACAGTATCTTGTAGGTCGGGCTCACGCTTTGGCCTCCGGATTGAAGCGGTTCATGGCCGCCTCCACGCCGTCTTCGATCGACGCCAGGACGGCGCTCACGGCAAGGTCGAGCGCGGCCGTGACCGAGTCCCGCTCGGCGGGCTTGAACCGGCCAAGGACGAAATCCTTCGGGTCCTGCCCCCCCGGCGCCGGCCCGATGCCGATGCGCAGGCGCGGCACCTCGTCCGTGCCCAGATGGTCGAGCGCCGATTGCATCCCGTTATGCCCCCCCGCGGAGCCCTTGAGCCGCAGGCGGATGCGGCCGAGCGGCAGCGCGAAGTCGTCGTAGGCGATCAGCGTCTCGCCGGGGGCGACGTTGGAATAGCGGGCGAGCTCCCCGACGAACTTCCCCGACTCGTTCATGTAGGTCAGAGGACGCGCGAAGAGCACTTTGCGGCCTGAGACCTCCGCGGCGAAGTATTCTCCCAAGCGGCGCTTCCACAGGGTCCACCCGCGGCTGAGCGGCGTCCACGTGGGCGCGCCGAGCTTCTCGGCGAGCCGGTCCACGAGCACGAAGCCGACGTTGTGGCGGGTCCGGGCATAGCCCTCTCCGGGATTGCCCAGACCCGCCACCAGTCGGATCATGCGTTGATGCCGGGCCCTGCCATTGTCGACCTCTCCAGCTTCCCTTCAGCGTCGACAATGGCAGCAGCCAGGTCCTCGTTACTTCTCCTTCTTGCCTTCGGGCTTGCCGCCCTTCGCTGGAGCGCCGGCCGCCGGAGCAGCGCCGCCCTTCCCCGAAGCCGCAGCGCCCTTGGCCGGAGCCGCGCCGGGCTTGGCGCCCTCGGCGCCCTCTTCTCCTTCCTCTTCCTTCTTGCCCTTGGCGATGACCTCGGGCTCGGTGCCCTCGGGGACCGCGCCCTCGACGACCGGCTCGGCGACGACCTCTTCCTCCGTGGGCTGGACGACGGTGACGATGATCTGCTCCGGAAGCTCGAGCACCTCGACGCCCGTCGGGACCTTCAAGTCCTTGACCTCGATCTTCTCGTTGAGCTGGAGGTTCGAGATGTCCACGTCGATCGCCTGCGGGATCTCCGCGGGAAGCGCGCGCACCTTGAACTCGCGCAGGATGTACTGAAGGATGCCGCCCCCCGTCTTGACGCCCGGCGCCTCGCCGAGGACGTGCAGCGGCACCTTGACCTCGATCTTCGTCGTCATCGAGATGCGCTGGAAGTCGGCGTGGATCGGCTGGCTCGTCACCACGTGGCGCTGCAGCTCCTTCAGGATGACGGTATCCTCGCCGGCCGCGGTCTTCAGCCGGATGATCGCGTTGGCGCCCCCCTCCTTGCGGAGCTTCGTGAGCTCTTTCTCATCGACGACGACGGCAAGCGTCTCTTTCTTGCCGCCGTAGACGACTCCGGGGATCATGTGGTCCTTGCGAAATTGGGAGAGCTCCCCTTTCCTGCCCTTGTTTTCCCGGACCGTCGCGTTCAGTGTCAGCTCCATAGTCTGCGTCTCCTGTTTTGTCCTGCTTACAAAAATAGCTCGCTGATCGATTCGCCCTCGTGGTTGCGGCGGATCGCCTCGCCCAACAGCGGC
This sequence comes from Elusimicrobiota bacterium, assembly GCA_026388115.1. Classification (GTDB taxonomy): domain Bacteria; phylum Elusimicrobiota; class Elusimicrobia; order UBA1565; family JACRDR01; genus JAPLKK01. The sequence continues at coordinate 10,620 of JAPLKK010000115.1, read as the reverse complement.
GCGATCGAAAGGACCTTGACGTTCGGGGGCGTCGGCTGATGGACCGGGATCGAATCGGTGAGGAGCATCTCCTCGAGAGCCGACTTGGCCACCATATCGAGCGCGTTGCCCGAAAGCACTCCATGGACGCAGGCGGCATACACCTTCAGCGCGCCCTTGCTCTTGATCTCGGCGGCGACCTTGGTCAGCGTGCCGCCGGTGTCGATCATGTCGTCGAAGATCACGCAATGCTTGCCCTGCACGTCGCCGATGACGTTGTACACCGAGGCCTCGTTGGGCCGCGGGCGCCGCTTGTCGATGATCACCAGCGAGGCATCGAGGCGCTTGGCGAAGAACCGAGAGCGCTCGACGCCGCCGACGTCCGGCGAGACCACCGCCAGCGGCTCGAGCTTCTTCGTCTTCAGGTACTCCAAGAAGACCGGCGCGGCGAAAAGGTGGTCGACGGGGATGTCGAAGAACCCCTGGATCTGCGCGGCGTGCAGGTCCACCGCGATGATGCGGTTGGCCCCGCCGCACACGATGAGGTTCGCCACGAGCTTCGACGAGATCGGCACGCGCGGCTCCGGCTTGCGGTCCGCGCGGGCGTAGCCGAAATAGGGGATGACGGCGTTGATGCGCCCCGCCGACGCGCGGCGCAGCGCGTCCATCATGACCAGCAGCTCCATGATGTTCTCGTTGACGGGGCGGCAGGTCGGCTGGATGACGTAGCAGTCGCAGCCGCGCACGTTCTCGAGGATGTGCACGTTGATCTCGCCGTCGGCGAAGCGGCCCACCTGGCTTCTGCCGAGCTCGACGCCCAGATACTTGGCGATGTTCTCGGCGAGCGGGCGGTTGGCGTTGCCCGTGAAGAGCTTCATGCTGCGGTACAGCCTCGCGCCCTCGGCGCGCAGCGCCGGCCGAGCCTCGAGACCGGCTTCGCCGCGCTGGGCCGGCAGGGCGGCCCGGTCCTTGGTCCGTCCCTCCCTCTCTCCCGCCGGAGTCTTTTCCACCCGACGTGTCTGGGCCAAGGGTGCGCTCATCGCTGCTTGTTCTCCTGCCGTGCGCGCGCGATCGCCAGCGCGCCGTCCGGCACGTCGTCGGTGATGGTGGAGCCGGCGCCGATCTTCGCTCCGCGGCCGATCTTGACGGGCGCCACGAAATTGACGTTCGAGCCCACGAAGGCCTTGGCGCCGATGATGGTCTTATGCTTCTCGACGCCGTCGTAGTTGCAGGTGATGGTCCCGGCCCCGATGTTGACGTCCTCGGCGATCTCACAGTCGCCGATGTAGCTCAGGTGCGGCACCTTCGAGCCGAAGCCGATGCGCGAGTTCTTGATCTCGCTGAAGTTCCCGATGCGGGCGCGGGGACCGGCCACGGTGCCGGGCCTCAAGTGCGAATAGGGCCCGACGCTGGTCTTCTCGAGGATCCGCGCCTCCTTCACAAAGGAGCAGCGCACCTCGCAGTTGTTGCCGAAGCTGGAGTTCTCGATGGTGGTGAACGGGCCGACGACGCAGCCCTTGCCGATCGAGGTCTTGCCCTTGAGGATCGTACCCGGCAGCAGGATGGTGTCCTGCCCCACCTCCACGTCGGCGTCGACATAGGTGTGCGTCGGGTCCACCACGGTCACGCCCGAGAGCATGAGCCGGTCGAGGCAGCGCCGGTTGAGGACGCGCTCGACGTGGGCGAGCTGGATGCGCGTGTTGACGCCGAGCGCCTCGTCGGGATTGCCGCTCGCGCAGGCGTTGACGCGACCGCCGCGCTGGCGGACGAGCTCGAGGGCGGTGGTCAGATAGATCTCCCTCTTCGGCCCCTGCGGGACGAGCTCCTTCGCGGCGCCCAACAGCGGCGCCACCTCGAAGGCGTAGGTCCCCGAGTTCACCTCGGTGATGGCCGCCTCCTTGGGCGAAGCCTCGGTCTCCTCGACGATCTTCAGCACCTCGCCCAACGGGCTGCGCACGACGCGCCCATAGCCTTTGGGGTTGGCCAGGCGAGCGGTGAGGAGCGTCACCTGCCCTTTCTGCTCGCGATGGCTGTTCGCGAGGGCGTACACGGTCTCGAAGGTCAACAGCGGGCTGTCGCCGCAGGTGACGATCGCCGTCTGGAACTTCTTCAAGAACGGGATCGACTCGAGGACCGCCCCGCCGGAGCCCGTGGGCTTGGATTGACGGATGAAGGTGATGGGCCGCGTGAGCCAGCCCTTGCACATCGCCTCGATCTCCTTCTGCACCAGGTCCGCCTGGTGGCCGATGACCACGCCGATGCCCGCCGGCTTGAGGGCGTTGGCGAGGCGCAGGCCGTAGAACAGCATGGGCCGCCCGCCGACGAGATGGAGCACCTTCGGAAGAGTCGACTCCATCCGGGTGCCCTCGCCGGCGGCCAAGATCAGCACACCGAGCGAGCCGGGTTTTGCTGAAGAGGCAGAGGAAGATTTCTTCATGAGACTATTCGCCCCCCACAACTGCGCGCCTCCCCATGGGGGAGGCTTGCGACAGCCCCGTGGGGGAGGCTTGCAAAACGTTCCCGGGCCTGGATTCGAACCAGGAAACCCAGCTTCAAAGGCTGGTGTGTTACCGTTACACTACCCGGGAGTTCACTCGTCATCGGGATGGCTCCCCGGCAGCGGTGCCTTGCCGCCGGAGCGCTTGAGCTCCTCTTGGTAGGCCGCCATGACCTTGTCCTCGAGGAACTTGCGGAACTCCATCGTGATCGGATGGGCGATGTCCTTGTAGTTGCCGTCGGCGAGCTTGCGCGACGGCATGCACAGGATGAGCCCCTTGTTGCCCTGGATGATCTTCATGTTCCGCACGACGAAACAGCTCTCGACGGTGATAGTGACGAAAGCTTTGAGCTTTTCCTCATTTCGAAGATGCACGCGAATCTCGGTGATGTCCATTAAAAGCTCACAAGCACGCTGCGATCATCCAAGACAGCACGTCACAAAGACTTCCCAGGGGTAGCCCCGGAGCCGGCCCGCCGCCCGCTCGGCTTCCCCGGCCTCGGGGAAGAAACCGAAAACGGAGGATCCCGACCCGGACATGAGCGCGCCTTTGGCGCCCAGCCGCTCGAGTATCTCCTTGGCCTGCCGGACTTGCCCGTAAGACCGCAAAACGGGGTCTTCCAGGCGGTTAAAAAGTAAGTCGGCCCATTCGGAAATGGGCCTTCCAGCCGCTAGCTTTTTCTTGAGTTTACCAAGCTGGGAAATACGTGTCAACGCGACGGGGCCGGCGGGAAGCTCCAGCGCCTTGTATACCCCGCCCGTGCCGATCTCCACGCGCGGATAGACCAGGATCATGGAAGGCGGCGCCTTGGCCACCTCCAGCGCCTCGAGCTCGTCGCCGACCCCCCCTCCGATCGCGTACGGCTGTTCCTGAAGGAAGAACGGGACATCGGCGCCCAGCAAACTTCCGATCCTCTTGAGGCCCGCGTGGTGGGCGCGGTCCAGCTTGCGGCCGCACAGCCGCGCCATGCCGACGAGCGTGCCCGCCGCGTCGGAGGAGCCGCCGCCCAGACCCGCGCCGATGGGGATCTTCTTTTCGAGGCGGATGCGCACGCCGTGCTCGATCCCGAATCGCTCGCGATACGCCTCGGCCGCCCGCGACACGAGGTTCTCCGGACCCGCATCGAGCGACGCCGCCGTGCGGTTCTCGATGGAGAGCTCCACGCGCGGCTCGGCGATCGCCTCGAGCTCGAGGCCGTCGAACAGGTTGATTTTCGCGAAGAGCGTCGCCAAGTCGTGGTTGCCGTCCCTGCGCCGGCCCGTGACCTCGAGAAACAGATTGACCTTGGCGGGGCATTGCACCTTGATGCACGGGCCGACGACGGCCGCCGGTTCGGCCCGAGGGGCGGCTCTCATGGATTGCGGGCGCCCTCGAAGCGGGCCGCCGGGTTGGCGAAGGTGAGGTCGAGCTTGAACCCCTTGCCCTCGAGGTGGAGCGCGACCGGCAGGGGTTTCGGCTGGCCGCCGTATTCCACCGACAGCTTGAGCGGCTGCGCGCCCGAGGTCTCGAAGGAGCGGACGATGCGCCCGTCCTGGAACTGGAAATCCCCATCGGGCGTGTGGACGCTGTCGCCGCGCCAAGCGCGCACAAGCGTGGCGGGCCGGCCGGCCAAGAGCTTCCCGTCCAGATAGTCGCGCACCAGGCGCAGGCCGCGGTACACCGCGTCTTGGACGGCTTCGGCAGGGATGCCCTCCAGATGCAGCGGGTCCATCTCGAAGCGGTCCTCGTCCTTGAGCTTCATGCGCCAGATCGGCATGAACAGCGGTCCCAACAGCTCGAGGTCGAGCTCTTGCGGGGACTGGAACTTCATCAGCCCCGCGAACCGGAACGTCTTGTTGACCACGGAACCGGACACCTCGCACGGTCCGCCGTACATCGAAAGCCCGTTGAGATCCTTCGCCGCGATCTCCAGGCTCCTGCGCCCCACGTCCTCCGGCGAGAGCGCGGCCTCCGCCTCCTGGCGCTTCTTGCGCACCCGTTCGCTGCGGTCCGTCGCCTCCGAGCGCACGTACGCCTCCCACGCCTTGCCCGCGTCGCCCAGAGCCTTGTACACGTCGCCCATGTGCTCCCAGACCGTCGGATCGGCCGGCAGGGCGGCCACGGCGGTCTCCAGCTCGCCTCTAGCCTCGGACAGGCGCCCCTGCTTGAAGAAGGACCAGCCCAGCGAGTCGCGGTAAGCCCCGTTGGTCGGATCGATCTCCACCGCGCGCTTGATGAGCCCTTCGGCCTCGGGAAGCTTCAGGCCCCGGTCGGTCAGCGAGTAGCCGAGATAGTTCAGCGCCGAGGCGTCGTTGGGCCGCTGCTCGATGAGCGCGCGGAACTCCCGCTCCGCCTCGGCCATGCGGTTGTGCTTCTCGTAGATGGCCCCGAGCTGGAACCGGGCGTCCCGATAGTCGGGCCGCGTCTTGAGGATGGCTTTGAGCAGCTCGGCCGCCTTGTCGGTCTCTTTGAGATCGTCGCAGCCGAGCGCTAGGAAATAGGCCACGTCGTCGTTGTCGAGCCACTTCTTGTGCGCGTCCTCGAGCACCTTCACCGCTTCCTTGACCCGGTTGGCCTGGGTGAGGTAGTAGCTGAGCCGGAGGTTCAACGCGGCCTCTTCCTTCAGCCCGGCGCTCTTGGAAAGCTCGGCGGCGGCCTGGTTGAAGTCCCCCTTCTGCTCCGCGAGGATGGCGAGCCACAGGCACGCCGTCGGGTTGTCCGGCGCGCCGTTCTGCGCGTGCCGGAAGTTCTCGGCCGAGGCGTCGAGGTCGCCCTTCATGAAAAGCATCTCGCCGAGATGGTTGCGCAAGGCGGTGTTCTCGGGGTCCCGCTCGAGGATGGCGCGGTACTCGCCGAGCGCGGCCTCGGTGTCCTTGCGCGCCTCGTAAAGCTGGGCCAGGCTCAGGCGCGCCTGGAAGGCGTCGGGGTTGAGAGCGAGAGCGGCCTTGAGGTGCTCGATGGCCTTGTCGACGTTGCCCTGCTTCTGCTCGAGGAGGGCGAACTGGTACTGCGCCTCGCCGGCGTTCTCGGGATTCGCCGTGATGTAGCGGTCGAAGTACTTGCGGGCGTTGTCGGGCGACTGCTGGCTCAGGAGGTTTCCGAGGCTGAGCATGGCCTCCGAGAACTTGGGATTGAGCTTCAGGGCCTCCTCGAACGCCGCCTGCGCCGCCGCGGAGTCGCCCTTGGCCCAAAGGACGTTGCCGAGCAGGAAGCGCGCCTTGGGGTTCTGCGGCTCGAGTTGGACCAGCTTCTTCGTCAAGTCGAGCGCCACGTCGGGCTTCCCCGCCTCGAGGGCCGTCTCGGCCGCCTGCTCGGTCAAGTAGGCCGACTGGGGGTCGAGCGCGATGGCGGCTTGATATTCTTGGAGGGCCTCGACGAGGTTGCCCTGGTGCTCGAGCATCAGGGCCTTCATGTAATGCATCGTCGAGGCCTTGCTGCCGTCGGCGCGGACGGGGGCGCAAAGCCCTAAAAGGACAAAAAGCGCCGGGAGCGCTCGTTTCAAGATGGCATTCACGGAAGCCGGCGGCTCATGAGGAGGGCGTCGGAACCGTCATTATAGTATTTGGGCCTTCGGCCGACAACGCGATAGCCCGCCGACGAGTAGAGCGCGATGGCGGCGTGGTTGGCGGCGCTCACCTCGAGCCCGCAGACGGCGCAGCCGGCCAAGGCGGCGAGCGCGTGCAGGCGCGCAAGCACCTTGCGGCCGAGCCCCCGGCGCAAGCGCCCGGGATGCACGGCGACCGCGAAGACTTCGGCCTCGGGCGCGGTCCAGCGCGCCGAGCCGTACGCCCAAAGGCGGCCCCCCTCGTCGAAGACGATCAGCTGCGAGCGCGGCGCGGCAAGCTCCTCTTCGAAATGCTTGCGGGTCCACTGCGGCAAGGAGGGCCAAAGCGCCTGGATCGCCAGGAGCGCGTCGATATCCTCCTTGGGCTTGATGTAAAGGGGGGCGAGCTCCTCGAGCCGCCCCGACGCGAGCCGCGCCCTGGCCGGAGCGAGAAGGTCCACCGCCGACAGCGTCTTGTCTTCCAGCACGAGAGCCTCCTCGCCGCCGGCGCTCTCCCTCACCGCCTGCGCCAGCCGCTCCGGCGCCGCCCAACCCGGAGGCTGGATCGGCCGCGGGCCGTCCTCTCCCCGCCGGAAGACCTGGAAGAACGATTCCCCCTTCCATCCCGGCACGACGGCGACGACAAGCCGCGCGCTGGCCGGAGCCTTCCACGCGCACGCTTCGAGCCATGACACGCCGGCCGCCTTCTTGCCCAACGTCTTCGCCAGCACGGTCGCATAGGTGAGGCCGACGCGGATGCCGGTGAAGCGCCCCGGCCCGCTCGCCGCGACGAAAGCGTCGATGTCCGAGAGCTCCAGCCCCGCCGATTTGAGAAGCCTGTCCGCGGCGCCGGGGAACATCTCGTCTTGGTCCCGGCCCACGCGCTCCAATCGGCGCCGGACCTTCTTCCCGTCGTCGAGCGCCAGCGAAAGCCTGTCGCCGGTGGTGTCGAAGGCGAGCAGCCTCATCCGATGACCCTCAACATCTTCTCGCTCCTCGACCCCGCCGCGTTGAAGCTCAGCCTGCGCGACGTCTCGGACGCGTGCTCGAAGCGGACGCGCAGATGATCCGCGGGGATCTCCTCGCCGGCCACTTCCGGCCATTCGACGATGCAGATGGCTTTGGGGTCCTGAAAATACTCTTCGAGGCCGAGGTTCGGCAGGTCCCGGCCGGCCAGGCGGTAGAGATCAAGGTGGTGGATCGTCTTCCCCCGGACGAGATAACGCCTGGTCAAGGCGAAGCTCGGGCTGACGACCTGTCCCCGGAACCCCGCGCCGCGCGCGAAACCCTGGACGAACGTCGTCTTCCCGCTGCCCAACGGACCTTCGAGCGTGACGACGTCCCCGGCCTTCGCCGCCTTCCCGATCTTGCCGCCGAGCTTCCGGGTCTCGTCTTCCGACTTCGTGACGAGCTCTCCCCCCCCCCTTGCGGGGAAGCGCCGAAGCTCTCCCTCCCCCCTTGTGGGGGAGGGTCGGGGCGGGGGGGTCCTCACGCCGCGAGCCGCCGAAACGCCGCCGGGAGCGCCTCGACGACGTCGGAGGCCAGCAGCGTGGCCGCGGGACGGGTCTCGACCGCCTCATCCGCCGCCGCGCCGTGAAGCCAGGCCCCGAGCGCCGCGACCTCGAAGCCGCGCTCCTGCGGCGCGCTCTTCAGCCGCTGCGCCCACAGCCCCGCGATGACGCCCGTGAGCACGTCGCCGGAGCCGCCCTTGGCGAGGCCCGGATTGCCGGTGGGGTTGGTCGCCATCCTTTCGCCGTCCGTGATGATCGTTCCCTTGCCCTTGAGCAGGCACACGCAGCCGAGCTCGCGAGCGAGCGTGCGCGCCGCCTCCTCGCGCCGCGACTGCACCTCATCGGTCCGCCACGACAGAAGGCGCGCCATCTCCCCGGGATGCGGCGTCAGCACGCAGGGCGCCTGGCGCTCTTCGAAGAGCTTGCGGACCTGCGGGAGGCCGTGCCGGCTCAGAAGATTCAATCCGTCCGCGTCGATGACCGCCGGCAGCTTGATGCGTCCCAGGATCGCGATGAGCGCCCGCTCGGTGGTGGGATCGGTGCCGAGCCCGGGCCCGATCGCCAGCACGTTCCAGCGCTTGGCCGCCAGGTCACGGTAGATGCGCCCGCACGCCTCCGGCGCGATGGCGCTGCCGTGGACCTCGGGAAGACCGAGCGTCAACGCCTCCGGAACCTGGCCCGCGACGACCGCCTGCAGATTCTCCGGGACCGCGAGCGTGACGAGCCCCGCGCCCGCGCGCGACGCCGCCCGCGCCGCCAGGATCGCCGCGCCGGCCATGCCTTTCGAGCCCGCGACGATCAGCGCGTGGCCGAAGTCCCCCTTGTGCGCGTCCGCCGTGCGCCCCGGCAGCCATTGAGCGACCTGCTCCCTCCCCCCGCCCATGCTCTCCCTCCCCCCTTGCGGGGGAGGGTTGGGGTGGGGGGCTACGCGCCGCTTCTTCATGTCGTTCTCCGGACCGTCTTGACCGCCTCCGCGAACGCCCGCGCCATGTCGGCCGCCTCATGCCAGCGATTGTCCGGCTGGGGGTCGAGCGCTCTGCGGAAGAACCCGCGCAGGTTCTCCGGCAGAACGTCGGCGTCGAAGCGCCCGGCCCGCTTGAGGATGTGCTGCTCGGGGCCGCTGAACGGCAAGACGCCCGTCACGAGCTCGAACGCGGTCACGGCGAGGCCGTAGTTGTCGGATTCGCGCCGGACCACTCCGGCCTCCTGCTCGGGGGCCATGTAGAAAGGCGTTCCGCACGGCGTGTTGGTAAGCGTGCCGACCGTATCCTTCACCGTTCGAGAGATGCCGAAGTCCATCACCTTGACCACGCCGTCCGCAGCCACCATGATGTTCGACGGCTTCACATCGCGATGCACGACGCCGTGGGCGTGGGCGTAGCCCAAAGCCTGCGCCGCGGGCTCCAGGATACGCGCCGTTTCGTCGGCGGAGAAGCAGCGGCCGGGAAGCTCCTCGACCAGCTCATGAAGGGTCTTGCCCGCCACGTATTCGAACACGATCTGGAGCTGCCCGTCCTCGTCGAGGAAATCGTAGAGCGAGACGATATGCGGATGGGTGAGCTTGGCGAGCGACAGCGCCTCTTTGCGGAACCGCTCGCGCTCTCTCGGGACGACCGAAAGCTGAGGATGCAGCCGCTTGACCGCGACCTTCCTTTGCAGATGCCGGTCGTAGCCCGCGTGCACCGTGCCCATCCCGCCGCGGGCGAAGGGCAGGGGCTCGACGTCGTAGCGTGACTCGGCCCGCTTTTCCGCGGCACCCGTCGCCGTCACGCCGGCCGGCGGGACCGTGCGGCCCGCTCGGCCCGATCGAAAAGCGAACAATGCAGCAAGCCCCACGCCGAGAAGCCCGAACACCGCCGAGCCGCCGATGAGCGCCGCCCACAGGGGGACTCTCGTTCCCAAGAGCGTCAAGGGAACGCCGGCAAGAGCGGGCTTGCCCGCCTGCGCGCCGCCGAGCTTCCCCGCCTGGGCGCGCGCGAGCGCGTCCTGATAGTCCTGCCCATACGCCCCGTTGAGCTCCGCCGCTCGCCGGTAATCCTCGAGCACCTCGTCGGCGCCGTAGCCCAGCCGCTCGCGCGCCTCGGCGCGCGCGCGCCAAGCCCCCGCGTCTTTCGGGTCCAGCCGGATCGCCTCGCCGGCGTCCTTGAGCGCGGCCGAGTACCGCTCCGTCTTGTTCTCGGCGGCGGCGCGAAGGCCGTGGAACTTCCCCTCGTTCGGCCTGAGCTTGAGCCCGGCGTTCGCGTCGGACATGACCGAACCGTTGCGCCCGAGGTTCAGCCCCGCGACGGCGCGAAGATACAGCCCGCCGGGATTCTCAGGGAACTCGATGATCGCGCGGGTCGCGAGGCCGTAGGCCTTGTTCGAATCGCCGTCTTTGAGCGCCTTGTTCGCCGCGTCGAGCCAAGCCGCTACGTTCCGCGCTCCTTGCTCGGTGAAGCGCCCGCCGTCGAAGCCGGGGAGCACGTAGTCCGTGTCCTGATGGGCGGCCGCCGTCTCGGCGTCCAACAGCGCCTGCGCCCGGATGGACTGCGCGACCTGCTCCAGCGGGCTCATCTGGTTGCAGCCCGCGGGCCTGTTCGAGAGCCGGAATATCGCCTCGGCGTTGGCGTCCTTGGGATTCAAAGACAGCGCCTGCTGCGCGTCCGCCCTCGCCGCAGGAAAGTCGCACGCCCCGAACTGCGCCAGCCCTCGATGCACATACGCCCGCGGGTCCTTCGGAGCAATCTTCACCGCATGGTCAGCGGACACCAGCGCCTTCTTTGCGTCGCCGGCTTGCAGCATATTCTCGGACGCCGCCATCTGGACCGGCGCGTTCGTGAGATTTCGTTCCGCAATAGATTCGGTTAGCTTCGTAGCGGTCGCTCTCTTCTCCTGCGCCGCGGGTGTGGGCTCGGTCGAGAGAACCTTTAGTTCTTTGAGAGTCGTACCGAGGATATCCATGTCCGAGGTTAAGTTGCTTGAATAGGCCTCTGGCGAGCAAAACAGGGCCAGCGCCATCGCTAACCGGAGCATTGAAGGGATTATGTTAAAATCGCCCTGCATGAACAAGATTGCCCTTGTTTTCCTAGCAACTCTAGCGACTTGCAGTTCAGCAAACTCCTCCGGTGCC
>JAPLKK010000258.1 GCA_026388115.1 Elusimicrobiota bacterium | reverse complement strand
GCCGGCATCGTGCTCTGGATCACGATCCAGGCCCTGTTCAACGCCTCGATGTCGCTCGGCCTCTTGCCGACCAAAGGCGTGCCCCTGCCTTTCTTCTCCTTCGGCGGGTCCTCGCTCGTCGCGACGCTGCTCGCCGTCGGCATCCTGCTCAACGTCTCCCGGAAGTCCCAGGCGTGAGCAAGCCCAAGCGCGTCCTCTTGGCCGCCGGAGGGACCGGCGGGCATTTTTACCCGGGCTACGTGCTGGGTCTTGCCCTCAGGCGCGCGGGGATGGAGCCGCTGTACCTCGTGCGCGGCCAGGACCCCGCGGGGGCGGTCCTCGACAAGGACGGCTTGCCCTTCGTCGAGGTCCCCATGCGCGGCCTGCCCCGCAGGCCCGGCCTGGAGCTTCTGCGCTTCGCCTGGCGCCTGGTCGCCGGACTCCGGCTGGTCTCGCGCGTCGTCGCCGATTTCGCGCCGGACGCGGTCGTCGGCATGGGAGGCTACCTCACCTTTCCCGCGGCCTGGGCCGCGGGGCGCCGCGCCGTCCCCGTCCTGCTCCACGAGTCGAACTCCGTGCTCGGGCTCGCCAATCGGGCGAGCCTCCCCTTCGCGCGGATGCTGGCGTTGGGTCTTCCGGCCGCGCGGCCGCTGCGGGCTCAAGCCTCTTTGACCGGCACGCCGGTGCGGCAGTCGCTGTGGAGCCTGCCCGAGGCCGCCCAGGCGCGGACGGCGCTCGGGCTCGACGCCGGCCGGCCCACGATCCTTGTCTTCGGCGGCTCCCAGGGCGCCCGCAGCCTCAACCAGCTGGTGCCCGAGGCGCTGCTGTTGGCGGCTAAGGACGGCGCTTCCTTCCAGGTCCTGCACCTGCCGGGCGCCAAGGAGGCGAAGGCCGTGGCGCAGGCGTACGCGGGCGCGCCGTTCAAGGCGGTGGTGCTCGATTACCTCCATGAGATGGAGCGCGGCTACGCGGCGGCGGACCTCGTCGTCTCGCGCGCGGGGGCGAGCACGCTGGCCGAGCTGGCGGCGACGCAGCGTCCCGCCCTCCTCATCCCCTTCCCCGCGGCCGCGGCCGGCCACCAGGAGGAGAACGCTTCGGCCGCCGCGCGGGCCGGCGCGGCCGTCTGCCTGCCGGAGAGGAGCCTGAGCGCCGGTTCGCTGGCGCGCGCGCTGACGGATCTGATGCCGCCCGGCTCCAGCGCGGCGGCCGGGCCCGCTCGGGCCCGACTTTCGGAGATGGGCCGCCGCTGGGCCCGCCTGGGGATTCCGAATCCGCAAGACTGCGTCTCCGGCTTGGTGGAGGCCGTGCTCCGGCTCGCGAATGAAAAAGAAGACTAGCATCCTCGTCTGCAACGACGACGGAGTCTATGGGCCGGGGCTGAGGCCCCTGGTCCGCGCGCTGAGCCGCTTGGGCGCCGTCACCGTGGTCGTCCCCGACCAGGATCGCTCGGCCGTCAGCCACAGCCTCACCCTGCACGCGCCGCTGCGCGTGCGCACCGTCGGCCGGAACTTCTACATCCTCAACGGCTCGCCCGCGGATTGCGCGCGCTTCGGCATCCTGGGCATCCTCGAGGAGCGCGTGGACCTGGTGGTCTCGGGCATCAATCACGGCTTCAACCTGGGCGAGGACGTGACCTACTCCGGCACCGTGGCCGCGGCGATGGAGGCCACCTTGCTGGACAAGGCCGCGATCGCGGTGAGCCGGGGCATCGGTCCCGAAGGCCCCGCCTCCTTCGCCGTCGCCGCGGATTTCGCGCGCAAGCTGGCCTCCGAGGTGCTGCGCCGCGGCCTTCCGCAAGGGGTCTGCCTGAACGTCAACGTTCCGGCCCTGCCGCGCGCGCGCCTGCGCGGAGTCGCCGTGGCCGGCCTGGGCAGGCGGGTGTACGGCCGCAAGATCACGGGGCGCGTGGACCCGCGCGGCCACCGCTATTTCTGGCTGGCCGGCACGCAGGTATCCAGCATCTCCACCCCGGGTTCCGACGTCGCGGCGGTTGAGGCGGGCCGCATCTCCATCACGCCGCTCCACTCCGACACCACCGACCGTCCGGCAATCCAGGCTTTGCGCATCAGGAGAGCTTCAATAACTTAACGACTGACGCGATTTTTTAATAAGATGCCCTCATGAGCCTGTCGCTGCTGCGGCGCAGCCCCCTCTTGCGGATGCTTCCGGCGCCGGCGCTCGCGCACGTGAACCGCATCGCCAAGTGGTGCGAGTACCCGTCGGGCGCTCAGATTTTCGACCGCAAGGACCCGCCGAGCCACATGTACATCGTGAGCGAGGGTCGGGTGAAGATCTACTCGGCCTCGGGCGGAAAGAAGCGCAAGACGTTCGCTTACCTCGGACCCGGTGCGTTCTTCGGCGAGATGGCGCTTCTGGACGGCCTCGAACGCTCGGCCTGCGCTCAAGCCGTCGAGAGAACGAGGCTGCTGCTCATCCATAAGCGCGATTTCCTGTACATGCTCCTGACCGAGCCCAAGCTCGGGCTTTTCCTCCTGCGCGAGATGTCCCGTCGGTTGCGGCGGGCCGACCAAGAGATCGAGGGCTTGATGTTCCGCAACGTCCTCGGCCGCGTATCCAAGACGCTGGTGAATCTCGCGGGCCGCGGGCGTCTGGCCAACGGCGGGACGCCCCTGCGCGCCCGCTACACCCACCAGGAGCTCGCCGACCTGGTCGGCACCACGCGCGAGCCCTTGTCGCGGGCCTTGGCGGCCCTCAAGCGCGCCGAACTGGTGGACGTGCGCCAGGGCCAGCTCTACGTGCGCGACCTGGGCAAGCTGCGCGCGCTCACGGGAGAGGGTTGATCCGTTGACTCTGCAGTCCGTCCGGGGCTTCAAGGACATCCTGCCGCCCGATTCCGAGCGCACCGCCGCTTTCGAGAACTCGGCGCGGCGCGTGCTGGAGCGCTTCGGCTTCCGGGAGCTGCGCCTGCCGACCCTCGAGGCCTTGGAGCTGTTCGTCAAATCGACCGGCGAGACGACCGACATCGTCGAGAAGGAGATGTTCGCCCTCACCGACGCGGGCGGCCGCAGCCTCGCGCTCG
>JAPLKK010000234.1 GCA_026388115.1 Elusimicrobiota bacterium | reverse complement strand
GCGATCGCATCCTGTACGGGAAGTATTCCGGCAACGAGATCAAGATCGACGACCAAGAATATCTGATCATGCACCAGGACGACATCCTGGGCATCCTGAAGTAACTTTGGAGGACTAAGAACAAATGGCAAAGCAGATTCTATTCGCCGAGGACGCCCGCAAGAAGATGAAGGACGGCGTCGAAAAGCTCGCCAACGCCACGCGCGTGACGCTCGGCCCCAAGGGCCGCGCGGTGGTGCTGGAGAAGAAGTTCGGCTCCCCGGTCGTCATCGACGACGGCGTGACCATCGCCAAGGAGATCGAGCTCGAGGACCCGTTTGAGAACATGGGCGCCCAGCTCGTCAAGGAAGTCGCGTCGAAGACCAACGACATCGCCGGTGACGGCACCACGACGGCGATCATCCTGTCGCACGCCCTCCTGACCGAGGGCATCAAGAACATCACCGCCGGCGCCAACGCCATCCACATCAAGCGCGGCATGGACAAGGCGGTCGAGCAGGTCGTCAAAGAGCTCAAGAAGATGTCCAAGCCCGTGAAGACGAAGGAAGAGAAGGCCCAGGTGGCCACCATCTCCTCCAACGACCGGGTCATCGGCGACCTTATCGCCCAGGCCATGGAGAAGGTCGGGCACGAGGGCGTGATCACGGTGGAAGAAGGAAAGTCCGCCGAGACGACGCTCGAGGTGGTCGAGGGCATGCAGTTCGACCGCGGCTACATCTCGCCCTACTTCATCACCGACAGCGAGCGGATGGAGTCGATCCTTGAGGATCCCTACATCATCATCACGGACAAGAAGGTCTCCGCGATGAACGACATCCTGCCGCTGCTCGAGAAGATCGTGCAGGCGGGACGGCCGTTCGTGCTCATCGCCGAGGACGTCGAGGGCGAGGCCCTCGCGACCTTGGTGGTCAATAAACTCCGCGGAACCCTGAAGGCCGTGGCGGTGAAGGCCCCCGGCTTCGGCGACCGGCGCAAGGAGCTGCTGCAGGACATCGCGACCTTGACCGGCGGCCAGGTCATCAGCGAGGAGCTGGGCCACAAGCTCGAGAAGATCGGCATCGACATGCTCGGCAAGTGCAAGCGCATCGTCGTCGACAAGGAGAACACCACCATCGTCGGCGGCGCCGGCGACAAGGTCGAGATCAAGAAGCGCGCCGAGTCCATCCGCAAGCAGATCGTGGAGACCACCTCCGACTACGACAAGGAGAAGCTCGAAGAGCGGCTTGCCAAGCTCTCCGGCGGCGTGGCGGTCATCAACGTGGGCGCGGCGACCGAGACCGAGATGAAGGCGAAGAAGTCCAAGGTCGAGGACGCGAAGAACGCGACCCGCGCGGGCGTCGAGGAAGGCATCATCCCCGGCGGCGGCGTGGCGCTTCTGCGCGCGGCGCAGACCCTCGAGAAGCTCAAGGGCGAAGACGAGGACTCGACGACCGGCATCCAGATCGTGCGGCGGGCCCTCCAGGCTCCGCTGCGGCAGATCGCGCACAACGCGGGCTTGGAGCCGTCGGTGGTCGTCCAGCGGGTGCTGGCCGGCGACACGAACTTCGGCCTCGACGCCGAGACCGGCGAGTACGGCGACCTGTTCAAGATGGGCATCGTGGATCCGGCGAAGGTGACCCGGACCGCCCTCGAGAACGCGGTTTCCATCGCCTCCACCGTCCTCACCTCCGAGGTCCTCGT
The DNA here is from genome assembly GCA_026388115.1 of Elusimicrobiota bacterium. Classification (GTDB taxonomy): domain Bacteria; phylum Elusimicrobiota; class Elusimicrobia; order UBA1565; family JACRDR01; genus JAPLKK01. The sequence goes on along the minus strand of JAPLKK010000234.1, from coordinate 5,478 downwards.
TGTCGACATCCCGGAGAAGAAGAGCAACGGCGGCATGCCGGGCGAGCACTCGCACGGCGGGGAGTTCTAGGGTCTATCCTTGCTAACCCTCTCCCCCGCTGGGGAGAGGGCAGGGTGAGGGAAAAAGCCCCCCGGTCCGAAATGGCCGGGGGGCTTTCCGTCGATGGCTGCGGTGATGTCAGGGTTCCGAGGAGCTCAGGTGCTCCATCATCGTCTTCGCGCGGACGTCGCGCGGGTCGATCTCCAGGAGCTTGCGCAGCGTGCCAAGGGCCTCGGTGGGTTTGCGCATGTTCACGTAGGCGTTGGCGAGATGGTACAGCGCCGCGGTGTCGCGTGTGTCGATCTCCAGGAGCTTCCGCAGGCAGGTGATGCTCTTCCAATTCTCCTTCTGGGCGGCGCTGAGCACGGCGAGGTGGTAGTAGGCCATCTTGGACTGCGGACAGCGCTTCAAGAACTCCTCGTAGTAGCGCTGGGCCTTCGGCCAGTCTCCCTTGTGGTAGCAGGCGACGCCTAGCCAGTAGAGGAACATCGCGATGTTGCCGTTGACCGAGAAGCCTTTCTCCAGGACCGGGATGGCCTCATCCAGGCGGCCCATGCGATAGAGCGTGATGCCGAGGTGGTAGCGCGCGAGCGCGGCGCCGTTCGGGTTCTGATCGATGATCGACTGGAAGACCTCGATGGCTCGCTCCGGCTCGCCGAAGAGATAGAAGATGTTGCCCAGCGACAGCCGGGCGGGGAGGTCGGAAGGGTCCCGCTCGAGCCTGGCCAGCACGTCATCGACGGTCTTCTCCTGGGGTCTAAGCTCACGCAATCGCTTCACTTCCCTTTCGTACTTGCTCAGTATCGTGCTCATCGTCTCCTCCCTCAGGCCGCGACTCGCGCCGGCGGGGGAAGGCAGGCCACGCGCCGGAGCCCCGGCTTCTTCTCGCATTCCTTCAGGAACGCCGCGTCGCGTAAGGCGTTGCGATAGCCCGGATCCTGGAACCGGTAATGGAATTTCGTGTGAACATCGTAGTGCCCTTCGCAGAGGGCCACCGTGTCCTCGATGAACACCATCTCCTCGTCGGTCGGGATGACGAACACCTTGACCTTCGACTCGGGGGTCGAGATCATGCATTCCGCATTGCGGGTCTTGGTGAGCCGGTTCTTCTCCGGGTCCACTTGGACGCCCATGTGCTCGAGACCCTCCAGGGCGCGCCCGCGGATCGTATCGCTCATCTCGCCGACCCCGGCGGTGAACACGACCGCGTCGACTCCTCCGACGGCGGCCGTGTAGGCCCCGATGTATTTCTTCAGCCGGTAAGACTCGACCTCCAGCGCCAGCTCGGCCCTCTCGTCTCCCTTGGCCGCCGCCTCCTCGATATCGCGGCGGTCGGTGAACTTCGACGTGATTCCGAGCACCCCGGACTTCTTGTTGAGGATGCCGTCGATCTCCTGCGGGCCGAGACCCTCTTTGCCCATCATGTAGAAGTCGATCGCCGCGTCGTGGTCGCCGGCCCGGGTGCCCATCACCAAGCCCTCCAGCGGCGTCAGGCCCATGCTCGTGTCGTAAGAGCAGCCGTCCTTGACCGCGTTGATCGAGGCGCCGTTGCCGATGTGGCAGATCACGAGGTTGCACTTGAAGGGGTCCTTGCGGAGCAGGACCGCGGCGCGCTTGGCATTGTAGAGGAACGACGTGCCATGGAAGCCGTAGCGGCGCACCCCGTACTTCTCGTACCAGGAGTACGGCAGGGCATAGATGTAGGACGCCTTCGGCATCGTCTGGTGCCAGGCGGTGTCCATGATCGCCGTGTGCGGGATCTTGGGCATGAGCGCCTGGGCCGCCTCGACTCCCAGGATGTTGGGGGGATTGTGCAGCGGCGCGAGGTCCGAGAGCCGGCGGAACGTCTGCAGGGAGTCGTCGTCGATGAGCACCGACTTGGCGAACTTCTCGCCGCCATGCACCATCCGGTGCCCGACGGCGGCGATGCTGTCGGTGCTCTCGATGACGCCGTGCTCCGCGTGGACCAAGGTGTCGATGATGAGCTTGATCGCCACTTTATGGTCGGGGCACTCGCTCTGGAGCTTGTAGTCGTCCCGGCCGGGGACCTGGTGGACGATGAAAGACCCTCCAACGACGACCCGCTCGACGACGCCGGTCGCCAGCGTCTGCTTCTTAGCCCAGTCGTAGACCCGGTATTTCACCGACGAGCTGCCGCAGTTGAGACAAAGCACTTGCATAGACTCTCCCAACGGAAAAGCTATCATCAATAGAAGCAACGCTTCGGCCTCAACGCAGAGAACGGCCAGTACGCCGATCGCAAGTGCCGGGGGGGTTCTTGCTCGGTTCTTGCGGGCGCGCGGCCTCGAATGATAGGCTGGCGTGTCTCGGAGGACTCCATGCCGCTAGGACTTTTCCATTATCAGCTTCTCGCCGAAATCCTCGAGAAGATCCACTTCATCTATAACGACGAGGAGCTGGCGAATACCATCCTCGCCAGCGTCGCCGGGGCGTTGAACGCCGAGGGCGGCAGCATCTTCAAGATCCTGCCGGACGGCACGATCTTCCCGTTGGCGTCTTTCGGCGCGACGATCGAGAGCCTGCGGCAGTCGAAATTCGAGACCGGCAAGGGGGTGGTCGGCTGGGTGGCGCAATTCGCGCAGCCGGTGAAAGTGGATGATCCCGTGCGCGACACGCGCTTCACGGGGAGCATCGACACGACGACCGGCTTCAAAACGCGCTCCATCCTCGCCGCGCCGATCCTGGGTAGAGGCAAGGCCATCGGCGTCATCGAGTTCCTGAACCGCAAGGGAGGCCCTTTCGCGGCGCCGGACCTCGAGCTGGTCTCGATGCTGGGACGCGAGATCGGCATCGCCTTCGAGAACGGCGCGCTGTTCGAGCGGCTGGAGGAAGGCCGCGCCTTCCAGGAATCGGTCGTGAACAGCCTCTCGGCCGGCGTCGTGATGGTGGATCTGAAGCTCCGCCTGCGCAAGGTCAACGCGATGGCGAAGAAGATGCTGTGGCTCGAATACACGGACAGCGAGGGGGAGGTGGGGCCGGCCGTTAACGACGTCCTGCGCGCCTACCCGCCGCTGCTGAAGGTCCTCCAGGACGTCGTTGTCGCGGACGCCCCATCCGACACTCGCAAGCTTTCCCTGCAGATCGGCGGCCTGCCGGTCGAGCTGGCTTACAAGGGAGTCCCGATCTTCAGCAAGAAGGGGGTCCGTCTCGGTTCGGCGCTCCTCTTGCAGGGCGGCGCGTCGAAAGACTAGAGCGGGGCCCGGAGGGTCTGGAGATTCTTCAGGCCCGCGTTGAACAACGGGTCGCGCACGACCGAGCCTTGGGAGATGCTGAGCCGCAGGTCCGGATGAGTCAGAGCGGCGTCGACCTGTTGCGGTATCCCGGCGATCGGCTGCTCGAACTCCTCGACGAAGGCCCCTAGATGATATACGCGCACCCGGCTCGCCACTTCGCCGTATCTCGGCTTCCAGGCGATCGTCCAGCCGCCGTGCTTGTAGCCGCTCCATCCGGTTGGGGCAAAGCCCTTCGAGGTGATGAAGTCCGTCACGCCTGCGCCGTCGACCATCACGCGCGCCGGGCATAGTCCGACGCCGGACTGCGCTCGCCGGCAGGCGCGGGGCGCCTTCCACAGGCCGGAGAGGCCGAAGGCGATGAAGATCTCCGTATCCACGCTGATCCAACCTGGCTGCACGGTCGTTTCTCGTGGGCTGAGGCTCAGCCGGACGCGCGATCCCGGCGGACCCGATTGCACCCAGACCGCTTCCGGATTGAGCCTCAAAACGGCCAGCAAGCCGTAGGCCAATTGCGCGCCGCGCGCCGCCTCCTCGGCCTCCGAGTCCAACAGCGCGCGATAGGGATCGCGCAGCTCATGCTCGGAGAAGGGCCGCCCGTCGAAGCGCAGCCGCAGGGAGGTCCAGCCGCGCTCGATGACGATGTAGGATGCGCCGGAGCCGACGGCGCAGCGGACGAAGGCCAGGATGAAATCGTTGGCGTCCACCAGCTGGTGCTCGCTCAGCTTCTCCATCATCTTCGAGGGGTCCACGCGGAAGGAGCCCGCGTCCACATGAACGGGCCCCTCGCCGGGCTTGGGAGCCGGCGCCGGAGGCAGTTCCGGTTCTTGAAGGCGGGCGGCATATTCCGCCAGGGCCGCCAGGGCGGGGGGATGCTGATCGGGCGACGCGCGGACGATCGTGGCCAGCGTCGCCCAATGCCGCGCGGTCGCTTGGCGCAGGAAGACGAGCTGGGCGAACCAGACGGCGAGGTAGCCGGCGGTGACGAGGCGCCAATCGAGCGGCTGCGTGCCCATCTCCGCCAGGCAGTAGAAGAGGGCGATGATCCCCAAGCACCAGGGCTCGATGGCGTCCCAATCGGTGGCGGCGGCCTTCGTCTGCGGCGTCAAGAGCACGCTGGAGAAGAAGACCGCCGAGGCGCACGCGCAGGCGGCGAGAGCCAGCGTGGGCGACCGGCCCAGCGATGGCAGCGCGAAAGGTACGAGGAACGGGACCACGCACAGGATGATGACGGCCGCGCGCACCCCCGGGCGCGGGCGCGGCAGAAGATGGAACAGCCACAGGGCGAAGCGGCTCAGCCACACGCTCGGGTGGGTGACGGGGCTGGGGACCGCCGCGCAGAACAGGAAGCCCGTGAGCATGTAGAGCGCTCCGAAGACCATCGCGGTGCCCGAGGTCGACTCCAGCGGCTCAATGACGGCCCGGCCCATCTGGAGGATGAACAGGGCCATCCCCCCGATGGCAAGGACCAGCACCCAGCCGTCGGTGGGCGTCAAGATGCCGGTCTGCTCCTGGCGTGCCATGACGCGCAGATGTTAACAGGAGAATCCTCGGGTCGCCAGGGCGGGGGCCTACTGCCCGGCGAGGAGCTTGTGCGTCGGCACGTAGTAGTACAGGAAGACTTCGTTCGAGTGGATGCTCGCGCCTCGGGGGTTCGGCGTGTCGTCGAAGACCGTCGGGGTGGAGCCTTTCATGCCGTAGAACAGCCCGCCGTGCCAGTTGCCGCCCCAATGATGCCCTTGGGCGGTGGCCAGCGCGTCGCCAGGCTTGAGCTGCTTCCAATCGGTGATTCGCGCCCACTTGGAGTCCGGATAATCGTCGACCGGCATGGCCGCGTCGTGCAGATTCGAGAGGATCGGGTTCCAGACGCGCCGGACGAAGCCGTAGCAATCGTTGGTGCCGTCGAAGCGGTAGCCGCCGGTGGAGTTGATCTGCTTCGCGACCTGATAGGCCTGCGCGATGACGCGCTTCTGGAGGTCCTGATCGTCGGAGCTCGAGCCGGTCGTGGGGGTCTTGGGCGTCGTCTTCGCGATCGTCCGGCTCCCGGCGCTCGAAGACGCCGCCGCGGCCCCGAGGGTGGCGGGCGCGGAGCCTGGGGCGTAGCCCGCCGAGCTGCCGCCGAAATTCATGAAGGGTGAGGCCGAGACAGCCCGCGCCGCCGGCGCCGCGGGGGCGGCGGCGGGGACG
>JAPLKK010000199.1 GCA_026388115.1 Elusimicrobiota bacterium | reverse complement strand
GGCGGCGGCGCGGCCGGGGTCGAGCGCCTGCCGTCGATGATGACGGGCAGGAGCGACCTGGCGACCGGCAGGCCGGGCGGGCCCTTCAGGGGCTCTCCCGGGGGCGAGAGCGGACCCACGTCTTCCAAGACCATCGACTCCTGCTGCGAGCCGCGGCTGAACACCAGGTAAAGCGTCGCCGCCATGAAAACGAGCACGCACAAGACGACGCAATCCCGCCGGCTCACCGAGCTAATGTAACAGCCGGCGCGCCATTTTTCAACCGGGGCGTAATACCGGGGTATAATGCCGGAGCGTGTTCAGGGCTTCCAATACCGTCGTCGCCGTCCTCGTCGGGCTGGCGCAATGCGCCTTCGCGCTCAGGCTTGCTTTCGTTCTGCGCCGCCGCCGCCGGGCCGCGCCGCCCGCCCGCTGGCCCGCGGTCTCGGTCATCGTGCCGTGCAAGTTCCTTGAAAGCCAGTCCGGGGAACTTGACGGGAACATCCGTTCGTTGCTGGCGCAGGATTATCCGGGGCCGCACGAATACCTGTTCGTGTGCCCTCGCGAAGCCGACCCGGCGCGCGCCCGCCTGCTCGAGCTGCTCGAGGGAAACAGCTCCTGCAGGCTCCTCGTTTCCGACGCCTCTCCGTCGCGCTGCAGCGAGAAGAATCTGAATCTGCTTTACGCGGTCGAACGGGCGCGGCCGGAAACCGGGATATTCGCTTTCGCCGATTGCGATATGCGGGTCCCGCCCGACTGGCTCCGCGGCCTTGTCGTCGCGCTCGCCGACCGTGCCGCCGGCGCCTCGACAGCGCCCGCGGCCTATGTCGCCCATGAGAGGAAGCCGCTCGCGTTCCTGCGCATGGCTTGGATGTGCTTGCCGACCGCCGCGATGGCGGCGGCCCCGCTGGTGTGCGGCTATTCCTGGGCGATCCGGCGAGAAGACTTCGCCGGGCTGAATGTCGCGGAGCTCTGGCGGCGCAGCCTCATCGAGGATTTCGTCCTCAACCCCCTCCTGCGCTCCAAGGGGCGCGCCGTGGCATGGTCGGCGGGCGGCCTGCCCGCGTGCTTGGAGCAAGTGACCGGCGCGTGCTTCCTGGGCACGTTCACCAAAGGGCTGCGCTACTGCCGCGTGTACTCCTTCCCGATATGGGTCGTGAGCGGACTCTGGGCTTTCGGAAAGCTCTACCTTTGGATGTTCTTCTTCCGCGCGCGCATGCCCGCCGTCTTTGCCCTCATGGCGGCCCTCGACATGGCCGCCGCGGCGGGAGCCATGTCGGCGTTCATGCGCCTCGCTCCCGAGACGTTCGCCGGCCTTCATCCGTTCTGGCGGCGGTGGGCCGTCCCGCTGGCCGCGTTGGCGGTACCCGCGTGGCCGCCTCTGCTGGCCGCGGCTTTTGCGGCCTCGGCTTTCTCCTCCACCGTCCGCTGGGGCGGCTACACTTATCAGGTAAAGGGGCCTTTAGACGTCCGCGTGAGCGGCGGGACCGCATGATGCAATTCCGGGCCTTCAAATTCCTCGCGTCGCTCGTTCCCCTGACGCCTTGCCCCTCGGACCTGGTCGAGGAGGTGGAACGGGTGGCGCGCGGCAGCCCCGGCCCCGGAAGCCGCGAGGTGCTGGACGTCGGCTGCTGCGGCGGAGCCCTGGGAGCGCACCTGATCGAGCGGGGATTCCAGGTCACCGGCGTCGACTGGGACGCGTATTATCTCTCCAAGGCGCGCGAGCGCGGTTATGCCCGGGTCATCGAGGCGGACCTCACCCGGCCGCTCTCGCAGATCCAAGACGGCTCTTTTCCCATCGTCATGGCGTCCGAAGTGCTCGAGCACATCCCCGCCGGCGCGTTGGAGGCCTTGCTTTCGGAGCTGCGCCGCGTCTGCCGCGGCCATCTCGTCGTCACGGCCCCCAACCGCGACCACCTCCTGTGCAAGGCGGTCGACTTTTGCTTCTTCGAGCGCGGCTGGCTCGACCTGTTCCACATGGGCCGGCACTGCCAGCAATTCTCCCCCGCCGGCCTCAGGGCTCTGCTAGAAAAGGCGGGCTTTTCCGTCGAGCGCTCGACGCTCAGGCTGGGCGGCAGCAACATCATGCTGACGGCGCGCAAGCGCTAGCCGCGGATAAGGGCTCCCCTTTTTTTGTAAAATCGACAAGAGACAAGAGAGGATCAGATCAATGGAGAACCAGGAACAGAAGCCGCAAGACGAGAGCTGCGAGAAAGGCAAGAGCTGCTGCGGGTGCAAGGTGCTGGCCGTCATCGGCCTGCTCATCGTCGGCGGCATCGGCGGCTTCTTCGCCGCGCGCCATTGCTGCGGCAGCTGCCACCCGAAGGTCTGCCCGACCTCGGCCGCCCCGGCCGCCCAGGCGCCCGCAACCCCGACGCCGCCGAAGAAGTAGCCTCTCTCAGCCGCCGAGGGCCGCGGCGCGGTCCGGCTCGCTCGCTCGCGCATGGACCGCCTCGGCCCAGGTCCAGACGAACAGGACGAGCATCCAGAGGGTCTCGGTGTTGAACGCCGACTCCGTCATGTTCATCACCGCGAAGGCGGTTACGGTCCCGAAGGCCCATAGGTTGAGCGCCGTCGGGTCTTCCTTGGCCCGTCGGAACGCGCGAAGCCCGGCGAACACCCCGAGCGCCAGCAGCGCGGCCAGCCCCGCCAGCCCTCGCTCGGCGAACGTCTGCAGGTAGAGGTTGTGCGGGTCGCCCCAATCGCTCTTTCCCGCCAGCGGCCCGCTGTGATAGGCGTGGAAGGCGGCGCGGAAATTGCCCCCCCCGACCCCGGTCCAGGGATGATCGCGGCCTATCCGCCAGGCGACGTCCCAGAAGACGAGCCGCGCGAGCGAACTGCCCTGGGGAAGCGTCCCGCCCGCTTGGTTCCAGGCGGCGAGCTCGGCCTCCATCGGCTGGGTGCGCAAGCGTCCCATGACGTCGCCGATGGCGAGCGCCGCGAGAAGGGCTATCGGGAGCGCGAACAGGACCCGGCGCCGCCGATCCGGCAGCAGCAAGCCGCCCGCCGCGAGCCCCGCCACGACGGCGGCCACGGGCATCCGCGCGAGGCTCGCGAGCAGCGCGGCGGCTAACACCGCCGCCAATGCGATCGTCGCGGCCTTGGCCCGGCGGCCCCAAGCCGGCCGGGGCTTGAGCAGGAAGCAGCACGCGCCCAACAGGGCGACCGACATCTGCTCGGCGAACACCACCGGGTGCACCAGCGCGTGCGCCCGCGCGCTCCACCAAGACTGCCCCGCGGCGAGGCGGCAAGCGCTCTGCCCGAGCCCGCCCGCGGCCGTCCCGGCGAAGGCCACGGCCAGGCAGAGCAGCGCCTCCGGCGCCGGCTCGAGCGCCAGGGCGACGGAGAACAGCACGAACAGCCACAGCTTGTACAGGTCCCGGCTGAGCCACCCCAGACTGCGCATCGGGTCCATGCCCACAGACGCGCAGAGCAAAGAGACGATCAGATAGGCCGCCAGCAGCCCGCCCACCGGGCTCGCGGGCGCCCTGAGGTCGAGCCGGCCGCCGCAGACCGCGTAGGCGACCACGCTCGCGATGACCACGCCCGCCACGATGTTGGCTCCCGCCACGGTCCAGGGAACGACGAGGCAGAACGCGCACACCGACAGCGTGACGGCCAGGCGCGACCACCGGGCCGCCCACGTCATCGCCGGAGAGCTCATCGGATGGCGGAATCGAGTATCGCGGGCAGCTCAGCGATACCCGTGAAGCGGAATTTGACGCCGCCTTCGGAACGATGATACCCGTCGGT
>JAPLKK010000118.1 GCA_026388115.1 Elusimicrobiota bacterium | reverse complement strand
TGATGTCCGACATGAGGGGATCGAGGCCCGTGGGCGGCTCGTCATAGAGGATGTAGTCGGGGTCCGGCGCGATCGCCCGGGCGAGGCTCACGCGCTTCTTCATGCCGCCCGAGAGCTGGGCCGGCTTCATGTCCTCGATGCCGCTCCAGCCCACCAGCGCCAGCTTGTCGGCGGCGATGGCGCGGTACTTCGTCTCCGGGATGTCGTCGCGCAGGTACCGCAGGCCGAAGCACACGTTCTCGGCGACCGTGAGCGAGTCGAAGAGGGCGCCATCCTGGAACAAGTACCCGAACTTGCGGCGGTAGCCGGCCACTTCGGCCTCGTGGCCGAGCTTGGTGATGTCCACGCCGTCGACGGAGATGGAGCCTTCGTCCGGCTTGACCAAGCCGATGACGCATTTAAGGAAGGTGCTCTTGCCCGAGCCGGAGCCGCCGATGATGACGAGGGTCTCTCCCTTGTCGACCTTGAGGTCGATGCCGCGCAGCACCTGGTGCGCCCCGAAAGTCTTCTTGACGCCGCGGGCCTCGATCATGAGATGCCGACCGCCACGAGCATCGCGGTCACGAAGTAGTCCATGACGAGGACGGCCACCATGCTGTAGACGACCGCCTCGGTCGTGGCGCGCCCGACGCCCTCGGCCCCGCCGCGCGCGTGGATGCCCTTGTAGCAGGAGATGAAGGAGATGGCGAACGCGAAGAAGAAGGTCTTGATGAGGCCGTGCCAGAGCTGCTGGGTGTCCAGGTGGTCGACCACGTCGTGCCAATAGACGTTCGGCGGGATGCCGAGCTTGAAGTAGGCCACGACCCCGCCGCCGAAGACGCCGGCGAAGTCCGAGAACACCGTGAGCAGGGGCAGGACGACGAGGAAGGCGATGACGCGGGGAACGACGAGGTAGCGGACGGGGTCGGTCCCGAGGGTATAAAGCGCGTCGATCTGCTCGGTCACGTTCATCGTGCCGAGCTCCGCCGCGATGGCGGCGCCGGCCCGGCCCGCCACGACGACCGCGGTCATCACGGGGCCCAGCTCCTTGACGATGGCGAAGCTGACGATGGTGCCGGTGAACAGCGGCTCGCCGAAGAGGTTCTGGAAGGAGGTGCCCGTCTCGAGCGCGAGCACCATGCCGGTGAACAGGGCCGTCAGCGCGCTGACCGGGAAGGACTGCACGCCGATCTGAAGCATCTGGATGACGGCCTGGCGCCACTCGATGGAGGAATGCCAGAACCAGTAGGAAGTCGAGCGCACGAGGAAAGTGAACTGCCCCATCCCCTCGGCCATGCGGAGCGACGCGGCGCCGACCTTCTCCGCCAGCCCGCCGGCGGCCCTCTCCGGGAGGCTGTCGCTCACTGCAGGTACACCCGCGGCACGCGGGGCCCGAGCCGGGTCGCCGTCTCGTAGGGGATGGTCTTCGACCACGCGGCCCAATCCTCAAAACCGACGCGGGAGCGGCCCGAGGCGCCGATCAGCACGCCTTCGTCGCCGACGCGGGCGGCGGGGACATCGGTCACGTCGATCATCGTCATATCCATCGAGATCATGCCGACGATGGGGCACTCTTGGCCGTGCACCAGGACGCGGCCCCGGTTGGAGAGCAGCCGGGGCATCCCGTCGGCATAGCCGATGGGCAGCGTCGCGATGCGCGAGCGGCGGCGCGTCCGGAAGCTCGCGCCGTAGCCGATGGGCGTGCCGGCCTGCACGGTCTTGAGATAGACGAGCCGGGTCTTCAGCGTCAGCACCGGCGTGAATCCTTTGCCGAACAGCCCGTAGAGCGCCAGCCCCGGCCGCACGAGGTCGAAGCGGCTGGCGGGACAGCCCAGGGCCGCGGCGGAATTGGCCGCGTGGCGCAGGCGCACACGGATGCCGGCGCGCGCCATGTCCGACAGCGCGGCCTTGAAGCGCTTGAGCTGCATCCGCGTGAACTCGGGGTCGGACTCGGCGCAAGACAGATGCGTATAGACGCCCTCGAACTCCACCCCGTCGGTGGCGACCACGCTCTTGGCCACCGCCAGCCCGGAGGGCCACCCCATCCCGATGCGCCCCATGCCGGTGTCGAGCTTCAGATGGCACCGGACGGGGCGCCCGACCCGGCGGGCCACCTCGGCCAGGCGCTGCACGCCCTCGAGGCTCGCCACGGTCGGCGTGAGCTGATACTGCACGCCGGCGAGGAACGTCTCGAAAGGATAGAGCGAGCCGAGCACGAGGATGGGCAGGCGCACGCCCGCCTCCCGCAGCGCGACCCCCTCTTCCACGGAGGAGACGCCGAGCCAATCCGCGCCCTTCTGCTCCTGGGTCCAGCGCGCGAGCGGGACGGCGCCGTGGCCGTAGGCGTCGCCCTTGACCACGAACATGACCTTCGTGCCGCGGCCCAGCCGCGCCCGGAAGCGCCGCTGATTGAGGAGCAGGGCCTGCAGGTCCACCTCGGCCCACGTCGGACGGAAGAAGCGCTGGGAAGGGGCGCTCGCGACGGGCGCGGTCCGGCTTTGGCCTTTCGCCCCCCGGACGGCCGCCATCAGATGATGGACCCTTGCTCCTCGACGGGCTCGCCCGGCTCCTGCGCATCGGGGTCGAGATTATCGAAACGGGTCACGTCCCGGTTGAAGCGCACGTCCACGGAGCCGGTCGGGCCCTGGCGCTGCTTGGCGATGATGATCTCGGCCTTGCTCTCGTCGATGGTCGGGTCCGACGGCTTGTAGGCCGCCTCGCGGTAGATGAACGCGACCAGGTCCGCGTCCTGCTCCAGCGCCCCCGACTCGCGCAGATCCGAGAGCTGGGGCTTGCCGTCGGCGCGCCCCTTCTCCTCCACCCGCCGCGACAGCTGCGAGAGGGCCACGACGGGGATATTGAGGTCGCGCGCCAGGAACTTCAAGCCGCGGGAGATCTCCGAGACCTCCTGCTGGCGGCTCTCGACGCGGCGCGTGGGCCCGTGCATCAGCTGGAGGTAGTCGATCATGATCATCGAGAGCGGCTTGCCCTTGCGCTTGAGGTCGGAGGCGAGCCGGCGGGCGCGGCTGCGCACCTCGAGCACCGAGAGCCCGGGCGTGTCGTCGATGAAGAGCGGGGAGTCGGAGATGCGGGCCGCGGCGTTGGTGAGGTGCGTCCACCGGTCGCGCTTGAAGAAGCCGGAACGGACCTCGAAGAGGTTGACGCGCGCCTCGCTGGCGATCAAGCGCTGCATGATGGCCGAGCGCGACATCTCCATCGAGAAGAAGGCGACGGGGAGCTTCTTCTCCAGCACGACGTGAGCCGCGATGTTCAAGGCGAGCGCCGTCTTGCCCTGGCTCGGCCGCGCCGCGATGAGGATCAGGTCCCCCTTCTGCAGGCCGGAGGTCTTCTTGTCGAATTGGATCAGCCCCGTGGCGACCCCGGTCACGGCCTGCTTGCGCTGGTGGAGCTGCTCGATCTCCTCGATCACCTGGTGCGCGAGGTCGCCCACGTTCGCGAAGCCCGAGGTCGCCTGCTTCTGCGCGACCCTCAGGATGAGCTCCTGCGCCTCGTCGAGCAGCTCCTCGGGATCCCGCTCGGAGTGGCAGTCGCCGACGATGCGGGTGGCGGCGTTGATCAGCTGGCGCAGGATCGACTTCTCGCGCACGAGGTCGGCGTAATGCTCGACGTGGGCCGCCGTCGAGACCTTGTGCACGCACTCGCTGAGGTACTGCACGCCGCCCACCTCGCCGATCGCGCCGCGCGTGCGCAGCTCCTCGCCGACCGTCACCAGGTCGGGAGCGGTGCCCTTCGCGAACAGCCCCTGGATGGCCGAGAAGATCGTGCGGTGGGCGTCCTTGTAGAAGTCGCCTTCCTCGACGCGCTCGATGGCCTTGGCGACCGCCTCGCCCTCGATGAGCATCGAGCCTAGGACGGCCATCTCGGCCTCGAGGGCCTGCGGCGGGACCTGCAGCGAGGGCTGGGCCATGGGGCGGCGGCGCGCCGGCCCTAGCCGCGCGCGACGACGGAGACCTTGATCTTCGCGACGGCGTCGTGCGCGAGCTTCACCTCGACCTCGTGGTCGCCGACGTCCTTGATGGCGGCCGGGAGCAGGATCGTCTTCTTGTCGATGGTGAAGCCCGAGGCCTTGAGGCTCTCGGCGATGTCGGACTTGCCGACCGAGCCGAAGAGCTTCCCTTGCTCGCCGACGGGCCGGGTGAAGGAAAGGTGCACGCTCGCGAGCTTGCCCGCGGTCTCCTTGGCCAAGGCGAGCAGCGTCGTCTGGCGCTTGGCCCGGCGCTCCGTCCCCTGCTCGGACCACTTCAGCGCGGCCGGCGTGGCCTCGAGGGCCAGCTTGCGCGGGATGAGGAAATTGCGGGCGTAGCCGGTGGCGACCTGCTTCACGTCGCCGGCCCGGCCCAGCTTCTCTACGTCGGACTTCAGAATGACCTTCATGGAATCGTGCCCCCTCGGCCGGTTACGATGCGACGAAAGGCAGCAGCGCGAGGTTGCGCGCCCGCTTGATGGCGCGGGCCAGCTGCCGCTGGTGCGTGGCGCAGGTCCCCGTCACGCGGCTCGAAAGGATCTTGCCGCGCTCGGTCGTGAACGTGCGCAGGACCGGCACCTGCTTGAAGTCGATGTCGCGGATCTTCTCCGCGCAGAAGCGGCACACCTTGCGCCGCGGCGCGAAAGTGCCGCGCCGGCGAGGCGCTCCGGCCCCGGCCGAGGACGGAGCGGCGGTTGCGGCCGCGGGCGTCGCCGCGGCGGCGGGTTGCATTCCAGTGGTTTCTTCAGGCATTTAAAACGGAACCTCCTCTAGATCTCCTGCGCCGGCGGCCGGACTCCCCGGCTCGGCCGCCGCCGCCGCTTCGGGGGCGGCGGACTTGTCGGCCATCGCCAGGAACTGCAGGCGATTCGCGACGACTTCGAGCACGGAGCGCTGCTGCCCGCTCTTGTCCTCGTATTTGCGGCCCTGCAAGCGCCCCTCGACGACGACGGGCGCGCCCTTCTTGGCCTTCTCCTTCGACCGCTCGGCCAGCTCCTTCCACGCCACGACGTCGATGAAAAAGGTGTCGTCCTTCCACTCGCCGCTCTTGGCGTCCTTGACGCGGCGGTTGACGGCGATGGGCAGGGTCAGCTTCGCGGTCCCTGACTGCGTGAAGAAGATCTCGGCGTCGCGGGTCACGCGGCCGCTCATCACGAGGACGTTGATCTCGGGAAGACGGATGCCGGTCATTTCTTCACCTTCGCGGGCTTCATCTTCCGCTCGTTCGCCTGGACGGTCATCGTGCGCAAGAACGAATCCACGACGCGGAAGTGATGGCTGAGCTTCGGCAGCACGGCCGGCGGGCACTTGAACTTCAGGTACGCGTAGAAGCCCTCCTTCGCGTGCTTGATCGGGTAGGTCAGCTTGCGCCGGCCCCACTTGTCCTCGTTGAGGATCTCGCCGCCCTCGCCGGAGATGATCGTCTTCGTCTTGTCGATCACCTCGAGCACTTCGGGATCCGAAAGCTGGGGTTTGATCACGACCACGGTCTCATAGATTTGCATAGCGCAGAACTATAACAAATTCTCGACGCAGGGAACAACAAGGGGCCTCGCGGAAACGGACGCTATTGGAAGGAGGCTCCCGCGCGGACGGGGCGCCGCCCGCATTTTATGGTATATACTCCCGCCATGCACCGCCTCCTAGCCGGTTCCTTGCGGCTGTGCACGGGGATCGGGCCGGTGCGCCGCGCCGGCCTATGGGGGCCCCCGTGCCTGGCCGGGCTCCTGCTTGCCGCGGTCCCATGGCGGCTGGCGGCGGAAGGCGAGAAGGCGCCGGCCTTTCCCGTCGCCCCCCGCATGGCCCAAGCGCTGAGGCTGGCCGCGCAGGAGCTGCGCGCCGCCGAGGAAGAGGCGCGCGCGGACTCCTCGAGCGGCCCGGCGCGCGAGGCCGCCCGGCGCGACCTTGCCCGCGCGCGAGCGTGGAGCGCGGCCCTGCGCGGCGCTTCGGCCGCGGCGCTTCCCCAAGACAGCGACGTCGTCGTTTCCGCGGTCAAGGGCGGCGGCGAGCTGACGCGGGAGGGCCGCGGCCTCAAGCTCCGCTCCGGCCTCCTGCTCCGGGATTCGGATCAGGTCGCGACCGCCGAGGGCGCGGCGGAGCTGCGCTTTCACGACGGCGCCCTGCTCGCCCTGTCGCCGGGAAGCCGCCTTCGGGTCCTCCAGGCGCCGCGGAGCTTCCCCGCGCAGGCGGGCTTCTCGCTCGACCGCGGAGCGCTCTACTGGCGGAGCTCCGCGGTCTCCCCGGACCAGGTGCGCGTGGTCACGCCGCGCGCCGCGGCGAGGCTCGGCTCGGGCGCCGCGGAGCTGGCGATCGACGCCGACGGGACCGCGCGCCTTTCCGTGCTCGAGGGCTCGTCCGAGCTCTCGGCCCGCACCGACGGAGCATCGAGCCCCCGGGCGGCGGGCGGCTGGTGGGAGGACATCTACCACTAAAGTATCGACGAAAACTTGACAGAAGATGGCACCTGGACTACAATAACAACACATGGCCAAGCGCCGAAGGAAAGCCCCGCGGAAGACTTTCACCGGCCCCCCGCCCGAGGTGATGGACATCAAGGCGCTGGCGCAGTATCTCGGGATGGGCCGCTCCAAGATCTACAACCTCATCCGCCAGAAGAGGATCCCCGCCTCGCGCATCGGCCGCCAGTACCGGTTCTCCAAGCCGCTCGTCGACCAGTGGCTCAAAGAGGCGCTCATCACCCAGCCGAGCGAGCCGCAGATCCCGCTGTTCCGCACGTCCTCGAAATAGAACGACTAATTCGGCCGTGCGCTTCGCGCACGGCCTGACACGGCATCTGAGGCAGCGGCGCAAGCGTTCGCGCTTGCGCCGCGAGCTCCGACGGCCGTCGGGCCCGACGGCCGTCGGAGCCCCGACGAGAAAATCGCTTGCATTTTCCGCGCGCAGTGTTGTATTGTGGATTCGCAGCGCCGTCGTCGGCGTTGAGACAAATTATCGGAGGACACTCGAAACATGGCATAGAAAGTGGCGAAGGCTGGCGTGAAGCGGGAAGATGGCTTCCTCTATTACATCGACAAGCAGGGCGACGTTTCGCGCGCGAAGATGGCTCGCGGCGGAAAGAAGGGCGGCAAGCCCGAGAAGGTCGTGAAGGTCGGCGTGAAGAAGGAGTCCGGCTATCTTTATTACCTGGACAAGAAGGGCGACGTCTCCCGCGCCAAGATGGTCAACGCCTAAGGCCTAGCCTTAAGCGATCAGAGAAGGCCCCCCCTTCGGGCGGGGCC
>JAPLKK010000208.1 GCA_026388115.1 Elusimicrobiota bacterium | reverse complement strand
CCCAAGCGCGGGCAAGGCGAGGACCAGCGTGATGCCGAGGCCGAAGGCCAGGCCGCGGACCCAGGATTGGGGCGCGCCCTCGGCGCGCAGGAGAATCCATGCGGCCAACACCGCCTGCTGGGGCATGAGCGGCAGGATGTAGGTCGGGAGTTTCGAGCTGGACAGCGAGAAGAAAGCGAACACGCCCAGCACCCAGAGGCCGAGTTGGCGCGCGAGGCGCAGGTCCGGCGGCGGCGCGCCGCGCTCGCCCGGCCGGACCACGGCGAGGGCGGCCGCCCCCAACGCGGGCGTCCACGGCAGCGTGGCCGCCAGATCGACGGGGAAGAAATACCACCACGGGCCGTAGCGCCGGTATTTCGCGGCTCCGGACATGAAGCGCTGGAAGTGCTGCTCGCCGAAGAAGAAGCCGAAGAAGCCGGGGTGCAGCCTCTCCATCAAGAGGAACCACGGCGCGGCGATCAGAAGGAAGAGCGGGATGAGCCAGCCCGCGAGCGAGCGCTTGTAGCCCGGCCGCAGCTCCGGAAAAAACAGCGCAAGGGCGGCGGTCCAGGCGACCGGAAAGACGACGCCGACCAAGCCCTTGCACAGCACCGCGAGGGCCATGCACGCGCCGGCCGCGGCCGAGGCCCAGGGCGCGTCCTCGGGCCTCCGCATCGCTCTCAGCCATAGGGCCATCGTCCAGACGAGCACCGCCGAAAGCGGCAGGTCCGGCGTGAGGACGTGGCTGAGCCCCAGGAACGCCGCGGTCGTGGCGAGGATCAGCGCGGAGGCGAGGCCGATCTCGGCGCCGAAGAGCCAGGCGCCGAGCGTCGCGGTCCCGGCGAGCGCCGCCAGCGCCCACAGCGCGAGCGGCAGGCGGGCGGAAGCTTCCGAGACGTGGAAGACCGAATACGAGACGCACGTGAGCCAGTAGGGCAAGGGCGGCTTCTCGACGTAATCGAGGTAATCGAGCCTGGGGGTGAGCCAATCGCCGCGCTCGACCATCTCTCGCGGCACCTCGGCGTAGCGGGCGTCGTCCACCTCCCACAGCGGATGGCCGAGTCCGACAAAAGGAAGGATGGCCGCCGTCGCGAGGAGCGTCCACAGCCAGCGGCGGCTCACGGGATTTTCAGGACGACCTTCCCGAACTGCCGGCGCGACGCGAGGTACTCGTGGGCGCGGCGCGCTTCCTCGAGCGGGAAGGTGGAATCGACGACGGGCGAGAGCTTCGCGTCGGAGACCGCGCGCATGACGTCATTGAACTCGGCGAGGCCGCCCATCATCGCGCCTTGGATGCGCAGCTCGCGGCTGAAGACGAAGCGCAGGTCGAGCTGCACCAGGGGGCCGCTGGTCGCGCCGCAGGTCACCAGCATCCCGCCCGGAGCCAGGGCCTTGAGCGCCGCGCCGAACACCGCTTCGCCGACATGCTCGAACACGACGTCCACGCCGCGTCCGTCGGTGAGCTTGCGGGCCTGGCGCACCAGGTCGTCGGGCGGGCTCTGGATGACCTCTCGGGCCCCCAGCTTGCGCGCCGCCTCCAGCTTCTCGGCGGAGGTCGAGGCCGCGATGACCCGCGCTCCGGCCATGGCCGCGACCTGAATGGCGGCGACGCCCACGCCGCTTCCCGCTCCGATGACGAGCACCGTCCGGCCGGGGCGCAGCCCCGCCTGCGTGATCAGCATGTGCCAGGCCGTGAGGAACGTGAGCGGAAAGCTCGCCGCCGCCTCGTCGCTCATCCCCGGAGGGATCGGAAAGAGGTTGTGCGCCGGGACCGCGACCAGCTCGGCGTAGCCGCCGGGGCCGCCTTGGGCGCCGATGATGCCGTACTCCTTGCAGCGGTTGTCTTGCCCGCTCAGGCACGCCAGGCAGCGGCCGCACGACTTGCCCGGGCACACCACGACCCGGCTCCCGGGCTTCGGCCCGGAGGCGCCGGGGCCGTAGAGGACGACTTCCCCCGCCACATCGCAGCCGAGGATGTGCGGCAGGCCGATCTTGTAGGCGGGGATGCCGTCGCGCACCCAGAGGTCCAGGTGGTTGAGGGCGCACGCGCGCACGCGCACGAGCGCCTCGCCGGGTCCGGGCTTCGGGTCGTCGTGGTCGGTGAAATGGAGATTCTCGGGGCCGCCGAAGGCCTCGAGAAGAACGGCCTTCACTTTAGACGGAGGCGCTCTCGGCGGTGCCCTGGCACTGGATGCAGTAGCGCGCGTAGGGCACGGCTAGGATGCGCGCCTTGGCGATGGGCTTCTGGCAGGACTCGCACAGGCCGTAAGCGTTCTTTTCCATCTTGCGCAAAGAGCCCTCGATCTGGTCGAGCATCACCCGTTCGTTGTCGGAGAGCTCGAAGAGCATCTCCTTTTCCTGCGAGCTGGTCGCCTGGTCGGCCTCGTCGCCGACCTCTTGCCCCACCTCGATGTCGCGCTCCTGCTTCTGGCGCACCGCCTTCATCAGCTTGTCCCGCTCCTCGAGCAGCTTCTTGCGCAGAGGGGCGATGTCGCGCTTGGAGATGCCCTCGGCCCGCGGCGCGGGCTTGGCCTTGGGGGCTTCGGCGACTGCTCCCTTCTTGGCGGTTTTCTTCATTAAAGGACTCCTACTTCCCTAACGGTGTACAACACAAGAAACGGAAGAATAACTCATAGCCTTCTCGGCGTCAAGGGCAAAAAAAGGCAGATTCTACTTGAGAATCAGCAGCGACTGGACCTTCTGGTTGAGGCTCTTCAGGTTGATCGGCTTGAGGAGATAGTCGTTGGCCCCGGCATCGAAGGCCTCATCGACCTCGCGCGGAAAGCTGGCCGAGGTGCACATGAGGATCTTGACGTTCCGGTTCTCGTTCTTGGCGTCGGCGCGGATCATTTGCGCGGCTTCCAGGCCGGTCATGAACGGCATGTTCCGGTCGAGGATGAGGAGGTCGTAGCGGTTCTTGCGCGCCAGCTGCACCGCCTCCCGGCCGTCGGCGCCGGTCTCCACCTGATGACCGTGGCCCGCGAGGATCTCCTTGAGGAGGTCGCGGATGGACGCCTCGTCGTCGATGACCAGGATGCGGGCCACGCGCCTAT
>JAPLKK010000012.1:2065-39043 GCA_026388115.1 Elusimicrobiota bacterium | reverse complement strand
TGCCTCGCTGCGCGTGCCGCCCGGAGTCAGCGGCAAGGTCATCGGCGTGCGCGTCTTCGTCCGCCGCGAGAAGCTCTCGAAGCCCGAGGAGAAGAAGCGCATCGACACGGTCGACGAGCGGATGGAGGCGGCCCTGGCCTCCCTGCGCCAGTACCGCAAGGACCGCACCGAGGAGCTTGAGGAGATCAAGGGCGCCAAGAAGAAGGAAGAGGAAGAGCGGTTGGGCCTGTTCCTCAAGCTCATGGAGAAGAAGCTGCGCGAGGAC
This sequence comes from Elusimicrobiota bacterium, assembly GCA_026388115.1. Classification (GTDB taxonomy): domain Bacteria; phylum Elusimicrobiota; class Elusimicrobia; order UBA1565; family JACRDR01; genus JAPLKK01. Next base: position 38,778 of record JAPLKK010000012.1, on the reverse strand, counting down.
GCGGCCCGCGAGAAGGAGAACATCAAGCAGGGAGACGACCTGCCGGTCACCGTCAACAAGGTGGTCAAGGTGTACGTCGCCTCCAAGCGCAAGCTTCAGGTCGGCGACAAGTTCGCCGGCCGCCACGGAAACAAGGGCGTGGTCAGCAAGGTCCTGCCGGCCGAGGATATGCCGTTCTTGCCGGACGGCACGCCGCTCGACGTCGTGCTCTCGCCCCTGGGCATCCCGTCGCGCATGAACATCGGCCAGCTCTTAGAGACCATGCTCGGCTGGGCGGCGCACACCTTGGACACCCAGATGATCTGCCCGGTGTTCGACGGCGCCAAGGAGTCCGAGGTCATGGACATGGTCGCCACGGCCAAGAAGGAGCTCAAGGAGCGCGGCGTCCCGGAGAAGTACCTGCCGAGCGACGACTGCCGCATCACCCTCTACGACGGCCGGACCGGCGATCCGTTCCAGGAGAAGATCACGGTGGGCTACATGTACATCATGAAGCTCATCCACCTGGTCGAGGACAAGATCCACGCCCGGTCCACCGGCCCCTACAGCCTCATCACCCGACAGCCGCTCGGCGGCAAGGCGCAGTTCGGCGGCCAGCGCTTCGGCGAGATGGAAGTGTGGGCTATCGAGGGCTACGGCGCGGCCAACGCCCTGCAGGAGTTCCTCACGGTCAAGTCCGATGACGTGACCGGGCGCACCAAGATGTACGAGGCGATCATCAAGGGTGAGCCCCCGTCGCCGCCGGGAGTGCCCGAATCGTTCAAAGTTCTCGTGAAGGAACTGCAGGCCCTGGGGCTGCGCGTGGAGCTCCTCAAGGTCAAAGACGGTAAGATCCTGCCCAACGAGGCGAAGGCGGAAACCGCCAAGAAGGAGGCGCTCCGATAATGGCCAGCTCTCCCGTCACCGCATTCGATCGCAAGCTCTCGTCCGTCGGCAAGAAGAAGAAGAAGACCGATTCGCTCAATTTCTTCGACTTCAACGCCATCCGCTTGTCTTTGGCCAGCCCCGAGCAGGTGCGCAACTGGTCCTTCGGCGAGGTGAAGAAGCCCGAGACCATCAATTACCGCACGCTCAAGCCCGAGCGCGACGGCCTGTTCTGCGAGCGCATCTTCGGCCCGGCGCACGATTACGAGTGCGCTTGCGGCAAGTACCGCTGGATCAAGTTCAAGGGCATCACCTGCGACCGCTGCGGCGTCGAGGTGACCGAGCAGAAGGTGCGCCGCGAGCGCATGGGCCACATCGAGCTGGCGGTGCCCGTCGCGCATATCTGGTTCCTGAAGAAGACCCCCTCGCGCATCGGGATCATCCTCAACATGAGGACCTCGGACCTCGAGCGCATCGTCTACTACGCGAGCTACGTCGTCACCGACGACCTCGTGGACCAGGGCGGGCGCAAGGTGTTCACCAAGGGCGATCTCTTGAGCGAAGAGGAGGTCCGCAAGGCCAAGCAGGAGTACGGCCATAAGCTGAAGGTCGGCATCGGCGCGGGCGCCATCCAGCAGCTCTTGGCCGAGGTGGACCCCAAGAAAGAGTCGGTCGAGATCAAGGAGAAGGTGCACGGCGCGCAGTCCGAGACCGAGCGCACCAAGCTCATCCGCCGCCTGCGCATCCTCGAGGGCCTCGTCGAGTCCGGCAACCGCCCCGAGTGGATGATCATGACGGCCCTGCCGGTCATCCCGCCGGAGCTGCGCCCGCTCGTCCCGCTGGAAGGCGGCCGCTTCGCGACCTCGGACCTCAACGACCTTTATCGCCGCATCATCAACCGCAACAACCGGTTGAAGCACATCGAGGCACTGCGGGCGCCCGAGGTGATGGTCTACAACGAGAAGCGCCTCCTGCAGGAAGCGGTGGACGCCCTCATCGAGAACGGCGCCCGCGGCAAGGTCGTCATCGGCGCGGGCAACCGCCCCCTGAAGTCCTTGTCCGACATCCTGAAGGGCAAGCAGGGGCGCTTCCGCCAGAACCTCCTCGGCAAGCGCGTCGACTACTCCGGCCGCTCCGTCATCGTCGTCGGCCCGAACCTGAAGCTCAACCAGTGCGGCCTGCCCAAGGAGATGGCGCTGGAGCTGTTCAAGCCGTTCATCATCCGCGAGCTGATGAAGCGCGAAAGCCTGACGCTCAAGGCCGCCAAGCGCATGTTCGAGCGGGTGCGCCCGGAGATCTGGGACATCCTGGAGCAGGTGACCAAGCGCCACCCCGTCATGCTCAACCGCGCGCCGACGCTTCACCGCCTCGGCATCCAGGCCTTCGAGCCGGTGCTCGTCGAGGGGCGCTCGATCCAGCTGCATCCGCTGTGCTGCGCGGCCTTCAACGCCGACTTCGACGGCGACCAGATGGCCGTCCACGTGCCGCTCTCGCAGGAGGCGCAGCTCGAGGCCCGCGTGCTCATGATGGCGTCGAACAACATCCTGTCGCCGGCCTCCGGCCGGCCGATCGCGACGCCGTCGCACGACATGGTGCTCGGTCTTCATTATCTGACCAAGTCCAAGCCGGGCGAGACCGGCGAGGGCATGATCTTCTCCGACCCGACCGAGGCCTTCATGGCCTTCCAGGCCGGCAAGGTCGACCTGCACGCCCGCATCAAGGTGCGCGGCATCAACCAGATCGTCGAGCCGGAGCTCGACGAGAAGGCCGGGCACGACGCGGCGCTGTGGAAGGACTCCACGACCGTCGGCCGGGTGATCTTCAACGAGGTCGTTCCGCTGGCCCTGCGCGGGGGGGCCTTCGCCGTCGACAAGGTGGCGGCGCAAGGCCTCTTGAACACCAACGCCGCGCTCAGCAAGAAGGAGCTCCAGAAGCTTGTCGAGCTCTGTTATAAGCGGCTCGGCCACTATCAGACCGTGGTCCTGCTCGACAATCTCAAGCGCCTCGGCTTCGAGTACGCCACCAAGGCGGGCATCACCATCTCCATCACGGACATGAAGATCCCGCCGATCAAGAAGGAGCTCATCGTCAAGGCGCGCGGCGACGTGCGCGAGATCGAGAAGCAGGCCAAGGCGGGCGTCATCACCGAGTCGGAGCGCTACAACAAGGTCATCGACATCTGGACGCACGTCACCGACCGGGTCTCCGACGTGATGTTCGACGAGATGAAGAAGCAGGAGTCCGAGCCCTACAAGGCGGACACCTCCCGCTTCAACGCCGTCTACCTCATGGCCGACTCGGGCGCGCGCGGCAGCCGCCAGCAGGTCCGCCAGCTGGCCGGCATGCGCGGCCTCATGGCCAAGCCTCAGTCGAAGCTGACGGGCGCCGTGGGCGAGATCATCGAGTCGCCCATCGTCTCGAACTTCCGCGAGGGCCTGAGCGTGCTCGAGTACTTCCTGTCGACGCACGGCGGACGCAAGGGCCTCTCCGACACCGCGCTCAAGACCGCCGACGCCGGCTATCTGACCCGGCGCTTGGTCGACGTCGCGCACGACCTCGTCATCACCGAGCAGGACTGCGGGACGATCAACGGCGTCAAGCTCATCCCGCTGTCTTCGGGCGATGAGGTCATCGAGCCGATGAAGGAGCGCCTTCTGGGCCGCGTGGTCCTCGAGGATATCGTCCTCGAGGCCGAGGGCAAGGCCAAGGAGGGCGAGGTCTTGGTCAAGGGCGGCGAGTATGTGACCCAGGAAGCGGCCGAGTTGATCGAGAAGGCCGGGGTGAAGGCCGTGCGCGTGCGCTCGGTGCTCACCTGCGAGACCGAGCACGGCGTGTGCGCCCTGTGCTACGGCATGAACAACGCCACCGGCCGCATGGCCGAGAGGGGCGAGGCGGTCGGCATCATCGCCGCCCAGTCGATCGGCGAGCCCGGCACCCAGCTCACCCTCCGGACGTTCCACATCGGCGGCACCGCCTCGCGCATCGCGACGAGGAGTCAGGCCGTGTCCGGCGTGGACGGCAAGGTCGAGTTCAAGCAGATCCGCACGCTGAAGAACCGCGACGGCCAGATCGTCTGCGTGTCGCGCAACGGCGTCATCTTCGTTCACGCCGCGGGCGGCAAGCAGGTCGAGGAGCATCGCGTGGCCTTCGGCGGCCGCCTCAAGGTCGAGGACGGCAAGAAGGTGCAGGAAGGGGAGCTTTTGGCCGAGTGGGACCCCTACGCCAAGCCGGTCATCACCGAGCACGAGGGCAAGATCCGGCTCGTCGACGTGAAGGAAGGCGTGACGCTCCACGAGGAGCGCAACAAGATCACGGGCATCATCGAGCGGCGCATCATCGAGCACCGCGCCGAGAAGCTCAACCCGCGCCTGATCGTCGAGAGGAAGGGCAAGGAGGTCGCGACCTATCCCCTGCCCATCGATACCATCCTGACCATCGAGCAGGGACAAGAGGTGGAGCCCGGCGACGTCCTGGCCAAGATCCCGCAAGAGGTCTCCAAGACCAAGGACATCACGGGAGGACTGCCGCGCGTCTCGGAGCTGTTCGAGGCGCGCCGCCCCAAGAGCTCGGCCATCATCAGCGAGATCGAGGGTGTCGTCAGCCTCGGCATCAGCGCCAAGGGCCTCATCAACGTCTCGGTCAAGAACGAGGAGACCGACCTGGTCCATGAGTACGTGATCCCGCAGGGGCGCCACCTCGTGGTCTACGAGGGCGACCGCGTGGGCGTGGGCGAGCCTCTCTCCGACGGCGCCATCAACCCGCACTACGTCCTGCGGGTCAAGGGCGTCAAGGAGGTGCAGGAGTATCTCGTCAACGCGATCCAGGAGGTGTACCGCCTGCAGGGCGTGACCATCTCGGACCGCCACATCGAGTGCATCGTGCGCCAGATGCTCGAGAACGTGAAGATCGCCGACAGCGGCGACACGGCCTTCCTGAAGGGCGAGATCGTCAACCGCTTCGTCTTCGAGGAAGCCAACCGGGAGATCGCGGGCAAAGGCGGCAAGGAAGCCCAGGCGGAGCCGGTGCTCTTGGGCATCACCAAGGCGTCGCTGGCCTCCGATTCTTTCGTGAGCGCCGCGAGCTTCCAAGAAACGACGCGCGTGCTGACCGAGGCGGCTACCACCGCCAAGGTCGATACGCTGAAGGGTTTGAAGGAGAACGTGATCATCGGGCATATGATCCCGGCGGGCACGGGGCTCTATACGAGGAAAGAATAATGCCGACCATCAATCAGCTGATCCGCATCGGGCGAAGCCCGCTGCGCAATAAGACCAAGGCTCCGGCCTTGATGTCGTGCCCCCAGCGCCGGGGCGTGTGCACGCGCGTGTACACGACGACGCCCAAGAAGCCCAACTCGGCTCTGCGCAAGGTGGCGCGCGTCAAGCTCACCAGCGGCATGGAGGTGACGGCCTACATCCCGGGCGTGGGCCACAACTTGCAGGAGCACTCGATCGTCATGGTGCGCGGCGGCAAGGTGCAGGACCTGCCGGGCGTGCGCTACCACATCATCCGCGGCGTGCTCGACACCGCGGGCGTCGACGGCCGGCGCCAGGGCCGCTCGCTCTACGGCGCCAAGCGCCCCAAGGCCGGCGCGCAACCCCAGGCCTAGGATAACGATATGCCGAGAAAAGGACTCCGACCTCGCGACCGCCGGGATCTCCCTCCCGGGGATTTCAAGTACAACAACGTGCTGCTGTCCCGGCTGATCAACAAGCTGAACTACCAGGGCCAGAAGCACGCCGCCGAGAAGTGCGTCTACGGCATGATGGACATCCTTGCGGAGAAGGGCAAGGACGATCCGGTCAAGATCTTCACGCAGAGCATCGAAAACATCCGGCCGCTCTTGGAAGTGCGCCCCCGCCGCGTGGGCGGCGCGACCTACCAGGTGCCCAGCGAGGTCAAGCCGCTGCGCTCCGCGACCGTCGCGATGCGCTGGATCATCGACGCGGCTCGCGCCAAGACGGGCAAGCCGATGGCCGAGCGGCTGGCCGAGGAGATCCTCGCCGGCAACCGCAAGGAAGGCGTGGCTTACAAGAAGCGCGAGGACACGCACAAGATGGCGGAGGCGAACCGCGCCTTCGCGCATTATCGGTGGTAAACGGAGATTGGATGAAGAAGGGAGTCCAGTAAGCTGATGGCGACCCGCAGCAAGGGTTCCGGGAAGGGAGAGTCCCTCGGTCGGTCTGTTTCGCTCGATCGCGTGCGCAACATCGGCATCATCGCGCACATCGACGCCGGCAAGACCACGACGACCGAGCGCATCCTCTATTACACCGGCCGCCTCCACAGGATCGGCGAGGTGCACGAGGGCTCGACGACGACCGACTGGATGCCCCAAGAGCGCGAGCGCGGCATCACGATCACCGCGGCGGCGACCTACTGCCAGTGGAAGCGCAGCGACGTCGAGTATCAGATCAACATCATCGACACCCCCGGACACGTGGACTTCACGGCCGAGGTCGAGCGCTCGCTGCGCGTGCTCGACGGGGCGGTCGTCTGCTTCGACGGCGTGCAGGGGGTGGAGCCGCAGTCCGAGACCGTGTGGCGCCAGGCCGACAAGTACCATGTGCCGCGCGTCGCCTACATCAACAAGATGGACCGGCTCGGCGCCGACTTCTATATGTCCTTCAACACGCTGAAGGAGAAGCTCGGCGCCAACGCGGTCGCCATCCAGCTGCCGATCGGCTCCGAGGAGAAATTCGTCGGTTTGATCGACCTCATCGAGATGAAGGCCCTCGTTTGGCACGGAGAGGAGCTTGGGGCGAAGTGGGAGGTCACCGAGATCCCGGCCGAGATGAAGCTTGAGGCCATGAAGTGGCACGACCGGCTCATCGAGCAGGTGGTCGACTTCGATGAGCCGATGATGCACAAGTACATCGAGGGCAAGCATAATTTCACGCCGGCGCAGCTGCGCAAGGCCCTGCGCGTCGGCGTGCTGCAGTCGAAGATCTTCCCCGTCCTGTGCGGCTCATCCTATAAGAACAAGGGCGTGCAGCCGATGCTGGACGCGGTCTGCGACTTCCTGCCCTGCCCGCAGGAGCTGCCGCCGGTCAAGGGCACCGACCCGAGGACCGGAGAGCCTATCGAGCGCAAGCCGGAAGACACCGAGCCCTTCACGGCGCTCATGTTCAAGCTCCAGCCCGATCCCTTCGTCGGCAAGCTCGCTTATTTCCGCGTCTATTCCGGCCACCTGACCGTGGGGGACACGGTGTATTTTACCGGCACCGGCACCACCGAGCGCATCGGCCGCATCCTGCGCATGCACGCCAACAAGCGCGAGGAGATCCAGGAGGTGTTCGCCGGGGACATCGCCGCCACCGTCGCGATGAGGAACTCGCGCGTCGGCGTGACGATGTCGGTGGAGGACGATCCGATCCTCCTCGAGACCATCAAGTTCCCGGAGCCCGTCATCAGCGTCGCCATCGAGCCGAAGTCGAGGGCCGACGAGGAGAAGATGGGGCACGCGATGGCCGCCCTGGCGGAGGAAGACCAGACTTTCCGCATCAGGACCGACACCGAGACCGGGCAGACCATCATCTCCGGCATGGGCGAGCTGCACCTCGAGATCATCGTCGACCGCATGAAGCGCGAGTTCAAGGTCGCCGCCAACGTCGGCCGCCCCCAGGTCGCCTACCGCGAGACCATCCGCAAGAAGGTCAAGGAAGAGGGCAGGTTCATCCGCCAGTCCGGCGGCCGTGGGCAGTACGGGCACTGCTGGCTCGAGATCGAGCCCCAGAAGATGGGCAAGGGTTTCGAGTTCGTCGACGCGGTCAAGCAGGGCCGCATCCCGAAGGAATTCATCCCCGCCATCGAGAAGGGGGTGCGCGAGGCCTTGGACGGCGGCGCGCTGGCGGGTTTCCCGCTCGTGGACCTCAAGGTCACGGTCGTCGACGGCTCGTTCCACGAGGTGGACTCCTCGGAGATCGCTTTCAAGATCGCGGGCGCCATGGCGCTCCGGAGCGGCTGCAAGAAGGCGAGCCCGACGATCCTCGAGCCGATCATGAAGTTCGAGGCCACGACCCCCGAGCAGTACATGGGCGACGTCATCGGCGATTTGAACAGCCGCCGCGCCAAGATCGTGGAGATGGGCACGCGCGGCAACGTCAAGTTCGTCCGCGCCACGGTGCCGCTCTCGGAGATGTTCGGCTACGCGACGGCGGTGCGCTCCATGTCCCAGGGCCGGGCGGCCTTCGTCATGGAGCCCAGCCACTACGACGAGGTGCCGGCGAACGTTTTGAAGGCGATCGTCGAGAAGCATGCCGCCGGCGGGCAGGGCGGCGACAATAACGGGAAGGCAAGGTAATTTAGGAGAGACAGATGGCAAAGGCGAAATTCGACCGGACCAAGCCGCACGTGAACATCGGCACGATCGGACACGTGGACCACGGCAAGACGACCTTGACCGCGGCGATCACGCAGGTGCTTTCCAGGCAAGGATTGTGCCAGGCCAAGGCCTACGACGAGATCGACAACGCCCCCGAAGAGAAAGCGCGCGGCGTGACGATCAACGTCCACCACCAGGAGTACGAGACGAAGAGCCGCCACTACGCCCACGTCGACTGCCCCGGCCACGCCGACTACATCAAGAACATGATCACCGGCGCGGCGCAGATGGACGGCGCCGTCCTGGTCGTCAGCGCGGCCGACGGCCCGATGCCGCAGACGCGCGAGCACGTGCTGCTCGCCCGCCAGGTGAACGTGCCCTACCTCGTGGTCTATCTGAACAAGATCGACGTGGCGGACAAGGACCTGGTGGACTTGGTCGAGCTCGAGGTTCGCGAGCTCCTCACCAAGTACGAGTACCCGGGCGACAAGGTGCCGGTGATCCGCGGCTCGGCCTTGAAGGCGCTGGAAGGCGACAAGTCGGAGATCGGCGAAGGCTCCATCATCAAGCTGATGGAGGCTTTGGACTCCTATGTGCCGGAGCCCAAGCGCGAGACGGAGAAGCCGTTCCTGATGGCGGTCGAGGACGTGTTCTCGATCACCGGCCGCGGGACCGTGGCCACGGGCCGCATCGAGCGCGGCATCGTCAAGGTGGGCGAGGCCATCGAGATCGTCGGCGTCAAGGAGACGACGAAGACCGTGGCGACCGGCGTCGAGATGTTCCGCAAGCTCCTCGACGAGGGGCGGGCGGGCGACAACGTGGGGATCCTGCTGCGCGGCGTCGAAAAATCGGGCGTCGAGCGCGGCCAGGTGCTGGCCAAGCCCGGCTCGATCAAGCCGCACTCCAAGTTTAAGGCGAAGGTGTACGTCTTGACGAAGGAGGAGGGCGGACGGCACACGCCGTTCTTCAAGGGCTATCGCCCGCAGTGGTATTTCCGGACCACCGACGTGACGGGCTCGTGCGAGCTGCCGGCGGGAGTGGAGATGGTGATGCCGGGCGACAACATCGACATGCTCGTGAGCCTGATCACGCCGATCGCCATGGAGCAGGGGCTGCGCTTCGCCATCCGCGAGGGCGGCCACACCGTGGGCGCCGGCGTCGTCGCCGAGATCCTGGAGTAACCATGGCAGATACCACGCAGATCACTCCGCAAAGCCGCATCCGCATCCGCCTGCGCGCCTATGATCATCGGGTGCTCGACCAGTCGGTCAACAAGATCGTCGAGACCGCGCGGCGCACGGGCGCCGTCATCGCCGGGCCCGTGCTCTTGCCGACCCACATCCGCAAGTACTGCGTCCTGCGCTCGCCGCACGTGGACAAGAAGTCGCGGGAGCAGTTCGAGATGCGCACGCACAAGCGCTTGATCGAGCTCAAGAGCCCGACCTCGCGCACGGTCGACGAGCTGATGAAGCTCGACCTGCCGGGCGGCGTGGACGTCGAAATCAAGCTTTAGAGGTTCTCATGGCTGAGGAAGCGAAGAAAGAGGAAGAGAAGAAGCCCGATGAAACGGGCGGCGGGGCAAGCTCGACCGCCAAAGAACCCGCTGCCGTAGAAACAACGGCGGTGGCGAAAGCCCCAACAGGCTTTCGCCACATTTTGGGAGAGAAGAAAGGGATGACCCAGGTCTACGACGGCCAGGGCCACCTGCGCGCGGTCACCGTCATCCAGGCGGGCCCGTGCACCGTCTCAAGCTTGCGGACCGCCGACAAGGACGGCTACACGGCCGTCCAGCTCGCCTTCGGCAAGCGCAAGGAGAAGAACGTGGTCAAGCCTCTGGCCGGGCAGTTCAAGGCCGCGGGCATCGCTCCGGCCAAGGCCTTGCGCGAGTTCCGCACGCCGGACGTGAAGGGCTTCGCTGTCGGCCAGATCGTCGACATCGACGGCCGCTTCAAGCCGCTCGACTACGTCGACGTGCGCGGTCTGACCAAGGGCAAGGGATTTGCCGGAGTGATGAAGCGCCACAACTTCCGCGGCATGCCGGCTTCGCACGGCGCCTCGGACAAGGAGCGCTCTCCCGGCTCGCTGGCGGCGCGTCGCTCTTTGGGACGCGTCCTGCCCGGCCAGCGCATGGCCGGACACATGGGCCACGAGATGCAGTCGGTCCAGAAGATCGAGGTCGTTCAGGTGGACCCCGCTAAGAATCTCATTTACGTCAACGGCCCCGTCCCGGGCCCGGTGGGATCGGTGGTCGTCGTCGCCGAGACCGTCAAGGATAAGAAAGTGCGGGTGATCCGCAAGATCGTGCAGGTCCTGCGCGATAAGATGGGCAACATCATCCAGGCCAAGGGCGCCCGAGCGGCGGCCCAAGCGGCCAAGTCCCAGGCGGCCCAGGCGCCGGCCGCCGCGCCGGCGAAGCCGGCCGCTGGGCTGGCGAAGCCGGCTCCAGCACCCGAGAAAAAATAATGGAAACCAAGATCCTGAACATCAAGGGCGAGGAGATCGGCTCCGTGACCCTGCCCGAGAAGGTCTTCTCGGTCGAACCGTCGCGCGAGCTCCTGCATGAGGTGACCACCATCTACCTGCAGAACCAGCGGCGGGGCCAGGCCAACACCAAGACCCGCTCCGAGGTCTCCGGCGGAGGCCACAAGCCGTGGAAGCAGAAGGGCACGGGCCGGGCGCGGGCAGGCTCGATCCGCTCGCCGCTGTGGCGCCACGGCGCGGTCGCGCACGGGCCGCGGCGGCACAGCTTCCACGTGTCCATACCGCGCCGCAAGGCGAAGCTGGCGCTGGCGCACGCCCTGAGCGTGCGGGCGGCCGAGGGCGCGCTGCGCGTGCTCGACGGCCTGGCCATCGATGGAGGCAAGACCCGGCAGGTCGCGGACATGCTCAAGGCCTTGGGCGCCAGGACGAAGTCGCTGCTGGTGATCGAGGCGCAGGACAAAGGCTTGGCCACGGCGAGCCGCAACATCCCGGAGCTCAAGATCATGCTGCCGACGCAGCTCAACGCTTACGCGGTGCTGAACTGCGACAAGCTGATCGTGACCAAGGGCGCTCTTGAAAAACTCAGCACCCATTGGAACTGACCATGACTGAATTCAACCCATACACGATCGTGAACCGGCCGCTCCTCACCGAGCGCAGCACGATCCTCAAGGAGAAGTTCAACCAGTACGTCTTCGAGGTGGCGCCGACGGCCTGCAAGCCGGACATCAAGCGCGCCATCCAGGACATCTTCAAAGTGAAGGTTGTGAACGTCCGCACCATGAACGTGCTCGGCCAGATGAAGCGCTTCGGCCGCAGTCAGGGCAAGCGTGTGGACTGGAAGAAGGCCATCGTGACGCTCGGCGAGGGCCAAAAGATCGATCTCGTGGAGCAGGCAGGCTAACATGCCCATCAAGAGCTTCAAGCCCTATACCCCGTCGCGCCGCCACATGAACGTGGCGGATTTCTCGGAGATCACCTCGACCACACCCGAGAAGAGCCTCACCCGCGGCCTGCGCAAGAGCGGCGGGCGAAACAACACCGGCGTGCGCATGGTCCGCCATATCGGCGGCGGCCACAAGCAGGCCTACCGGATCATCGACTTCAAGCGCGACAAGCTCGGCGTGCCGGGCAAGGTCGCGACCATCGAGTACGATCCGAACCGGTCGGCGCGCATCTGCCTCGTCCACTATAAGGACGGCGAAAAGCGCTATATCCTGCACCCGGTCGGCTTGAAGGTCGGCGACATGATCGTCAGCGGAGCCGGGGCCGAGATCAAGGTCGGCAACGCCATGCCGATCGAGAAGATCCCGGACGGCCTCTTCGTCCACAACGTCGAGCTCATCCCCGGCAAGGGCGGCCAACTCATCCGCTCGGCCGGCGCCCAGGCTCAGCTGATGTCCAAGATGGCCGGCTATGCGCACCTGAAGATGCCCTCGGGCGAGGTGCGGCTGATCCCCTTGGAATCGATGGCCACCATCGGCCAGGTCTCGAACATCGAGCACAATACGATCAACCTCGGCAACGCCGGCCGGTCGCGGCGGTTGGGCATCAAGCCCACGGTCCGCGGCGGGGCGATGAACGCGGTGGACCATCCGCTCGGCGGCGGCCGCGGCAAGTCGAAAGGCGGCAACTATCCCCGGTCCCCATGGAACCAGCTCTCCAAGGGCTACAAGACGCGCAACAAGCGCAAGGTCTGGGGCTGGATGATCGTGCAGGATCGCCGCAAGGCGAAGACCGCTTCTTGAGGTAATCCGAAATGTCCCGATCCACAAAGAAAGGCCCGTTCGTAGACGCGACGCTGCTCGCGAAGGTGCAGAAGATGAACACCGCCGGCGAGAAGAAGCCCATCAAGACCTGGGCGCGCGCCTGCACCATCACGCCCGAGTTCGTCGGCCACACCTTCGCCGTGCACAACGGCCGCAAGTTCTTGCCGATCTACGTCTCCGAGCAGATGGTCGGCCACAAGCTCGGCGAGTTCTCGTTCACCCGCTTCTTCAAGGGCCACGGCCTGGCCCATACGAAGGAAGCCACGGAGCTCACGTAAATGCAAGCCACCGCTCACGCCAACTTCCAGCGCTTCGGCGCCCGCAAGGTCGCCCAGGTGCTCACACAGATCCGCGGCAAGTCCATCCTGCACGCGGAGCAGTACCTGCCGCAGATGCCGCGCGCCGCGGCCGTCATGGTCGCCAAGGCCGTGCATTCGGCGGCCTCGAACCTCAACGTCCGCGCGGGCCGCAAGCTCGCGCCCGACGGCGTCTACATCAAAGAGGTCTGGGTCGGCCAGGGGCCGATGGGGAATATGAAGCGCGTGCTGCCCGCCCCGATGGGCCGGGCGATGCAGTTCAAGCGCAAGGTGTGCCACGTGACCGTCATCGTGACGGACGAGAGATAATATGGGACAGAAAATCCATCCAAAATCCGTACGCCTCGGCTACATCCAGGATTGGGAGTCGAAGTGGTTCTCGCCTCGCGAGATCCCGGCGTTGATCGGAGAGGACTTCAAGATCAGGAACCTCGTCAAGACGCGCTTTCGCACGGCGGCCGTGAGCTGGGTGGGCATCGAGCGCGCCGGGTCGTATCTGCGCGTCAACATCCACACGGCGCGCCCGGGCGTCGTCATCGGCAAGAAGGGCGTGGACATCGAGTCCTTGCGCTCCGCCATCGAGGGCATCACTTCGCGCAAGACCTTCATCAACGTGATGGAGATCAAGGAGCCGGAGCTCGACGCTCGACTGGTGGCCGAGGCCATCGCGCTGCAGCTCGAGAAGCGCATCGCGCACCGCCGGGCCATCAAGCGGGCGATGGAACGCACGATGCAGGCGGGCGCGCTGGGCATCAAGGTCCAGGCGGGCGGACGGCTCGGCGGCTCGGAGATCGCGCGGCGCGAGTGGCAGCGCGAGGGGCGGGTGCCGCTGCATACCTTTTGCGCCGACATCGACTACGGCACGGCCGAGGCCCACACGATGATGGGGCTCATCGGCGTCAAGTGCTGGATCTTCAAGAAGCAGCTTTTCGCGAAGTCCATGAAGGAGTTGCTGGCCGCGGCGAAGAAGGCCGAGGCGGCCGCGGTCAAGCCGGTCCTGCTGGAGAAGCCCGCCCCGACGATGGAGCTGGCGCCCGCCGAGGAGGCCGCGCCGGTCGCCACGGCGGATATCCCGGAAGGGCCGGTGGCCGGAGAAGAGAAGGGAGAGATGCCGGAGCTTCCCGCTTCGGCGCTGGCCCAGTTGACCGGCGAGGTGCCGGCCCCCGAGGAGAGCAAGGAATAAGTTTATGCTGATGCCGAAGCGAGTCAAATACCGCAAGCCGCACTCACATCCGCGCATCAAGGGCCTCGCCAAGCGGGGAACCGAGATCGCGTTCGGACAGTACGGGCTCAAGGCGTTGGAGCCGCACTGGATCACAGCCCGGCAGATCGAGGCGAGCCGCGTCGCCCTGACGCGCTACATCAAGAAGGGCGGCAAGTTCTGGGTGCGCATATTCCCGGACAAGGCGATCACCAAGCACCCGGCCGAGACCCGTATGGGCAAGGGAAAGGGCGCGCCGGACCATTGGGCCGCGGTGGTCAAACCCGGCCGCATCCTCTTCGAGCTCGAGGGCCTGCCCCCCGAGAACGCGCAGGAGGCGATGACGCTCGCCGCCCACAAGCTGCCCATCCGTACCAAGTTCGTCATCCGGGAAACGGCCTAAACCATGAAGACCAAGGAAAAGGACGCCAAGCGCAACCTCTCGGTCGCCGAGCTCCAGGCGGAGCTGGCGGCGACGCGCGAGAAGCATTTCAAGCTCCGCTTCAAGCACCGCGCCATGCCGGTGACCAACCCGATGGAGATCCGCGAGCTGCGCCGCCACATCGCGCGGCTCGAGACCTGGATCCGCGAGAAGCAGGTGAAATCATGAGCCCCCAAGCCAACGAGCAGACCCGCCCGGCCCGCAAGGTGATCCGCGGCGTCGTGGTGTCCGACAAGGCGCCCAAGACCCGCGTCATCGACGTCGAGCGGCGGGTGCGCCACCCGTTCTACGAGAAGATCATCCGCCGGCGCAGCCGTTTCTACGCCCATGACGAGGAGAACCAGTCGCACGCCGGCGACCTCGTCGAGATCATGAGCACCCGGCCGCTGTCGCGCCTCAAGCGCTGGCGGGTCGTGCGCGTGATCAAGGCGGCCCAGAAGGCCGCCGAAGCCGTGACCCGCGCCGAGCGCGCCGAAGGCGCTCAGCCGACCGAGGCCGCGAAATGATCCAACTGCGCACCATCCTGAACGTCGCCGACAACTCCGGCGCGAGAAAGCTGCAATGCTTCAAGGTCCTCGGAGGCTCGACCCGCACCTACGCCTCCCTCGGGGACATCGTGGTCTGCTCGGTGCGCGACGCTACCCCGACGGCCCCCATTAAGAAGGGCGAGGTGGTCAAGGCCGTCATCGTCCGCATGCGCAACAACCATCGCCGTCCGGACGGCTCTTACGTGCGCTTCGACGACAACGCCGCCTGCGTCATCGACGCCGAGGGCGAGCCCAGGGGGACGAGAGTCTTCGGGCCCGTGGCGCGCGAGCTGCGCGACAAGAACTATCTCAAGATCATCTCCCTGGCGCCCGAGGTCATATGAAGCTCAAGAAGAAGGATAAGGTCATCGTCCTGTCGGGACGCGAAAAGGGAAAACGCGGCGAGATCCTCCAGATTTTCTCCGAAGACGAGGGCCGCGTGCTGATCGCCAAGATCAACATGGTGACCAAGCATAAGAAACCCCAGCAGAACGAGCCCGGCGGGATCCAGAAGAAGGAGGCTCCCATGGCGGCCTGCAAGGTCATGCTCGTCTGCCCGAAGTGCGACAAGCCTACGCGCGTCAAGCTCGACAAGCTCGCCACGGGCGAGCGGGTCCGAGTGTGCCGGGGCTGCTCGGAGGTGATTCTCTAATGGCCGAGACGAAGGATCAGAAGTCGAAGGCCGCCAAAAAGAAGGCTGGGGCGGACAAAGCGGCGCGCGAGGCGCAAGCCAAGGCCCCGAAGTCTCCGGGCGAGACCAAGCACGATGTGCCGCGCCTGAAGAAACTCTACCGCGAGAAGGTGGTGCCGTCCCTCCTCGAGAGCCTGGGCCTCGAGAACCCGATGGAGGCGCCGCGGCTCGAGAAGATCGTCGTGAACATGGGCGTCTCGGACGCGAAAGAAGACATCCAGAACCTCGACGCCGCCCGCGAGGACCTGACCGCCATCACCGGACAGCTTCCGCAGGTGCGGCGCGCGAAGAAGTCGGTCTCGAACTTCAAGCTGCGAGAAGGCATGCCGATCGGGCTGCGCGTGACGTTGCGCAACGACCGCATGTACGAGTTCTTCGACCGCCTGGTGTCCGTCACGATCCCCCGCATCCGCGACTTCCGGGGCCTGGAGCCCAACGGCTTCGACGGCCAGGGCA
Source organism: Elusimicrobiota bacterium (assembly GCA_026388115.1). Taxonomy (GTDB): domain Bacteria; phylum Elusimicrobiota; class Elusimicrobia; order UBA1565; family JACRDR01; genus JAPLKK01. The sequence goes on along the minus strand of JAPLKK010000012.1, from coordinate 22,706 downwards.
ACTACAATCTCGGGCTGCGCGAGCAGCATGTCTTCACCGAGATCAGCATGGAGACGTCTCCGAAGCCGCGGGGCATGAACATCACCTTCGTGACGAGGGCGGGCAGCGACGTGGCGGGGCTCGAGCTGCTGACCCGGCTCGGCATGCCGTTCAAGAAGAGGGAAAAGGAAAAGGAAAAGGCGCCGGCGGAAAAGCCCCAAGCGCCGGAAGCCGTAGGAGCCGATAAATAAATGGCAACCATCGCATGGGTCGCAAAGATGAAGAAGCCGCAGAAGTACGCGACGCGCTATCGCAACCGGTGCCAGATCTGCGGGCGCCCGAGGGCGTATTATCGCGATTTCGGGCTGTGCCGGATCTGCTTCCGGAACATGGCCCACCAGGGGCAGATCCCCGGCGTGACGAAATCCTCTTGGTAGGTGTGAACGAAAATGGATCCCATCTCTGATCTGCTGACTCGCATCCGCAACGCCAACGCGAAGATGAAGGACCGCGTGGACGTTCCGCACTCCAACCTCAAGCTGGAGGTCGTCCGCCTCCTCAAGGAAGAGGGCTTCGTCGCCAACTACAAGTCTCTCTACAACGAGGGGCGGCGCGGCTCGATCCGGGTCTTTTTGAAGTACTCGCCCGAGAAGGAGGTCGTCATCCACAGCATCAAGCGGGTCTCGAAGCCCGGCCTGCGGATCTACCGCGGCTACCGGGAGATCCCAAAGGTGCGCGGCGCCTTCGGCGTCACCATGGCGGCGAGATCCTCTGCCAGGTTTGGTGACCTATGTCTAGAATCGGAAAGATGCCGGTCGTCGTTCCTCAGGGCGTACAGGTCACGGTCGCCCCGGGAAGGGTCACGGCCAAGGGCCCGAAGGGCCAGCTCGAGCAGGCGCTACCCGCCGGGATCAAGGCCGAGCTCAAAGACGGCAAGATCCTGCTGACGGCCGATGGGGGCAAGGAGATGAGCGCCCTGTACGGCATGTCGCGCGCGCGGGTCAACAACATCGTCAAGGGAGTCCACGAGGGCTTCTCGAAGACGCTCGATATCGTCGGCCTCGGCTTCAAGGCCGCCGTCGAGGGGGACAAGCTGACGCTGAAGCTCGGTTTTTCGCATCCGGTCAGCTTCCCCCTGCCCAAGAGCGCCTCCGGCAAGACGATGGAGGTGAAGGTGGACCCGAAGTCGCAGGCGATCACCATCACCGACGCGGACAAGGATCTCGTCGGCGAGACCGCGGCCCGCATCCGACACATCAAGGAGCCTGAGCCCTATAAGGGCACAGGCATCCGCTACCGCGGCGAGCACATCATCAAGAAGGCGGGCAAGACCGCGGCCGGCATGGGCGTTGGCGGCGCGACCGGCGCCGGCGCCGGCGCGAAGAAATAAGAGAAACGCAAATGAAAGAGAAGACCATAAGACTCGAATACCGCAAAGAGCGGGTGCGCGCCCAGCTGGCCGAGCGCGGCAACGGCCGGCCGAGGCTGTCCGTCCACCGGTCGCTGAAGCATCTGTACGCTCAGGTGGTCGACGACGCCAAGGGCCGGACCTTGGCGTTCGCCTCCACGCTCTCGAAGGAATTGAAGGGCAAGCACAAGTCCTGCAAGAACCTCGAGGCGGCCAAGGCCGTGGGCACGCTCATCGCGCAGAAGGCGATCGCGGCCGGCGTCAAGCAGGTGGCGTTCGACCGCGGCGGGCTCGTCTATCACGGGCGCGTCAAGGCCGTCGCCGAGGCCGCCCGCGCGGCCGGATTGGACTTTTAGGAGCCGCTTGTGGAGAATAAGAACATGTCAGAGACCGCGACCCAGAACCCGACGCCGGAGAACCCGGCAGTCCCCGCTCCCGCCGCTCCGGCGCCGGCTCCTGCCGCGCCGCAGCGCTACGATCAACGCCGCGGGCCCGGCGGATTTCAGCGCGGCCGCGGACGCTTCCAGCGTCAGAGCGAGGCCGAGATGTTGGGCCTTAAGGAGACCGTCGTCGCGATCAATCGCGTGGCGAAGGTCGTCAAGGGCGGCAAGCGGTTCTCCTTCAGCACGCTGGTCGTGGTGGGCGACATGAAGGGGAAGGTGGGCGTCGGCCTCGGCAAGGCGAAGGAGGTCCAGCCGTCCATCCAGAAGGGCTCCTCCCATGCGCGCAAGCACATGGTGAGCTTCCCGCTGCTCGAGGGGACGATCCCCCACGAGATCATCGGGCACGCCGGCGCGGGCCGGGTGTGGATGAAGCCTGCGGCGCCGGGCACCGGCGTCATCGCGGGAGGCGGGGTGCGCGCCGTGCTGGAAGCCGGCGGCGTCAAGAACATCCTCACCAAGAGCCTCGGCTCCTCGAACAGCTTCAATACCGTTTTCGCGACCCTCGACGCCTTGAAGCAATTGCGCACGCGCGAGGATGTGGCGAAACTGCGCGGAAAATAAAATGACCGAAACCACCGAGACCGAAACCACCGAAAAGAAGCAGCCCATCAACCTTTCGACCTTGAGGCCGGCCGCCGGCTCCAGGCCGGACGCCGTCCGCCTCGGGATGGGCGAGGGCTCGGGCACGGGACAGACCGCGACCAAGGGCCAAAAGGGACAGCGCGCGCGTTCCGGCGACGGCAAGCTTGTGGGGTTCGAGGGCGGGCAGACGCCGTTGGTGCGCCGCATCCCCAAGCGCGGCTTTCGCAACACCGCGTTCCAGGATAAGGCGCAGATCATCCATCTCTCCGACCTCGAGCGCGTGTTCAAGAACCAGAACGAGGTGACGATCGAGGCGCTCAAGCTGCACGGCCTCATCCAGGGCCAGCACCCGGTGAAGGTGCTGGGCGACGGCGAGCTCTCCCGCCCGCTGACGGTGCATGCCCACGCCTTCTCCAAGAGCGCGCTCGCCAAGATCCAGAAGGCGGGCGGCAAGGCCGAGACGATCGCGCAGAAGGTCGCGAAGGTGAAGGCGACGGCGAGGGCGACGGCAAGGGCGACGGCAAAGGCGAAGGCGAAGGCGAAATGATCCAGCGCTTCGCGGATATCTTCGAGGTCCCGGACCTGCGCAAGCGGGTCGGCTTCACGCTCGGCGCGCTATTCATGTACCGCATCGGCGCGGCGATCCCGATCCCGGGCATCAACAGCGAGGCCCTGCGCTCGGTCTTCGAGGCTCATGCGGGGAGCCTGCTGGGATTTCTGAACATCTTCTCGGGCGGCGCCTTGGGCCGCTTCTCCATCTTCTCGATGGGGGTCATGCCCTACATCAATGCCTCGATCATCATCAGCCTCCTGCAGGGGGCCCATGTCATCCCTTACCTGGACCGCTTGTATAAGGAAGGGGAGCTTGGCCGCAGGAAGCTCAACCAGCTCACGCGGTATCTGACGCTGTTCTTGGCGGCGTTCCAGTCCTTCGGCCTGACGGTGGCGATGAGCAAGATGCCCACGCCCGGCGGCATCCCGGTCGTCGCCAACCCGAACGCGTACTTCTACGCCGTCACCGTGCTCACGCTGACCGCCGGAACCATCTTCATCATGTGGCTGGGCGAGCAGATGACCGAGCAAGGCATCGGCAACGGCATCTCGCTGATCATCTTCGCCGGCATCGTCGAGCGCATCCCCGGCGCGTGCTACAGCCTCGTCCAGCTGGTCCAGGCCGAGGAGATCGGGCTGTTCGCGGCGCTCTTCTTGACCGCGGCCGTCCTCGCCGTCACCCTGGGCACGGTGTACCTCGAGACCGGGCAGCGCAAGATCCCGGTCCAATACGCCAAGCGCGTCGTCGGGCGCAAGATGTACGGCGGGGCCTCGAGCTACTTGCCGCTCAAGGTCGACCAGTCGGGGGTCATCGCGGTCATCTTCGCGGTCTCGCTGCTGGCCGTGCCAATGACCATCGTGCAGTTCACGCCCCAGGCTCCCTGGGCGCAGAAGATGATGGAGTTCTGGACGCGGGGCAACTGGCTGTACCAGGTGGTCTACGCGGCTCTGATCATCTTCTTCTGCTATTTCTATAATTCGGTGAGCATCAATCCGACCGACCTGGCCGAGAACATGAAGAAGTCCGGCGGCTTCATCCCAGGCATCCGTCCCGGCGAGCCGACGGCCAAGTACATCGAGTGGATCATGGAGCGCATCACCCTGTGGGGCGCGGTCTTCGTGGCGGCCATCGCGGTCCTGCCGGACTTTCTGCGCACGCAGATGAACGCGCCCTTCTACCTCGGCGGCACCTCGCTCCTGATCGCCGTCGGCGTGGCTCTCGACACGATGGGCCAGCTCGAGGCGCACCTGATCATGCGTCATTATGAGGGCTTCCTGAAGCGGGGCCGCATCCGCCAGCGCTGGTTCAACGTCGGAGCGGGCAACTGATGCGACTGATCCTGCTGGGCTGCCCCGGGGCGGGAAAGGGGACGCAGGCGAAGATGCTGTGCGAGCGCTACGGCGCGGCTCACATCGCGACCGGCGACCTGTTCCGCGCGGAGATCGCCGCCCAGACCGAGCTCGGCAAGAAGGTCGAGAGCTATCTCAAGGCCGGCACGCTCGTCCCCGACGCCATCGTCATCGACGTCGTGGCCAAGAGGCTCGAGGAGAGCCGGGAGGGTTGGCTGCTCGACGGCTTCCCGCGCACGCTCGAGCAGGCGCAGGCCCTGGACCGCTGGCTCGAGAAGACGGGCCAGCGGGTCAACCGGGTGCTCTCCTTGCGCATGGACGAGAACGCCATCGTCGAGCGCATCACGGCGCGGCGCAGCTGCCCCAATTGCGGCGAGGTGTACAACCTGCGCGCCAAGCCCCCGCGCGTCGAGGGCAAGTGCGACAAGTGCGGCACGGCCCTGGTCCAGCGCAGCGACGATCAAGAGCACACCGTGCGCAAGCGGCTCATGGTCTATGAAGACCTGACCAGGCCGCTCGTCGCCTATTACCGCTCCGAGCACATCTTCAATGAGATCGACGGCAACAAGCCGATGCAGCAGGTGACCGCCGCGCTGACCGCCGTCATCGACGAGGATCGCACGGCGAAGCTCGGGGTCCGGGGCAGGGCGGAGCGCTGATGCCCGTGGCGACCGTGGAACTCAAGAGCGCCAAGGAGATCGCGGGGATGCGCGAAGCCGGCGCCATCGTGGCGGCGGTCCTGCGCGTGCTCTCGCAGGCCGTCCAGGCCGGCGTGGCGACGGCCGAGCTCGATCGCATCGCCGCCGCGGAGACGAAGGCGCGCGGCGCCAAGCCCGCCTTTCTGGGCTATCGCGGCTATCCCGCGACGCTGTGCGTCTCGATCAACGAGGAGGTCGTGCACGGCATCCCAAAGACGGACCGGCGCTTGGCGGCCGGCGACATCGTGAGCCTCGATTTCGGCGTCGTGTTCAACGGCCTTTTCGCGGACGGCGCGGTGACCGTCGGTGCGGGCCCCGTCGGGACGAAGGCGCAGGCCCTGATGGACGCGACCCGCGAGGCGCTGGTGAGGGGGATCGACGAGATGCGCCCGGATCGGCGCGTCGGCGACGTCTCCGCGGCCATCCAGCGGTACGTGGAGTCGAAGGGGTTTTCGGTGGTGCGCTCCTTCGTGGGCCACGGCATCGGCCGGGCCCTGCACGAGGACCCGGCGGTGCCGAACTTCGGCAAGGCGGGGACGGGGCTGCGGTTGGCGCCGGGCATGGTGCTGGCGCTCGAGCCGATGGTGAACGCCGGCGGCTTCGACGTGCGGGTCCTGGACGACGGCTGGACCGCGGTGACGCGCGACGGCAAGTGGTCGGCGCATTTCGAGCACACGGTCGCCGTCACGCAAGGCGAGCCGGAGATACTGACGGTGGAGAGGTAGCGAGGGAGAATGAGCAAGGAAGACAAGATCGAAGTGGAAGGCAACGTCCTCGAGGCGCTGCCGAACGCCATGTTCCGGGTGCAGATCCCGGGAGAGAAGGTCATCCTGGCGACGATCTCGGGCAAGATGAGGATGCATTACATCAAGATCCTTCCGGGGGACAAGGTGCGGCTGGAGCTGTCGCCCTATGACCTGAGCCGCGGCAGGATCACGTATCGAGAGAAATAACATGAAAGTCAGAGCCTCCGTGAAGCCGATTTGTCAGAAGTGCAGAGTGATCAAGCGCGCGGGCGTCGTCCGGGTGTTGTGCACGAACCCGCGGCATAAGCAGCGACAGGGGTAATTCCATGGCACGTGTAGCGGGCGTCGATCTTCCGAAGCAGAAGCGCATAGACATCGCGCTGGGCTATCTCTACGGCGTCGGGCGCAATAACGCGCGCGAGATCCTGGGGAAGCTCAAGGACTCCATCGATCCGGCCACCCGGGTCAAGGACCTGACGGAGAACCAGGTGGGTCTGCTCAACACCCTCATCACCAAAGAGTACAAGGTGGAGGGAGAGCTGCGCCGTCAACTCCAGCAGAACATCCACCGTTACGTGGAGATCGGCTCCTGGCGCGGCGTGCGCCATCGCCGCAACCTCCCCGTGCGAGGCCAGCGCACGCGCACCAACGCGCGCACGCGCCGCGGCCGCCGCAAGACGGTCGGCGGAGGAAAGTCCGCCGCCGCGGCGCCCGCCAAGAAGCCGGCGGCATAAACCGGAGAACAAGAGATTATGGCTGACGAGAAAAAGAAGGAAGAAGCGGCTCCCGCGAAGAAGGAAGAAGCGGCTCCCGCGAAGAAGGAAGAGGCAGCCGCCGCGAAGAAAGAAGGGGCGGCCGCCAAGAAAGAAGAGGGGGCCTCCGCGAAGGTGGAAGAGGCGGCCCCCGCCGCGGGCGCCGAGAAGCCGGGCGAGAAGCCGGGTGCCAAGGCCGCGACGAAAGGCAAGAGGAGCTGGAAGAACGTGACCTTCGCGAAGGTGTTCATCCAGTCGTCCTTCAACAACACCATCGTGACGATCACCGACGAGCGGGGCGACACCATCGCCTGGGCCTCGGCGGGCTCGTCGGGCTTCAAGGGCACGCGCAAGGGAACGCCCTTCGCGGCGCAGATGACCTCGGCCAAGGTGGGCCGCCGGGCCGTCGAGCTCGGCGTCAAGCAGGTGGCCGTCTTCATCAACGGCCCCGGCCCCGGCCGCGAGACCGCGATCCGCGCTTTGCAGACCGCGGGCCTCAACATCCTCAGCATCAAGGACGTGACGCCCCTGCCGCACAACGGCTGCCGTCCGCCCAAACCCAGGAGAGTATAAGCTATGGCACGATATATCGGGCCGGTTTGCCGCCTCTGCCGGCGGGAGCAGGTGAAGCTGTTCCTTAAAGGCGACAAGTGCTATACCAAGTGCGTCTTCGACAACCGTCCCACGACGCCCGGAGTGGCCAAGCCGCAGCGCGGCAAGCCGTCGGAGTTCGCGATACGGCTGCGCGAGAAGCAGAAGCTGCGGCGTTTCGTGCTCATGACCGAGCGGCCGTTCGAGCGGCTGTACCAGCGCGCGACGAAGGCGACGGGCAAGACGGGAGAGGCGCTCTTGCGCTACCTGGAATGCCGGCTCGACAACGTGGTCCGGCGGCTGGGGTTCTCCAACAGCATCAAGGGCGCGCGCCAGCTCGTGGCGCACGGCCACGTCAAGGTCAACGACCGGTGGGTGGACATCCCCGCCTACGAGGTGGCCCCCGGCGACGTCGTAAAGCTCGACCCGCAGCTCAAAGAGAACGTGAACGTGAAGCTGAGCCTCGACATGACCACGCGGAAGTCCACGCGCCCGTCGTTCTTCGAGTTCGACGAGGCGGCGCTGACCGGCAAGATGGTCCGCTCGCCCGCCCGGGATGAGATATCCTTCCCGGTGACCGAGCAGCTCATCGTCGAGTACTATTCGAAATAACGGAAAACCCCCTGGAGAAAAAGTCATCATGGCCTACAAAGAGCTGATCCTTCCGCAGAAGCTGCACGTCGACGACAAGACGATGACGGACGCCTACGCCAAGTTCGTCGCCGAGCCCTACGAGCGCGGCTACGGCCACACCATCGGCAACTCCTTCCGGCGGGTGCTCTTGTCCTCGCTCGAGGGAGCGGCCGTCACGGCCGTGCGCATCGAAGGGGCGCGCCACGAGTACGGCACGGTCACCGGCGTGCGCGAGGACGTCATCAACATCCTGCTCAACCTCAAGAAGCTCCGCTTCAAGCTCTTCTCCAACGGGCCCGAGACGGTGTACCTGAGCGCCAAGAAGGAGGGGCCGGTCACCGCCAAGAACGTCCAGGTCAACTCCAACGTGGAGGTGGTGAACCAGGACCTCGTGATCGCCAACCTCGAGGCGGGCGGCAAGCTCGAGATGGAGCTCGAGATCTCCAAGGGTCGGGGCTATATTCCCGCCGAGGAGCTCCGCGCTCAGGCCCATTGGCCGGCGGGCTTTCTGCCCGTGGACGCGCTCTTCTCGCCGGTGATCAAGGTGCACTACGACGTCGAGAACGCCCGCGTGGGGCAGATCACCGACTACGACCGCCTCATCCTCGAGATATGGACCGACGGCTCCCTCTCGCCCGCGGACGCCATGATCAAGGCGGCGAAGCTCCTGCGCGAGTCGTTGAACATCTTCATCCCGGAAAGCGAGCTCGCTCAGGAGGCGCCCCCGGCCGATGGGACGGAGTACGCGCCTCAACCGGGCGTCGAGGGAGATGTCCTCTCGGCTCCGGGCGCGGACGTCGCGGGCGGAGTCGCGCTCGACGCCAAGCTGCGCGAGCTCCTCAACCAGCCGGTCGAGATGATCGAGCTCTCCTCGCGCGCTTCCAACTGCCTCAAGGTCGCGCGCATCAAGTCGATCCGCGACCTGGTGACCAAGAAGCCCGAGGAACTGATGGCCGTCAAGAACTTCGGCAAGAAGTCCCTTGACGAGATCAAGGACCGGCTCCAGGACATGGGCCTTCCCTTGGGAATGCACGTCTGAATACTGATATAATTAGTCAACAAAAACAGAGTAAACTATGATCAATACGTATGGCGGCCGCAAGCTCGGCAGGACGGGGGCGCATCGCCGGGCCTTGCTGAAGAACTTGGCGACGAGCCTTTTTCTGCACGAACGTCTCGAAACGACGATCGAGAAGGCCAAGGAATTGAGGCCTTTCGCCGAACGGATCATCACGCAGGCCAAGAAGGGCCGGCACGATATGGTCCGCAAGGACGTGCACGACAAGCGCGTCTACAAGAAGCTCTTCGAGGTGCTCGCGCCCCGGTACGAGAATCGGCCCGGCGGCTACACGCAGATCGTCCGCACGAAGGTCCGCGAGGGCGACAACGCCGTGCTCGGCCTCATTCGGCTCATTTAACGTTTAACCGGCAAGGCACGTGTTCGACTACCTCTTCAGCCTCTTCTCGAACGACATGGGCATCGACCTCGGTACGGCCAATACCCTTGTCTACGTGAAGAACCACGGCATCGTCCTGCGCGAGCCGTCGGTGGTGGCCATCGACCGCGAGACCCGGCGGGTCCTCGCGATCGGGGCCGAGGCGAAGCGGATGCTCGGGCGGACCCCCGCCTCGATCATCGCGGTGCGCCCGCTGCGCAACGGCGTCATCGCGGACTTCGAGGTGACGCAGGAGATGATCAAGTATTTCATCCGCAAGGTGCACAATCGGAGGAGCCTCCTGCACCCGCGCATCGTCATCGGCATCCCCTCCGGCATCACCGAGGTGGAGCGGCGCGCCGTGCAGGAGTCGGCGGAGCAGGCCGGGGCGCGGGAGGTGTATCTCATCGAGGAGCCGATGGCCGCCGCCATCGGCGCCGACATGCCGATCTCCGAGGCGCACGCCAATATGATCGTCGACGTCGGAGGGGGCACGACCGAGGTCGCGGTCATCTCGCTGGGAGGGATGGTCGTCTCGAAGTCCATCGATATCGCGGGCGACGAGATGGACGAGGCGATCATGCAGCACTTCAGGCGCAAGTACAACCTTTTGATCGGCGAGACGACCGCTGAGGACGTGAAGATCCAGATCGGTTCCGTCTTCCCCCTGAAGGAGGAGAAGACGATGGAAGTGAAGGGCCGGGATCAGGCCACCGGCCTTCCAAAGACGGTGTTGATCACCTCCGAGGAGGTGCGCCAGGCGCTCATGGAGCCGGTGCAGCTGATCCTCGATGTGATCAAGAACACGCTGGAGGAGACTCCGGCGGAATTGGCTGCGGATTTGGTGGATCGAGGGATGGTGCTGGCGGGGGGCGGGACGCTGCTCAGGGGCTTGCCGGATCTGATCCGGCAAGAGACCGAGCTGCCCGTCCATCGCTCCGCCGACCCTCTGAGCTGCGTGGCGTTGGGCGCGGGCAAGTTCCTCGAAGAGCTGGATCAGATCCGGCTCCGCCGCCCCGACTTCGTCACGTCCTACCGGTTCGGTTCGTCGCGCTGACGCTGGCGCGCCGGGACGGTCCACCAGCCTCCGCACCCTCGACGGAGGGCCTGATGAGGGACGCCGCATGCGTTGGGCGTCCAAGGCGCCGGACGTATCCGGCGTCGAGTGCATGAACCGCGAAAAACGAATCGCGAACACGCTCCTGGCCGCCTTCAGCGCGGTTTCGCTGGCGTTGCTGCTCTTGCCGATGTCCTCCCCGGTCCGCTCCTTCAAGGCGTGCCTTTCCTACGTGCTCAACCCGATGCCGTACCGCGGGTCAAAGGCGGTCGAGCGGCTGGCCGACGCGCCGACGGCGGTCATGCACCTTATCCTGGCCGACGTCGAGAACAATGAGCTGCGCGAGGAGCTGCGCAACCAGTCGATCCTGCGCGGCCGGCTGGCGGAGCTGCAGCGCGAGAACGACCGCCTGCGCGCCGAGCTGGGCATGAAGCCGGCGGCCGGGCAGATCCTCCTGTGGGCGCGCGTCATGGAGCGCGATCCGCTGAACTGGCACCGGTTCCTGATGGTGGACGCGGGTGAAAAGGAAGGCCTCGAGGTCAACGCGCCGGTCTTGGGCCTGCAGGGAGAGGCGCTGGGGGCCGTGGGCCGCGTGTCCGAGGTCGGTCCCCATTGGTCGAAGGTCCTGCTGCTCACCGACGAGCAGTCGTCGTTGGCGGCGTACATCCCCGACCGGCAGTGGGAGGGCCTCGTTGAGGGTGTGGGGGGGGCGCGTCTGCGGATGAACTATCTGCCGTCCGAGGCGCAATTCGCCATCGGCGAAACGGTGCGCACCTCGGCGACGAGCGCGACCTTCCCTCCGGACATGCTCGTGGGCACCATCTCGAAGGTGTATGCGCGCGACCCCTTCCTCACCTTCCAATCCGTCGAGGTGATGCCGGCTGTCCAGCCCGGCCTTCTCAAGGAGGTGCTGGTCCTGGTGAGGCAGAAGAACTCATGAGGGTGCTCGTCGCCGCGTTCATCTTCGTGGCGGGCATGGCCGCGCATTGGTGGTGGTCGACCTACCTGATGGTCTGGGGCCTGGGGCCGCATCTGCTCATCATCATGACCGTGGCCATCGCCGCCGAGCGGGGTCCCATCGTCGGCCAGTGCTACGGCTTCGCCTGGGGCCTCTTCCTCGACACGGCGGGCGTGCATTGCTTCGGGGCGAACGCGCTCGTCTTGACGGCGGCGGCCTACCTCGTCGGCAACACCCGCCGGCAAATGGACGTCTCGAGCCCGCTGTCCCAGGCCATGATGGCGGTCGTCGTGTCTTGGGGGCATCTGCTGGCGCTGGCGCTGTTGGGAATGGTCTTCGAGCGCGGGGCGTTGTGGCCCGGCTGGAGCGCAGGGCTGGCGGTGCCCCTGCTCAACGGCTTGGCGGCGCCGTTCGTTTTCCCGCTCGTGGAGCGGGCATGGGGGCGGCCGTGACCGGCGGGCGGACGCCGCTTTACGACCGGCTCGAGGTGCTGTGGACGCTGTGCTATTGCGCGGGCGCCGTGCTGGCCTTGCGCCTTTTCCAAGTGCAGGTCGCGCAGAACATGGAGTACGCGCGCGCGGCCGAACGCAATCGGACGCAGATGATCCGCAAGGCGGCTCCGCGCGGCCGCATCTACGACCGTTCAGGCGACGTGCTGGCGACGAGCCAGGCGGCCTTCTCGTTGATCTACATGCCGGGCAAGCAGAATGACGACGCCTACCTCCAGCGGTTGGCGCGCGACCTGACGCCTTCGCTCAAGGGCGACTACGAGGTGATCCTCGATAGTCTCAAGCGCTCGGTTCGCGAGGAGTCGGCCATCCGCCTGGCCGAGAACCTTCCGCCGCACACGATGTTCCAGCTCTCTGAGCTCAAGACGATCTACCGCGGCATCGACCTCATCGTCGAGGCGCGCCGCTATTACCCGTACGGGGCGAGCCTGGCGCACCTGCTGGGATACCTGGGCCGGATGGACGAGCGCGACTGGAAGCTGCTCAAGCGCGAGGGCTACCGCGTCGACGCCAGGATCGGCAAGCTCGGCTTGGAGAAGATCTTCGAGCGGGACCTGCGTGGCGTCGACGGCGGCATCCGCATGGAAGTGGACGCCCAGGGGCGGCTCAAGCGGGTGCTCGAGAACATCGACTGGCAGGCGGGGGCGAACCTCCATCTCACCATCGATGGGAAGCTTCAGCGCGCGGCCGAGGTCGCGCTGCACAAATCGCCCTCCGGCAAGGGGGCGGCGGTGGTGCTTGACCCGAGGTCCGGCCGCATCCTGGCCCTGGCCTCCGTTCCCGATTTCGACCCGAACCAGTTCCTCCAGCCCGAGAGCTCGGCGAACCTGAAAGAGCTGCCGGAGTTCAATCTGGCGACCCAGGGCACCTTCGCCCCCGGCTCGACCTTCAAGATCATCACCTCGGCGGCGATGCTCAACGAGGGCAAGGTCGACCCGCATGACGGCATCTATTGCCCGGGCTACTACGACGCGGGAAAGAGGCGGTTCTTGTGCTGGGAGAAGAAAGGGCATAAGCACATGGAGTTCTTGAGCGGCCTCGCGAACTCCTGCGACGTCTACTTTTATCGCATGGGCATCAAGACGGGCGGCGATCTGATCGAGAAGTACGAGCACATGTTCGGCCTCGGGACCAAGACCCGCATCGCCTTGCCGGGCGAGAAGCGCGGCAACGTCTTCGGGCCCCAAGCGCGCGCGGCGCGAGGGCTTTCTTGGCACGACGGCGACACCTGCAACCTCGCGATCGGCCAGGGCGAGGTCCTGGTCACGCCCTTGCAGATGGCCGTGGTCATGGGCGCCGTCGCCAATCGCGGCGTGCTGTGGCGGCCGTATTTCGTCGAGCGCATCGAGTATCCGGGCGACCGCCCGGAGTACCGGCAGAAGCCGGAGGAGCTGGGGCGCGTGCAGCTCAAGCCGGGGACCTGGGCTCTCTTGGACGAGGGGCTGCAGCTGGTGGTCAAGTCGGGGACCGGGGGCCAGGTGTTCACGCCGGGACTGGTCATCCGCGGCAAGACGGGCACGGCCCAGAACCCGCAAGGCGGCGACAACGCCTGGTTCGTCGCCTACGCGAATAAGGAGGGCAGCCAGGAGCCTGAGATCGCCCTGGCGGTCCTGGTCCAGCACGGCGGCCACGGCTCCGCGGCAGCCGGCCCGGTTGCCAAGAAGATCCTCCACGCTTACTTCGGCGTCGAGGACGGGGCGCCGGCGCCGCGGGTGGCGAAGTCCACGGCGGCCGCGGCGGCGCTCCCCGCCGCTCTCCTCCACGAGCTGCGGCCCGCGCAGCCTCCGACGAGGGCTCGATGATCACGCTGACTCGGGCCGAATCCCCCGGGCTGCGCAGCCGCATGGACTGGATGCTGGCGGCGGCGGCGCTGGGCCTTTGCACGATCGGCACGCTCGCGATCCTCTCGGCCGCCTCGCCGTTGCCTTACTACGGCCGCGTCGTCCAGACCCATTTCGTCGCCCTGGCCGTGGGCGTGCTCGCCTTCGGGCACCGCTCGTGGCTGAGGCTCGGCCACGTGACCTTCCAGCCCACCGCGATGGCCTGCATCTGCATGGTGCTGGTGCTGGCGTCCTTCCTCGACAAGCGCGCCAACAAGGCGCACACGATGCCCGTGTTCCTGCTGGCCGGGGCGCTGGTGGCGCCGATCGCGCTGTTGATCTTGAAGCAGCCGGACCTGTCCTCGACCTTGGTCTTCTTCGTGATGACCCTGGCGATGCTGTTCTGCGCCGGGGCCAGCGTCAGCCATCTGGCGTGCCTGGCGGGCTATGGGGCGGTGACGCTGGGCCTGCCGGTGCTGTGGACGCTGCTCTCGTATCGGCCGGAGATCGCGGCCTCGCCGGTCGCCGCCTTCCTTGCGGGCCTCACCCACCCCGGCCTGCGGCTGCTGTTGGCCATGGCGGGGATCTTCGCCGCGGCGGCGCTCCTGTGGCGGGTGTGCGCCCTGGCGCGCGTGCCGATCCATTGGATCTATTTCGTCACGGCATCGCTCGTGCTGGCCGCCGGCCTCGCCTCGGCGGTCGTGGTCAACCTTCAGATGAAGGTGTACCAGCGCAGCCGCTTCGTGGCGATGGTGGCGCCGGAGGCCGATTCGCAGGGCGCGGCCTACAACGTGAACCAAGCGCTGGTGGCGATCGGGTCGGGCGGCCTGGCGGGAAAAGGGATCTTCCAGGGGACGCAGTCCCATCTGGGATTCTTGCCCGAGCGCCACACCGACTTCATCTTCGCGGTGGTCGGCGAGGAGATGGGCTTCTGGGGCGCCTGCGGCGTCGTCCTGCTCTATCTGCTGCTCATCTGGCGCGTGGTGTCGGCGGCGCGGCTGGCGCGCGACCGCTACGGATTCCTGGTCTGTTGCGGCATCGCCGCCATGTTCGCGGCGCACCTCTTGATCAACGTGGGGATGTGCCTGGGGCTGTTCCCCGTGGCCGGCATCCCGCTGCCGCTCTTGTCGTACGGGGGCTCGAGTCTGGTGGTCACCCTCTGGGCCCTCGGCATCGTCGTGAACGTATACTCGCGTCACTACGCGTTTTTGTAGGAGACAACATGGAAGAAGAGAGACAACATCCGCAGCACGAGACGGCCGTGCCGCAAGATTTGCAGGAAGCCCCGACGGCCCCGAGACATGAGGAGCCCTCGGCTCACGAGCCCGAGGTCCTTCCCGAGCTCGAGGAGATGGACATGGGCGAGGCTCTGGCCCAGCACGAGGCCGAGCAGGCCCGGCGCGAGGGCCGCCAGCCCCCGCCCAATCGCGACCGCGGCGGCGGCAAGGGCGTCGAGCGCCGCGGCCGCGAGCCGGGCCGGCCGGGCGAGCGCGGCCGCGAGGGGGGGCGCGAGCGGGAGCGGCCCGACCAGGCACGGCCCGACCAGGTGCGGGGAGACGACTACGAGCAGGGCTACCGCAACGCCGACCGGCGCCGGGCCGACTCGCACGGCAAACCGCCGCAGGGCGTGGAGCGGCGCAAGCAGGTCAAGGTGGAGATCCTCGCCAACACCTCCTTCGAGGAGACGCGCGTCGCGATCCTCGAGGACAACAGGCTCGTGGAGCTCCTTTGGGAGCGCAAGAGCGCCCAGAACATCGTCGGCAACATCTACAAGGGCGTCGTCGAGAACGTCCTGCCCGGCATCTCCTCGGCCTTCGTGAACATCGGCTTCGAAAAGAACGCCTATTTGTATATCTCGGACGTGCTGGGCGACACCCACCAGCCGATCGATCAGATCCTGAAGAAGGGCCAGCAGATCGTGGTGCAGGTGGCCAAGGAGGCCATCGGCACCAAGGGGATGAAGGTCACGATGGACGTCTCCGTCCCCGGCCGCTACCTCGTCTTCACGCCCTATCAGAACTACGTCGGCATCTCCAAGCACATCCTCGACGCCAACGAGCGCAAGCGCCTGTCGACGATCGTGGACCGGCTCGTCAAGGACGTGCTGGGCGGCCGCGGCGTGGTGGTGCGCACCGAGGCCGAGGGCGCGACCGAGGCCGAGCTCGAGCGCGAGGTCCAGTACCTGATCGCCACTTGGCAGCAGGTGGAGAAGAAGTACGAGTCCTCGCCTCCGCCGGCGCTCTTGCACAAGGACCTTGACCTCACGATGCAGGTGGCGCGGGACCTGCTCGGAGAGCAGGTGTACGTGTACCTGCTCGACGACCGCGAATCCTACCAGAACGTCCTCGAGTTCATCGGGCGCATCTCGCCCGAGCTCAAGGAGCGGGTGCGCCTCTACGAGGCGAAGACGCCGATCTTCACCGCCTTCAACCTCGAGCACGACATCGAGAAGCTGCGGCAGATCAAGGTGACGCTGCCCTCCGGCGGCACGATCGTCGTGCAGGAAGCGGAGTCGTTGTGCGCGATCGACGTCAATACGGGCCGGTTCACGGGGTCGAAGTCGCAGGAGGAGACGGTCACGATGAACAACATCGAGGCCGCCTACGAGATCGCCCATCAGCTGCGCCTGCGCAACATCGGCGGCATCGTCGTCATCGACTTCATCGACATGAAGAAGGCCTCCAACCGCGCGCGCGTCATGGAGGCCTTGGCCGACGCCGTGCGCCGCGACCGGGCCAAGATCCGCATCCTGCCGATCACGCGCCTCGGCCTCATCGAGATGACGCGCGAACGCAAGCGGGAGTCGACCGTGAGCCTCATGACCGACGGCTGCCCCGAATGCCTGGGCTCCGGCCGCGTCCTCTCCGCGGAGAGCCTGCGCATCCGCATCCAGCGCGAGATCTACGAGCTGACGCAAGGCCGGCCCGGCGGGAACATCCGGCTGCTCCTGCATCCCCAGCTCGCGCAGATCTTCCAGGAGCGCCAGGCGTTGATCGAGAAGAACGTGCATCGCGCCATCAAGATCGGCGCGGACCCGATGCTGAAATGGGAAGACTACAGAATCATTCTAGAGTAGCCTGGCTGCTGCTCTTGCTTTCGCCTTGGGCCGCTTCGGCCCGGGCGGAGGACGTGTCGGTCCTGGTCTCGGGCAAAGAGGCCGGGCAGGTGTATCTGTACAAGGTGGGGGATCAGCGGTACCTGGACGCCAAGGGAGCGATGGCGGCCTACGAGGGGCGGTTCACGTGGGCCAGCGTCTCCGACCGCGTTCAGCTGAGCGTCCGAGGACGCCAGGCCGTGCTGCAGGTCGGGTCGAAGCGGGCTCGCGTCGAGAACGCGGCTTTCGACCTGCCGGCCGAGGTGATGGTGCGCGCCGGCGCGGTCCTGGTGCCTTTCGAGTTCTTCGCCTCGCCGGCCTTCTCGGCCCTGGCCGAGGCGGACGCCGAGCTGGGCTCGGATTATTTCGAGATCAAGCCGCGCAGCTCGGTGCGCGGCCTGCGCTGGTTCCGCTACAAGGACCACACGCGCCTGGCTCTCGACCTCGAGCCGAGGCTCGGCTACACGCTGTCGCGGCGCGGCTTGGCGGCTCTCGAGGTGGCGATTCCCTACGGCAGGGCCGACCAGGAGAAGGCCGAGGAGCTGAAAGACGGCATCGTTGAACGCGTGCGCCTGCGTCAGGACGCGCGCCAAGCCGTGTTGTCCATCGAGCTGGCCGAGGGGGTCGCTGCCGAGGCCGCCTGGGACGCGCAGCTGCTCGGCAATCCTCGGCGCCTGGTCTTGGACGTGTATCGCGACCGGGAGGCGCTGGCGGCGGCGCGGGCGAAGAGCCCGCGCGCGAGCCCGGCTCCGCCGGAGCGAGTGGACGGCGGCCCGCCGGCGGTCGCCGGGCGGGTCACCGCCCCGCCGGTCGAGGCGGAGGACATCTCGACGAGCGCCGCGGCCGCGGGGACGAGGGATCAGAAGGCGAACGACAGCGAGCCTTCGCGGCCAAGGGCCGCGAAGCCCAGGATCGTGATCGACCCGGGCCACGGCGGCAACGACTACGGAGCGACCGGCCGCCGGGGAACGAAGGAGAAGGACATCAATCTCGTCGTCGCGAAGGAGCTGGCCAAGCGCTTCAAGGCGAGCGGCGTCTTCGACGTGCTGCTCACGCGCTCGGAAGACAAGTTCGTCCCGTTGGCTGAGCGGTCGCGGCTGGCGAACGACTTCGGCGCCGACCTGTTCATGTCTTTGCATTGCAACGCCAACAACCATCGCTCCGAGCGGGGCTTCGAGATCTATTTCCTGTCGGAGCGGGCCTCGGACCCGGAGGCCGAGCGCGTGGCCGAGATGGAGAACGCCTCTCTGGCGCTGGAGGAGCCGGGGGCGCCGGACGCCGACGCCGAGGCGGCCGTGCTGCTGCACGCGATGGCCAAGACGGAGTTCATCAACGACGGCTCGATCGCCGCGGGCGTCCTCTCGCGGGCGCTGAGCCGCAGGGCCGCCGTGGCGGACCGGGGGGTCAAGCAGGCGGCCTTCTATGTCCTGCGCGGCACCAACGCGCCCGCCGTGCTCGTGGAGATGGCCTTCGTCTCCAACGCCGCCGAGGAGAAGGAACTGGGCTCGAAGGGCTTCCGCAGCCGGATCGTGGACGGCCTTTACGCCGGCATCCTCGATTACGGCAAGCGCCAGCGGTGGGCGATGAAGAAATGAAAAGGACCCCATCGACCCGACGCAGGCGAAGCTCGCGTCCCGCTCAGGGCAAGCCCGCTCGGAGGGACCCCCGGCCGATCGGGATCTTCGATTCGGGCGTCGGCGGGCTGACGGTGCTGCGCGCCATCGGGCGCCGGTTGCCGGGCGAGTCCTTGGTGTACTTCGGCGATACCGCGCACCTGCCCTACGGCAATAAATCGCCGGAGGCGGTGACCCGCTTTTCGGTCGAGGTGGCGCGGTTCTTGAAGGGCCGCGACATCAAGGTGCTCGTGGTGGCCTGCAACACGGCGTCTGCGCTCGCGTTGCCCCGCCTCAAGCGCGGGCTCGGCGTGCCGGTGCTCGGCGTCATCGAGCCGGGCGCTCGCGCCGCGGCGCGCGCGACCACCCGCCGCCGCGTGGGCATCATCGCTACGGAGGCGACGGTCGCGAGCGGCGCCTATCAGCGCGCGCTCAAGGGGCTGTTGCCCGGGGTCCGTTCTTTCGGCAAGGCGTGCCCCCTGTTCGTGCCGCTTGTGGAGGAAGGATGGTGGGCGCACCCCGTGACCCGCGCCGTGGCGCGGGAATACCTGGAGCCGCTCCAGCGCGCGGGCGTCGATACGCTGATCCTCGGCTGCACGCACTATCCGTTGCTCAAGGCCTCGCTGGCGCGGGTGCTGGGGCCGGGCGTGCGTCTCATCGATTCTGCCGAGGAGACCGCCCGCGAGGTGGAGGCGCTGCTCGAGCGCGAGGGTCTGGGCAGCGGCAGGCGGCGGGGCTGGCGGCGCTTCTTCGCCTCCGACGGGCCGGACAGGTTCTTGCGCCTCGCGAAACGATTGCTGGGAGTGTCGATAAAAACGGTGGCGATATGGCGATTCGACTGAAGGTGTTCTGGCCGGCCATCGCTGTCGCGATGGCCGGCAGCGCAGCATGCACCCCGCCGCCGAAAGGGGACAGCGCCGTGCCCTTCGACCAGGTGACGCTTCAGAACATCGTGCGCTGGCCCGACGGCCGCGAGTATTTCACCGTCGTCGGCCGCGGCTATCCGGACGAGGGTCAGAAGGCCCAGGAGGCGCGGCGCAAGACGGCGCGCGACGGCGCGCTGGTCTCGGCGCAGCAGAAGCTGATCGACCTGCTCAAGGGCAGGGCGCCCAACAGCAAGATCCAGGACCTGCTGCACTCCGCCGAGGTCGCGAAGATCGATTACGCCTACGACGACATCTGCACCGTCACGATGCGCCTGCCGAAGGATCTGCTGGCGGAAAAGAAGGAAACGTCTTGGGACGCGCCTTGAACCTACTTGGATTCGGCCAGCATCTCTCGGAGGACGCGCTGCAGGTCGGCGATATGGGCGGGCTTGGCGAGGAAGCGCGTATGAGAGAAGTCGGCCGTCTCCTCGACGATCTGCTCTTGGGTCGCCTCGCCGCTCATGAAGAGGATCGGCGTGACGGCCGTGGCCTTGTTGCGCCGGAACGATTCGTAGAGGTGGGCCCCCGTTTCTCCGGGCATATGGTAGTCGAGGATGATGAGTTCGGGGCTGAACTGGCGGGCGCGCTCGAGGCCGGCGCGGGGATCGCCGGCCGAAGCCATCTCGTGGCCCTGCGCCTCGAGGGCCTTGGTCAGGATCTGCACGAGATCGACGTCGTCGTCGACGATGAGGATGCGCGCCATCGCTTTAGGATACAAAAATGAAAGTGCGCCAGGCCATGGAGCAATCCCTGAGGCCGGGCGCGCAGCTCGCGGGGACGCCATGACCGCCGAAGAGTCCATCCGTTCGATCGCCGGCGCCAAGGCGGCTATC
The DNA here is from genome assembly GCA_026388115.1 of Elusimicrobiota bacterium. Taxonomy (GTDB): domain Bacteria; phylum Elusimicrobiota; class Elusimicrobia; order UBA1565; family JACRDR01; genus JAPLKK01. The sequence goes on along the minus strand of JAPLKK010000012.1, from coordinate 2,726 downwards.
GACAACGGCTTCAGCCGCGTCGGCCGCCGGTTGGCCGAGGGCGACGCCGCGGCCCGGTGGCTGCACGCGGGCGCCGGAAGGGCCGTGGCCCTTTGCGATGCCATCGTGCTTTTGTGCCGCGGCCAGCACGGCCCCGAGGCGGCCGCGCCGGCGCGCGCGGCGATCCAGCTCGCGGCCGACCTCTGCTGGCTCGCCCGCGGGCCTCGGCGCGAGCGGCTGGCGGAGCTTGAGCGCGACGCGCGCTCCGGCGACTGGGGCGCCGTGTGGTCTCAATCGCGATTGCACGAACGGCTGAAGGCGGCCGGATGGACGGAGCAGGAGCTTGAGGAGCGGCTCGGCGACGCCGCCCGCTTGTGCGCCGCGATGTCGGCCGGCGGAGGGGAGCTCCTGCCGTGGGCGCACGCCTTCTCCGTCCCTCCCGAGCCGCGTGTCGCGGCTGAGGAAGTGCTGGCGGCCGGCGCGCGCGCCTTGCGCGACATCGCACAGGCCCTCGGCGCGCGCTGGCCGGGGTGCTTCGCTCTATGAGCGCGCTCTTGGCGGTCTTGCTCGCGGCCAGCTGGGCGCAAGACGCCTCGCAGCCTTCGCCGCCGCTTCCCGCTTCCGGCGCCTCCTCGGGCCGCCCAGCGGCGGGCCCGGGGCTTCCAGCTTTCGGAGCGGCCCC
>JAPLKK010000012.1:0-2006 GCA_026388115.1 Elusimicrobiota bacterium | reverse complement strand
GCCGATCCACCGAGACCGCCAAGATCGAGCTCGAGACCGGCTGGTCGTGGACGCGCCTCGCTTCCGACCTCGAGCTGATCGGGCGGGTGCGCCGCGGCCTGGCGAAGGAGGCAGCTGCGGCAGGGTCGCGCCTCGCGGAGATCCGCAAGGACCCCCGCACGGGCGAGCCGATGATCGAGGACCACGACGCCGCCTTGGCCTCGTGGCGGCGCCTCGCCGACCGGCTGCTCACCCTCGACTCGGTGCTCGGGCGCTATCATCGCTTCGCCGAGGTCCGGGACCCTGGCGCGCGGGCGGGGGCGTTCTTGGCGGCGTACTGCGCCTTCGCCGCCGAGACGCGCTACGGGCGGGCGTGGCTGGCCGTGGTCAGCGACCCGTCGTTGACACGCCATCTCAACGCAGCGGCTCCCGATCTCGGCCTGCCTGCCGGCTCCTACGGCGCTTTTCGCCGCGTGATGCTGGAGCCCGAGCGCGACGCGGCCCTCGTCCGGGCGCGGGCCTATGCCGCCGGCGCCGGCGGCCGCATGGGAGATTTCCGCCTTGAAGGGAGCGGCGCCCTGGCGCGGGCGGGCCGCGCGGCCGCCTTCGCCCTCTCTTGGATCCAGCAGGACGCGCGCGGGCCGCGCGGCGGCCCGCGCCGGCGAAGACCCGCGCCGCCGCCGGTGCTGGAGGGCTGGATGAGCCCCTCGACCGGGGCGGGGGCATGGACCGCCGAGAGGCCCGTGGCGGCCGCGCAGGTCGGCGCCGGCGCGGAAGGGAACCTCGCCGCGCGGGCCGCCGCGACGGGGTCGCGGTCCTGGCTGGCGTTCGCCGTGTCGACGGAAACGGCCGGATTCGAGGAGGAAGAGTCGCTGTTGGGCCTGATCATCCGCGTCTTGGTCCTGCCTCCCAGCGGCCCCCGTCCCGCCGCGCTGATCGACAACGCCCAGCTCGAGATCTTCGAGCGCGGGCTGGAACCGGGAGACATCCTGCTGGCGCGGCGCGAGGCCGCGATCGAGGAGCCGGGGCTCGGCGGCTGGTGGACGGCGGCGGGGCTCTATGTCGGGACGGCCGAGCAGCGAGACCGCGTCTCGGGCTCACGCGCCTTCGACGAGCGATTGAACGAGGAGTTCCCCGACGCGTACTGGGCGAGCCTGCAGCCGGACGAGGGGAGCCCGCGCGGCGTCATCACCGCGGCGCCGGGCGGCGTGCGCCTCGTCAGCCTGGGGCGCTGGGGAAAGGCGGATGCTCTGGCGGCGCTGCGCTTTCGAGGGCCGTCGAGCGTCCGGTGGGAGGCCGTGCGGCGCGCCTTCGGCGCCGTAGGCCTTCCCTACGACGAGGAGTACGACCCGGGCGGCGTTTCGGCAATGTATTCAGCCAAGCTCATCTTGCGCGTTTTCGACGCGCCGCACCTAGGGCTGGAAGCGAGAGGGCCGCAGGAGGCGGGGCCAGCATCTCCCAACGATATCGCCCGGGCTTTCGACGCGCGCTTCGCCACGCGGGAGGCGGCGCTCGATCTCATCGATTTTCTGGACGGCCGGGAAGCCGAGCGCCGCGCGGTGCGCGGCGGGCTCGAAGGGTTCCGGCTGACGTGGAAGCGCCCGCGCTGGCGCTTCGAGGAAGAACGACCCCCGAGGTAGGAGAACGAACATGTCCCAACCGCCCCATCAGCATCACCAGCACCACTACCACCGCCATCGCCCGCATCGGCCCGGTGGTCCCGGCGGACAGCGGGACGCGCGGCCGCAGGAGCGACGGCGCACCGACGCGGAGAACGCCTTCCTCCTGCGCACGCCGCTGACGCCCAACGAGTGGATCCGGCTCGAGCGCGGCTTGAACGATCCCGCCATGCGCGCGGTCGATCTGCTGGCCCCGATCGGCAAGGGGCAGCGCGGCTTGATCGTCGCCGCCCCGAAGACGGGAAAAACGACGATCCTCAAGCAGTTCTGCATCGCCACGGCGGCCGCGGAGCCGAAGATGAAGATCCTGTGCCTGCTTGTCGACGAGCGGCCCGAGGAGGTCACGGA
>JAPLKK010000007.1 GCA_026388115.1 Elusimicrobiota bacterium | reverse complement strand
TGCTTGAAAACCCATCAGGGCCCGTAAGGTTTATTGACGAAATACCTGACGGCGCGGACGCCGGAATGACTACGCAGTTTGTCGACGTGATCAGGATCGGCAAAGGCACGCCATCCGCATTTTGATTGCTGGCTGGTGGATTCGCAGTGTCGATGGTGAAGCTCACCGGGGCGCTCGCATTGCCTGCAAGGTCATAGACGACGGCCTTATACTGGCCATCGGCGAGGACGCCGATATCGGGAAACACGTTCGACGCGGAGTTCTGGACACCGGTCACGTAGTGGTGCGAGGAGTAGACCACCGTCACGCCGTCGAGGTCAATGTGGTCGATGCCGCCTGCGTCGTCGCCCTGGACGGTCACGGTGCTGTATTGGGTCGCGCCCGTGAATGTGCTGCCATTGGCCAGGAGAGTTGTGCTCGGAGGGGTGTTGTCTACGAAGACGGAAGCGCACGTATTATCGACGTGGCCTTGGGGAAAATCTTGGATTCTGCCGCAAACGGCGTGGATGCCGTCAGATTCGTTCGTGGTGTCCCAAAGCTGTTCGAATGTTTCAGGTCCCCCGATGGGGTCGGCCTTGATATTTGTGGCAAAGTGCGTGAAGCCGGAGGAGTTTCTCGCTCCGTAGATCGTCTGGAAATCGGAGAGGTCCGTTGCGCCATCCTTCATGTAGTTAAAGGTGATGTCGTACCGGAACAGCTGGGTGCGGGCAGAGCGTGGTTCAATGTCGAATCCCACGACATAGAGGCCGGCGCGCGAGGCAGCGACCGGCCGAGACCTTCCAGTGACCAACACGTCCGCGTCGCCGCTTACAAAATAGATGCCGTCCCGGTATGCGAATGGGGTGACCGACGCCCGCGAGCCGTCGGGCCCGCCAATGTAGACTGGCGCGAGTACGATCGAATTCGGTGTCGTATAGGTTGGATCGGGAGTCGAGAACGCCGGTGAAAGCGACGAGTGATCAAAGTCGAGGGCTCCCAGGCGCAAAGGGTTTGCTCGATATCCTGCGAGACCAATCACAAAGGTCTCTTGAAGATGGAGAACCTCATCGATGTCTACCGTTCCGAGCGTAGTCCCGGCGGGCACGAAGCCGGAAGAAACGAAAATTTGGCCGAGGTGCTCGTATTCAAAAGCGTGCGTCTTTGAGTCAGTCACCCGGATGCATGTGCCGTCGGTGCATGACGTGACCCCCGACAGGGTGACTGTGCCACCATAGATCGCCTCGACGGTCGCGTTCGCGGGACACTGATTAATGTCGACGCCCCCGTGAAACCGAGTCATCGGGTCTGTCAATGGGCGCGGTTCACCGAAGACGGAATTAATGGTGGCGAGAGAGATGTCAGAGCCGTTGCACCGTGCCCGATAGCTAGCCTCCGCTCGGGAGCCGATCAGAATAATGGAGAGCAACAGCGTCAGCATTTCCTATTTTTGCGGTCTTAAACGATATTTTTGAATCACATCAGCGATGGCCGCATGCGGCTCTTTTGGTTCACCGTTCTTCCATGGTCCGGGGTGCCGGTTCAACGTCGCCGGGAATTCCCATATGAGAATTTCGCGCGGCTTTCCGATTCCGGGACTATCTTCACCCTCTACGCGCTCCCCAAGAAATACGGCGGCATACTTGCCGTCCGATTCGAAACCGATCGGTCGAAGGAGTCGATCGGGCACCCTTTGCCGAATTGGAAACTCAAAGACTATCTTTCCTTCCAATGAAACGATTCCGCAGAAATCCTTTCCGTTACTTGTCACGACCTCTTTCAGGAGATTGCTGCAAATCAGGAGGAGGTCGGAAGGAGGTTGAGGCATGAATAGGTAGGTGGCGTGTCGGAACTTCATTTGTCTTGTAACGGACAATTTGCTCGGCACCACCTCCGATCCCTTTTGCTGGACCTTATACCGGCCGGTGCCGATTGAAACTACATCAACTCCCGGTGGGAGCTGAACAAAGTCCAGTCGATCCTGGTACTGAAGCACCGCCCTGCTTCCGGCTCCGTAAACCCGTGGCTGAGGCATGGACCCGTCTCGGGCATGTGTTTGCATGCCAGCTCCGGCCAGGATCGTAACGGCGAAGAGGAGAGGGGTCCCAATCCTAGAACTAATGCTTTCGACGGATCTCATCCGTGCTCCTTATTTGCAGTCCCAGGTCGGCGGTGGCGATAAGATCGGCACATCCGCGTACTTCAGGCACCGCCGCACTTTTCTGTCAGGTTTGCCGCGTTGGTGGATTACTGCGGTACCGACGCGGGAGCAAACGTGCCGGGTCTTCCCGGGCGACGGAGCAGGAGGAGTGATCCTGACCCAGCCGCGGCGCGTAAAGACGCAGGCCGCGTCGATGTCCGGGTTGTAGATCATCGCCCCGAGCTTGGCGGCAACGGTTCTCGCGCTCGCCGTTGGCAGGAGCAGGGGCGCTATCACCGTGGGCGTCGAACCCACGACAGCCTTTGGAGCCGCGAAAGCGAGCGTCGCCAGCAGCGGAAGCATTGTCGTCATCGGTCCCCCACGTAGTTGTGGATGTCTGACAAGTGAACGACGTCACTGGTGGAGCAGATCGGAGCTGAGGGAGAAAACAGCTCGGCTAGCTTGCGGTATCCGGCATCGATGGCAGGATACGAGGGTTGGGTGCCGCTGCCACAAGCAGCGCCGCCGTAAATTTGCCCGCTAACGTCGAAGGCCCCGAAATCAAAGCCGAGGTTGTTGGGGTAAGCGTTAAGGAACAGTCCGGCCGTAACGCCGCCCGTGGTGAACGTGGTGTCCGTGGCGGTCTCGACGAAGCCTCCGTTTAGGTAGACGTTGAAGGTGCCGCTGTCGTCGCGCGTGATCACCCAGGTGTGGAAGGCGCCGTCGGTGGGTATTCGCCCCAGCGCGGCTAACCGCTTGAAGGTCGAATCGCTGTAGTCGGTGGGATGCCCGGTGAAGTTCGAGCCGTCGAGCATGTACAGGCCGACCTCGGAGACATCGTTCTCGTTCTTGGGATGGAAGACCAAGAGGTAGCCGTGGAACTGAGGGTCGTAGTCGGGGGTCCCCGTCGCGGCGTGGCCGTAGAACAGTACCGCGAATCCGCATTGCGTCGTCGAGTAGGAATCAGGGCTCGGCAGCGTCGATGCCCTAATGCTAAAGCTCCACGAGCCGCTGTCGATGGCGGGCGGCGCGGTCTCCCACATCATCAAGTTGTTCGCTTCCATGCTCGCGATTCCGCCGGAGGTCTCCGCCGTGATCGCTCCGTTCTGGAATCGCAGCGCCCAGGCCGAATTGCCGGTGTAGCAGGTATAGCCCTCGGTGCAGGGAAGCCAATCGGTATCCGTGGGCCAATGCTCGAACGTCGTCCAGGTGACGCTGCTTTCCTCGACCGTCGTCGTATCCCCGTAGACGACCTGCACGACCCCAAGGCTGGAGACCTCCACGATCCCGAGGTACTGAGTTCCATAGTCCGGCGCGTTCAAGGCTAGCTGGTTCGCGGGGACAAGAGACACCGTGCTGCCGCTCATCGCCAATCCCGTCGTCCAGTTGACGTATTGGTCGGCGGCAGGCGTCGAAGCGGTCACATAAATTCCGAGGATGGCGGCCGTCGAGCCGCCCCCCGAGATGCCGGTCAGGTGCGAGCCGTCGCCGAAGAAGGCGGAGGCCGTGATGGAGGAGCTCCCGGCGACGTTGCCCATCACGGCGAGGTCGCTCGTGAAGGTCTTGCTCGATGTGAAGGTGTTGCCCTCCGACGAGGCCGTCGTGCTGGACTTGCTCCCGTCCGACCACGTGATGCCGTCGTCCTTGATGCTGACGCCGCCGATGATGATGGCGGAGCCGACCGCCTGGAAGGTCGAGGCATAGACGACCGCTGCCTGAATAGCGCTGACATGCAGGTCCCCACTGATGGTCAGCGTTGAGCCGCTGATTGAGAGGGGCGGCGGCAGGCTCGCCGACACACCGGTCAGATGCGAGCCGTCGCCGAAGAAGGCAGACGCCGTTATTGAGGAATTGCTGTTGACGGCCCCGTTTACGTCGAGCGGATAATTGGGGGCATTCGTCAGGATACCGACTTGTCCCGCCGTGCCGCCGTTTTCGTCGAGGCCGGTGCCGAAGATGAGGCCGCCGATATTCAGCGTGTCATTGGAGGCTGGGCTCGGCACGTACTGCTTGAAACCGATGACAATATTATTGCCGCCGCTTGTCACTCCTCCCGAGAGGGAGCCGACGATGGTATTCGAGCTCCCGTACGTGAGGTCTTCTCCCGCGAACTGACCGATGGCGACGTTTCGAGTGAAAGTGCATCGTCCGGTCAGATCATAACCCCCGCAGCCAGTTATACCTGCATTTCCCCGCCCCGCTTCCCACCCGAGAAAGGTGTTGTATCCTCCGTTACCCAGTCCCTGTCCCGCGTCGTTGCCGATGGCAACATTCTCTGTGCCATCGGCGTACTCGCCCGCTCCCGCGCCAACGAACACGCCCCCGTTCACATCGCTCGTTCCAGAACAGGCTTCTGGTCCTATGCAAACGCCGCCTCCAGTGATGTTGCTGCGCCCCGCACTCTCCCCGATGAACACGCCGCCGCCGGCCGTACTCATCGCCCCGGCGTAGTAGCCGATGAACACGCTGCTGGGATTGTACGTGCCATCGTAGGCCTCTCCACTCCCCTCGCCGATGAATACATGGGTGTTCGATGCAACCAGGACCCGATTTCCGGCCTCCCAATAGGACCCGACGGCGTTGAAGTCTCCTGATGCCCGGACCACGGTCGGATTGGGGTAGGTGCCCGTCAGGTCCCCGCCCGCCGACCCGGACGGTGGAGCCGAAATCCCGGTTAAGTGACTACCGTCGCCGTAGTAGCTGGCGCTGTTCGCCAGGTGGATTGACCCGCCCGCGTCGATGGTGCTGATCGCCGTCGAGCCGAATTGCGAGGCCCCGTTCACCCACAACCGGCTCGTCCCGATGCTCAGCTGTTCCGGCACGGCTCCGATTGTCACTTGTACGGTTCCAGGCGCCAACTCAAGCACGCCCACCGCAGTAAAACTGTTGACCCCCGCTCGAATGTAGTCGTACTCCCCACCGTACTGCTCCGTCAGCATCCAAGAGCCATCATCGTTGCCGGGCTGGCCCACAAAGAAAGCGTGGGGGTTCGATTGATTGTCCAGGCCCTCCGTCAAAATGCCTGCGGGGTGCCCAAAGTATTGCGGCGTCAATTGGATGGTCGGATACAGCGCCTCATCGCCGACGTTGATGGCCGACGGCCCATAGTACTGCGGAGCACCGTTCACGTTAAGCTGCCACACCGGTGGGTTGGGGACGCTCTCCGTGTTTACCACCGACACCACATTGGCCGAGATCTTGGGGAGGCTCGCGGTGTCCGCCAGCAGCTTCGCGCTCGTTACGGCGTCGTTGGAAAGCTTGTCGGTCGCCGAATAAACCGGAAGCGGTCATCGAAGAGTTCGTATGAATGGCGGTACTAGCATCCAGGCCGTAGCCCGCTATCGGATTGCGGGTGTTGATGCCGACCTGTCCCCCTGTCGCCCCGACACTCGACAGGCCCACGCCGAAGATGAGCCCCCCGAGATTGAGCGTATTACTGGGGTCGCCACTCCAAATGGGAGGCGCCACCGTATCCTGTTGCTGACCAATGACGATGTTGTTGTTCCCGTTCACAATCGAAGATCCGGCGGAGAACCCAAGCACGGTATTGGAGCTACCATCCGCGATGAAACGTAGGCTGGAGTAGCCATAGCCGGAATTATTGGATGCCCTGGAATATAACGAAGCCCCCTCTCCTGACGAAGTTCCGGTGAGGGTGTTGCCGGAACCTGCGCCTAGAGACGACCCTGCCGACTGACCCAAATAGGTGTTGTACTGAGCCGAGGCCGACCTGTATTGTCCAGCGTCGAGTCCTAGGACCAGGTTGTTGTTCCTGCCATCCAACAGGACCTCATCCAACTGCTCGTAGGCCCCATAGTTGTCTACGAAGTCCTCGAAATAAACATCTCCGCTGATGTCCAGTGAGGTCCCGAAGAAACCGGAGGCGGTCACGGACGCCTTGGCAAGCACGTTATTGGTGAAGGTCTTGGACGAGCCGTAGGTGTTGTTCTCTCCGGCGCTGACGCCGGTCAGGTGCGAGCCGTCGCCGAAGAAGGCCGAGGCTGTTACGGAGCTGCGCGCCAGAACGTTCGATGTGAAGGTTTTGCTCGACGTGAAGGTGTTCGTCTCCCCACTGGTCACAATTCCAGTCAGGTGCGCGCCATCACCAAAGAAGGCCGAGGCTGTTACGGAGCCGCCCGCCAGAACGCTCGACGTGAAGGTCTTGCTTGACGTGAAGGTGTTCGTCTCGCCACTTGTCACAATTCCAGTCAGGTGTGAGCCGTCGCCGAAGAAGGCCGAGGCTGTTACGGAGCTGCGTGCCAGAACGTCCGATGTGAAGGTCTTGCTGGAGGTGAAGGTGTTCGCCTCGCCACCTGTCACAATTCCAGTCAGGTGCGAGCCGTCACCAAAAAAGGCCGAGCCTGTGACCGAGCCCGGCACCAGAAGATTGCCGTCGCTCGTGAAGGTGGACTTGCTGGTCGAGCCGAACTGCGCGTTACCGTTTACGTCCAGCGTCGCTGCAGGAGCCGCCGTGCCCACGCCCGTCATGCCGGAGGTCACCGAAAGGCTTGCGCCCCCGACGCTGAAGGCATCGCCCTGGACTGTCATCGTGCCGCTGATGATCGCTTGGTTGCCAGCCTGCAGATTCCCCGAATCGGTGATATCTGCTCGCGCTTGCGCCCAAGGGTAAAGCGCGAAAGCCAAAACCGCGGACAAAAACATGGTTGTTCTAGTGCGCATGGCTCTTCTCCAGGAACGCGACCCGCGATTCCAGCCTTTGAATCTCTCGTCCCGCGACTTGCAGCGCCATTTCCAATTCGAGCACGCGATAATCCAAGACGACCGTCTTGCCCGGCCCCCGAACGCCTTCGGGAGCGTCTCCGTAAATCAGGCCGCGCAGTGCCGGCCCGCCGCCCCTGTATCTGAACCTCGCGTGCTTAAGACCCTTCACGTCGTCGTAAGCGCCTTGAGCGTTTTCGAGATATTCGATGCGCGACTTGAGCCTTCGCGCTGAGTGCGTCCCAGCCGTTCCGTATTCGATGCTTCCTCCGCCCGTGGTCACGCTGTTTGACACCTCGACTTCCGCATCGGCGATTCCGAAAGGCAGAACGTGAAACGAGGCTGTGCTTCCCGAGACGCCGGCCTCCAGGCTCAGGGCGAGGAAGTTTCCGAGCGCCGCTGGATCGGCGGTCGCGTGCCAAAGGAAGAAGTCCATGCCGTTTCCAATATTCTGCGCCGCGGCCGCGCGCGTCTCGAATCGGTGGCGGTAGGTCCCGCCTGAATAACCGAAGACGAGCTGGCTGCTCGAAGTGCTCGACGATGAGTTGCCGACCCGCAGCAGAAGTCCCAAATCCCCGCTGTCGGCGATGCCGCGCACGTCCACCCCTGCGGCGGGCGCGGCGACGCCGACGCCGAGCCTGTCCTGGCCGTCGAGCAGGAGCATCGCTTGGCCGTTCGGGCTCGAGATCTTGAGGCCATACGCGTCCGTCGAGCTAAGCCGGACCTCAAGCCGCGCCTGTGGAGCTTGCGTGCCGATGCCCACTTGTCCCGTGACCTGTCCGTCGCCGGTGATTGTGCTGTCGGCCAGCGCTACGGCGGGGGAGAAGAGCAGCGCCAGGAGCGCGGCTCTCATGGGCGGCCTCCGCTCTCGAGTGAGCGCGCCTCGGCGCTTACCGCTTCCAGCCGGCGGATCAGCTCCTTCATCGCAAGCTCGGCGCTGGCGACCCGGCCATCTACGGAAACCGAACCGCCCGGCCCGCGCAGGTCCGCCGGCGCCTCCTCGTAGAGCAATCCCCTGCGCATTGGACCTTTCTTGCTCAAAAACCAAAGCCAGCTTTTCTTGCGGGTTCCTTTGTAGCGGAAGCTCACCGGCTTGAGTGCGAGGGTCTCCTCGAAAGCTGCGCGCTCCTCGGTCTCGCCGAGATACTGAACATCCTTCTTGAGGTCGATTGATGAATGCGTCGCCTCGATCGCGCGGTGGACGGTCCCGGCTCCCATCGTGAAGCCGTCGGATACCTCCAGTTCGGCGATGGCGGTGCCTGAGGAGGGCCGCACATGCACGTACGCCCCCGTGGAGATCGTCACTACCGAGAGCGCGCCCATTGCGCCGATGACCGAGGGGTCCTGCGCCGGGGTCCAAAGCAGGAAATCCATCGAGGAATTGTCCGTCGTGGTTGAATGTCGAGTCCTCCAGACATGTCGGTGCGACGAGGCGCCGGCGTAGCCGAGAAGGATCTGATGGCCCGTCGTCGCCGGATAGAGGCTTCCGCCGTTGAGCTGGACGCCCGCGTCGCTTGAGTCCGCCACGCCCCAAACGTCAAGATTCGCGGCGGCGGTCGTGCTGAGCGAGACGCCGCCTTGATTGCCGACTTGCAGAAAAGGCGTCTCGTCGACGCCGGAAATCTGGAAAACGGTGGTGGAGGCAGAGGACGCCTGAATCTCAAGCCGTGCCGATGGGGCGTCGGTGCCGACGCCCGCCCGGCCATCGATCCAGGCGTCATCGACGATGGTGGTCTGCTGGCCTAGGGCGAGCCCGGGCAGTGCGAGGAGCAGCAGCAGGGACCGTCTCAATGCTCCTCCTTCAGCTTCCGTATGCGGGTTTGCAGGCTCTCGACCCTTCGCGAGGCCGCTTTGAGCGCCAATTCTAGATTGGCGATGCGCTCGGTGATGAGGATGTCCTCGTGCTGACCTCGAATGCTCGCGGGCGCGTCCTCATAAATCAATCCCTTGAAAAGCGGCGCGGTCGGGTCGTTGACAAGCGTGCCATCGCGTGCGCGGCGCTTGTATCTGAACCGCGCGGGCCTGAGCGACAAGACGTCTTGGAGGGCTTGGTCTTCCTCCTTGGGGCCGAGGTGGGCGATATCCTCCTTGTAATCGCGCGAGCTTGGCGTGAACGCCTGCGCTCGATGGACCGTTCCGCCCCCAGTGGAGGCGCCGTCCGAGACCTCAAGCTCCACGTCCGGGATCCCCATGGGCCGAACATGGACCGAGGCCGACGCGGTCAGCGTGCTGGCCCGCAAGGACAGCACGTCCATGCTCCCGATGGCCGCGGTCGAGTCCTGCGGCGTCCAAAGGAAGAAGTCCATGCGGTTCTCGCTGCCGTCGACCGTGGAGGGGTGATGCTGCGTTGCGATCGCGTGCCGCATCTCAGCCGTGCCGTTGTAGCCGAAGGCGAGTTGCGTGCTCGACCACGTGGCGGTCGAGTTGCCGCTTCGAAGTTGTAACGCCGCGTCCGAGAAGATGGACGGGCTCACGGTCATCCGGGCGCTTGCGGGGCTGGGGCCTATGGTCACGTCGCCGATATTGTCCACGGCCAACAGCGTGCTTTTGTCGGGGCTCGAAACCCGGAGCGTGTACTGGTTCTGAGCCTGAGATTGGATGTCCACCGTCGCGCCGTAATCGAGAAAGCCCGCGAGGAAACGCCCGTTGATAGAAAGATCGCCCTTGAAGCGGGCAAGCTGGCCCGCTGTAACCAGGAAGGTCGAGGCGTGGATCGTCTCGAAGTTTCCTGCGTAGTCCTGCGCCCGATATTCGAACACATGCGGACCTAAGGCGAAGGGGATAGACCCGGAGTAGATTTGAAACGGCGCGGTGCCGCTCGTCGCGTCTACCCGGTACCAAATCGTCGAGACCTGCGACGCGAAGCCATCGACGACCGGATCGGTCGAGGAAAGAACGATGAGGGCGTCTGTCGATAGGAAAACGGTGTCGTCGAACGCACGCGATGATCCGGCCGCAAGCGAAAAGGTCGTGATCGGCGCGGACGAGTCGCTCCCAGCAAAAAACGCCGCGAAAACGAGAGTCTGCGTGCTTTGGCCGGTGACTGTGACAATGTTTCCGCTCCGCGAGGCGCTTTGAGCGGTGATTGCGCTCGAGTCCCAGGCACCGTTTCGAAAGCGATAGAACTTCAGCGTCGTGGTATCGGCGCTCGAATCAGGGTACGTCAACGTCAGCGTCATCGTGGAGTCAAAGACGGCAGCTCCGCCGTCGGCCTGGGCCGTATAGATCCTTGGGCTTGATAGGCGGAGAACCTGCCGAAGCATCGCGGCGTACTCTGCGTCGGAGAGCACGGACGAGGTCGAAACGCCGACGCCTGAGTAAGGGCTTGATACGGTGAGAGTGCTTCCGAATATCCGTGTCGTGAAGGTCGTCTGAATCACTTCGGGAACGGTGTTCGTGCCACTAATCATTCCAAGCGTATATGGGTGTGGCGCTGCGTTGAAGGTGATTTGCACATGACATCCCGAGCAGTTACCCCCGCCTGTTAGGAGAACGGTGGTGTTCACGTTGTTGCCCGAAACGTTTGCAATGCTCCACCCGAAGCTCGTGTTAGGCGGGCCAAGCGTATTCAGCTCATAATAGATCGCGCAACCCTGGCACTGTGGGACGCATTGCAGAGACTGCCCAGCCGCGGTGACGGCGAAGGTAGTGCAGTCAGTCCCGTCGAAGTCGGCCCTGAAATAGCCGCCCGATCCGTTGATTATTCCGAGGTCAGTTGTGCCGCTGGCCGAGTCGCTCCAACCTTCGCCGCTTCCTGAGATCGTGAGCTTGAGATTTGTTGCGGACACCACGATGGCCCGGCTGCTCACGTTGCCCGCCCAATCCTCAGCGTACTCAGCGTAGGTCCCGGGGGATATCTCGCACGCGGAAGGCGCGTAGGAGCCCGTTGATGTGCCGGGATCGAACCCCGCCGTCCCCGATGTGCCGGTCCACCAGGTCTTTTGGATGCCGGAACCGTCGTCTGTGGCGCTCAGCACCACGCACTTGTCGCCGGTGACATTCCCGCCGGGGAATGAATCACCGGCGCGGCTCGTCGGGTCGGGAAGATTCGGTGCAGTGGTGTCAATTGAAAAACTCAAGGACGCATGATTCCCAGCCCTGTCGTAAGCTACGACGGAATAACTCCCATCGGCGAGATCAGGATAAGTCGCGGTCGTGCTAATTTGAATGTCGCTTGGGAGGTCTGTTGTGTAAGAGGTTGGACCGGTCAGTACGATTCTCCGGATACCCGACCCAGTGGACTCATCGGCGGCGGTAACCGTGATAGTCGTTGAGCTAATGGCCGCCCCGTCCGAAACGGTGCCCCCGCCAATGCTTGTTACGGTCAGGCTGGGAGCTGTTCCATGCTCTCTCTCAGCCACTCCGGCAATGGTAGACAAGTAACTGGCTGGAGTAAGAATATAGCGCTCCAAGAATTGTTTCCACAGGCCGTCACCGCCTCCAACTTGAGCTTGTTCGTAGACATATTCGACGAAACCGTCGCACCGGAAGGTTTTGGCTGCCGCATTTTTCGTAAAGGGGAACCATTGTGACGTCAGGGTTTGGCCAACCCAGGGCTGCGCCTGCAGCAGAATTTGATGGCGCATGTCAGGGGTCATTGGTTCACCGGAAGGCGATAGGTACCCGGTGTGTCTAACGTAGCCTCCGCTGTATGAGTACCGCGGAATATCGAACAGCAAGGAAGCCCAGAAATTGCGGAGGGTAAATTCTTGGAACGTACGGTTTGTTATCGTAGCGCTTGTAAATATTACCCCTCCATTCCAGGTCGTGCTTGATGTCCCCTGCATATCAAAGACCTTGTAATTGGCGGGGTCGCTCGTATCATAGCCCTGCCACTCCGATATTATTCCCGTATGGCCAATGTAGGTGTAGCTGCTCGATACCGGCAAATAGTCAAACTCTCTGAGAATAACGTCTCCGACCTCGGTATCCAGAGGCGTCTGGGAACGGGCCAACGGCGAAATTGCCAGGGCGAGCAACATCATGCCCAGACCGCATCCCGGTTTCATGTCAGTAGTCCGGCTCCTTATCATGTTCCTTGATAGCCGAGATCGTCTTAATTACCCAGCCTTTCTGATATGCGGGTAGAGGCTTTTCGCACTCACGCTCCAAAGTCGGAATCACCGACGGATCGCCTAACAACCGAAGAGCGCGGAGTGCGGTAATGTAGTAACCGTTTGGTTTCTGAAGGAGAAAATCCGTGAGGAGACTTTTGGCGCGCGGGTCTCTTGAACGTCCGATGGCGAGCAAGATCATGTTGCGTTCAATCTCGGATGGTTCTGTCGCCAGGAATTCGACCAAATGGCCATAGGCGGCGGCTCCGCCAATCTCTCCTAGTGCCAAGTAGCCGCGAGTCTTGTAAAAGTCTTTTCCCGCCCTTTTTGACTTCAGCAGTCTAACGATCGGGGATACAGCATTTTGGGATCGAATCCTACCGAGCGCATAAAGCGTAGCATCAAGGTCGTGCTCCGCACGAAGCTCTTCCAGGAGGATTCGCTCTATCTGGGGGCTTCCCGCCAAACCGGGAATTATCAGCATCCTGACAAAATCTGTTTCTTTACCTTTCCGAAGAAAATCAACCGCCATGTTCGCGATGGTCCCCTTGAGGGCAGTCGGGTGTCGTTCCGATTCGCGGAGTATGAAATGCGCCGCGAAAACACGAATCAGAGGATCTTCTCTGGGGTCGACCACGACCGTCTCCAGCTTTGCCGAGTCCTCCACTGGCATGTTTTCGCCGCTTTCTCGAAGCAACTGGGCGCAGTTTAGTCTGAAGGCGCGGTCTTTGGTTTTGTCGATGAATGACTTAGAAAGAAGCGGCACCGCGATTTTTGGGTTCTTTTGGAGATCAATAAGAGCCTTCTGAACGTGATAGCGAGAGGTGTTCGAATTCGCTGGTTTCTGGGAATTGTGTTTAGACCACCTTTCCAACTGCTCGAGTCTCTGGGCAGCTTCCTCATTACTAAGAGGCTTTGCGGACAGAGCTTCCTGATTCGCACCCGTCATGCGAGCGCCTCTCCCGAGGAAGTGCGCTATGGCGAAAAAAGCAAATATGAATCTACGGTTTTTCGAGCATGTCATGGGTCTGATCCGCGCTTCTGGAACGTTCGTGTCGCGGGCGTGGCTCTTGGTCCTTCAAGCCGAGAAAGGCTGGAATGACGAGGGAGGTGGTGGCTATTGCGGCTATAGCGGTTCTTCTCATGTCATTGTCCGTACTAGGCAGACAGGTAGGCGGGGGCTGCCAGGTATGTGCGTCGTTGTGTGACGCTATGGGCGCTATGCTCTCTCGGCGATTCACTGTCGCGAATGAATTGCTTCGAACGGTTCGGCCGGACGCGGCCAGCGTAACCCCTAAGTCAATATCATGTCAAGACCTAGGGACTATTTCGTCGAATAAACGTCATTGGCGGATGTCGCGTAAGTTTCATGCACGAACCCTAATTGAAGCTTCAATTTCTTGGCTTCCCACCTCCCGGCCGCCGCCTCTCGACGGAGGATGGGTACATCGGCGGCGCAAATAGGATGGCTTGCCGATGGCGACAAGCCTGCGGGCGCGCAAGCTGGGCGTCGGCAGCCGGTGGCGCGGCTTGAAGATCCTGGACGTCGGGGCCGGCTCGGGGGTGTGGTCCATCGCCGCGCTGGAGGAAGACCTCTCCTCGACCGCCGTCGCGCTCGATTTTCCGAAGATCCTCGCCATCACGCGGGAGTACGCGGCGAAAGCGGGGGTGACCGACCGCCTGACGTTCCTTGAGGGCAGCATGCACGAGGCGCGCTTCGAGGCGGGCGAGTACGACCTCGTCCTCCTGGGCAACATCTGCCACTCCGAGGGCGAGGCCGCGACGCGGACGTTCCTCAAGGGCCTGGAGCCGGCGCTGCGCCCCGGCGGCAAGGTCGCCGTCATCGACATGATCCCCAACGAGGACCGGACCGGGCCGGCGTTCC
>JAPLKK010000177.1 GCA_026388115.1 Elusimicrobiota bacterium | reverse complement strand
GGTTCTTCTCGTTGGTCAGCACGCGCACGCGCGGGTCTTGAAAGGCCGCGAGCGCGGCCGCCGTATCGTCGGTCGAGCCGTCGTCGACGACCAGGCACTCCCAATCGCGAAAGGTCTGCCCAAGGACGGTCTTGAGCGCCGTCTGGGCCATGCGCGCGCGGTTGTAGGTCGGCAGGATGACGGAGAACGCCGGCATCGGGGGATTGTACTAAAGCGAAGGCGCCGAGGCGGCGGCCGCCGCCGCCTTCGCGTCCGCGCGCCAGTTGAGCCAGCCCTTCACCGCGAGGAGGAAGAAGCCGACGAACAGAAGGGAGACGAAGGCGACGCCGCGCTGCCAGTACATCCAGGCGCTGATGCCGTTGACCAGCATCCATAGAGTCCAGTTCTCCATCTTCATGTAGGCGGCAAGCATCTGGGCGACGAAGCTCATGGCCGTGGCGAACGAGTCGAGATAGGCGAACGAGGCCGGGTGGGCGAATACCGCCGGCCACCAGATGTGGACGTGCGCGTTGACGAAGCCGAAGGCGGCGGTCGCGGCCGCGATGACCACGGCGAGCAGGACGTTGACCCCGGCGCGGTTGTAGGTCGGATGCAGGGGCGACTTCGGGCCCTCGCCGGCGCCGCGCGTCCAGAGCCACCAGCCCCAGCAATTGGTCGCGAAGTAATAGACCTGCTCGAGCGTATCGGGATACATCCGCTGCTCGAACGAGAGGAGCCCGAACAGCGCGGTGGCCGCCAGGCCGACCGGCCAGGTCCAGACGTTCTTGCGCGTCATCAGCCACACCGCGAGCACGTTGGTCGCCGTCACCAGGAACTCGAGCCCGCTCATCGGGTAGCCGAGCACGACGAACCAGACGCGGTGCAGTTCGAAGAGCGGCATGCCTGTCAAGTCAAGCGTCCTGCAGGCGCCTGAGGTCCTTATCCGCGCCGCGCAGGCGCAAGGCGATCGCCTTCGCCAGGCGCGCGAAGAGCTCCGCTCTCAGCGCCGGGTCGGCGGCGAACGCTTGGTCGATGCGGCGGCGCGGTAGCGCGAAGAGCTCGGTGGCGGTCGCCGCGACCGCGTCGGCGGTGTGTCGTCCGGGGTCCAGGAAGACGACCTCGCCGAAGTAATCGCCGCGCGAGAATCCCGCGAGGTGGTGGCGCTTGCCGCTCTTGAGCTCCAGTTCCACCCGGACCTCGCCTTGGCGGATGAGGAAGAGCTCATCGCCGTCATCGTCGCGGTGGAAGATCTGCTGTCCCTCGGCGAAGGAGCGCTTGTGCGCGCAGGACTCGAGCGCCTCCAGCAGGCGCGCGTCGAGGCCGCGCAGCAGGTCGATATCCCCGAGCGCCAGCGGCGCTTCCTCGGCTCTGGCCAAGAGGCCTTGCTCGGCGAGGAGGCAATCTTCCGCCCATTCGAGCGCCTCGCCTACCGTCTCGAAGATGCGGATGCCTCTCGCGTCGCGCGAGAGGCCGACGTCAGCCAAGAAGCCCGCGAGGTCCGGTCCCGTGGGAAGGCTCGCCGGGATGTGGGCGAACGCCAGCGTGCCGCCCTTCTCCGCGAGCATCGCGCCGATCTGCTCGAGCATGTGGGCCGCGGAGAGGTCCATCCCCTGCACGCGGCGCAAGTCGAGGATCACCACTCGGCAGCGCCCGAGGTCGGGCTCGAGCTCCATGAACAGCTGGTCCGTCGTCCCGAAGAAGAGGTTCCCCTGGAGCTGGCAGATGAGATGGATGTCGCCGAGCCGCTCCAATGCCTTGCGCTGGTCGGGAAGCCGGTGCTTTCGCGAGAAGAACTCGTTGCCATACTGCTTGCGGCGGATCACCGAGCCGTGGATCTGGTCGCGGATGAACAGCAGGATGGCGAGGGCTACCCCCAGCCCCGCCGCGGTGATGAGGTCGATGCCGACCGCGGCGGCGGCCACGGTGAGGATGACGCCGAAGTCCAGGAGCGTGGAGCGGTGGCGCAGCAGGCGCACCGCCCGCCAATCCACCATCTTGACGGCGACGACGATGAGGATGCCGGCGAGCGCCGCGAGAGGGGTCCATGCTACCAAGCCGCCGCACAACAGGAGCGTCGCGAGGACGAAGACGGCCGCGAGGACGCCCGAAAGGCGCGTGCGCGCTCCGCTGTTGATGTTGACGAGGGTGGCGCCAAGCGCCCCGGAGACCGGCACGCCCCCAGTCAGGGTCGAGGCGATGTTGGCCAGCCCCTGCGCGCGCAGCTCCTTGTTGGAATCGTGTCGGCTGCGCGTGAGCACGTCGGTGACCAGACAAGTCTTCAGCGTATCGATGGAGAGAAGGATCGACAGCGTCAACGCGGGGGAGGCGAGCGCCTTGAGGTCCGCGGGGCGCAGCTGCGCCGCCGCCCGCCAGCGCGCCAGCAGCGCCGGGCCGCAGCCGGCCAATGATGGCAGCGGGCCGATCACCAAGGGGTTGGCGACGAGGCTTGCCATGCGGCGGTCGAAGAAGGCGAGCCCGACGTAGGCGGCCGCGCCCGCAAGCAGTCCCAGCACCGCGGCCGGAGCGGCCTTGGTGAGCTTGGGGCCGCCGAACATGCCGGCCACGGCGGCCGCGCCGACGATGAGCGCCTCCGGGCGCCATACTCCCGTCAGCACACCGTACAGGCCTTGCACGTCCGGGACCCCGCAGAGGGCGGGCAGCTGTTTGAGGAAGATGATGAGTCCGACGCCGCTCAGGTAGCCGCTTACGACCGGGAAAGGGATGTACTTGATGATCCGCCCGGCCCCCGTGGCTCCGTAGAAGAATTGCAGGGCCCCGCAGGCGAGCGCGACAAGGGCAAGCGTCACAATCACGCGCTCGGGCGCCGCCCCGGCGCCGGCGAGGTCGGCCGCGAGCGCGCCCATGACCGCCGCCGCGGGAGCGCAAGGCACCGTGACCAGCCGCGGGGCGCCGCCGAGCGGCGAGGCCACCAGCCCCGCGACCGCCGCGGCGATGAGGCCCGCCAGCGCGCCGCGGCCCGCGAAATCCGGCCCCAGCGCGGCGAAGGTGGCCACGCCGAAGGCGAGCGCCGAGGGGATGGCGACGAGGGTCGCGGCGAAGCCGCCCCACAGGTCGCCGATCAGGCCGGACTTGGTCTCGCTCACGTCGTTCATTCTACCGAATCCCGGTTGCGTTGTGCCGTCGTTAAGAAACCTTGGTGCCGGATGCTTTCAGCCCCTTGGGGCCTAGGTCCTCGACGGCGGTGGGCACTTTTACGCTTGGAGCCTGGGCGCCCCACGTTTACACTGATCCATAGGAACCGGCTATGAAGAACCTTCTCGGATCGGCAGTTCTGGCGGCGGCGATCCTCGCCGCGCCCATGGCGCTCATGGCGCAAGCGCAGGCCGACCAGGCAGGCGATCCGCTGCACGATCTGTTGGTGGACGCTAACGGCAATTTCATCAACGCCTACGACAGCATCATCAACGGGGTCAACAAGCTGACCCAAGACCGGTTCGGCAAGGAGCTCAATCTCATTGCGCTCAAGCTCGGAAGGAACCTGACCTTCATTTGCGACCTTCAGCAGCCGCTCTATAACTTCCACCAGCTCTCTCCCGGCGTCTACCGGTCCGCCCGCCCCCAGCCGGCAGGCATCGATACGCTCAAGAGCAAGGGAGTCAAGACGGTCCTGAATTTCTGGACGGACATGGACATGAACCCCGACAAGCAGACCACTGTCGACGCCGAAAAAGCCGCAGGGTTCACGTTCGAGAGCATCCCACTGGATTGGGCGCTGTGGCCTACGCACGCGGAGCTCGACAAGGCGATCTCGATCCTGACCGACCCGGCGATGGAGCCCGTCGACATGCACTGCAGCTGCGGCAACGACCGCACGGGTGTCGTTTCCGCGGCTTACCGCGTCGTGGTCCAGGGCTGGGACCCCGGCCGCGCGGCGGCCGAGGCGAGAGCCAACGGCTTCCATCTGCCCGCGTTGGGCGACCTGGGGCTGTTCGTAGCCAGCTACGCGGAATATCGCGCCAAGGCGGGCCTGCCCATGGCGAAAGATTTCGCCGGAAGGCCGGACACCGCCGAAGCGGCCTTGCAAGCACCTTAATCGCTGGTCGCTCGACCAGCGGCGCGTATCGCGTGATGGGCTGACGGCGACTGACTTCGCTGACTGAAAACTGTCCGATTCGGACAGTTTTTTGTCAGGATACAGTCCTCGCAGCGCATCGAATGAAAGCCCATTTCATCCTATACGTCTCGGACCAGAGGAGAAGCGCCGCCTTCTTCGCGAAGACGCTCGGCTGCAAACCGAGGCTGGACGTGCCGGGGATGACTGAGTTCGAGCTGAACGACGGTGCGGTGCTCGGCCTGATGCCCGCCGCCGGCATCAAACGGCTGCTCGGCGAGAAGCTCCCGGACCCCGAGGGCGCCACCGGCATCCCGCGCTCGGAGGTGTACCTTCTCGTCGATGACCCGAAATCATTTCATCAACGCGCACTGGACGCCGGCGCGCGCGAGCTGAGCCCGCTTGCGATCCGCGATTGGGGCCATGAAGCGGCCTACAGCCTCGATCCGGATGGCCACGTCGTCGCTTTCGCAAGGCCCGCATGAAGATCGTCTCCTGGAACATCGAGCGCGGCTACCGGCCCGAAGAGACCTGCCGGCTGCTGGCTGAGTTCGAAGCGGACGTGTATCTACTGACGGAGGTCGACCGCGGCAACCGCCGCACCGGCGGCGTCGACATGTTCGCGCTGCTTCAGGAGCGGCTCGGCATGGCAGGCCGCTTCGCGCTCGAGTTCACGGAGAGGGAAAGCCTCTGGCGCCGCGTGATACCGCTCGGCGGCCCGGGCGGCGGGGTGCACGGCAACGCGGTGATCGCCCGCCAGCCTTTGGAGAACTACCGCGAGCTGCGGCTGCCGACGGCCGCGCCCCTGCATTGGGACGGCGGCACGATCGTGCCGGAGCTCTTCGAACCCCGGTCAGGCGCGAGGGTCGCTCAAGTCTTCGAGCTGCGCGTCGCCGGCCGCAGCGTCTCCTTCATCAACGTCCATCTGGAGAATTGGCGCTGCGGCTGGGACCTGAGGCGCCGGCAGCTTGAGACGGCTTTGGCCGCGGCGCCCGGGCCCGAGCGGGTCCTGGCGGGCGATCTTAATCCGCTGGGAGGGGTCGCCGCAACCTTCGCGGGCCTCGCGCCCGTCAACCGGGAGGTGCGGACGCTGCGCGCTTTCTTGGCGGAGCGCGGCCTCGGCGACCCATGGGCGGACGAGGAGTACACGAATTTCAACTGCGGCACGCGGGCGAAGCTCGATTGGCTCTGCGTGTCGCCGGGCCTCGTCATCGAGGAGAAGCGGAACCTGCGCACTCCTCTCAGCGACCACAATTGCCTGCTGGCGCGGGTCGGCGTGAGCGCGGGGGTCGGGGGCGCTGTTTTGTAGTAGGATGTGGGTAATGAAACGAGCGATCTTTTTGACGGCGGCGCTGTTTTGCGGCTGCATCACGATGGGGACGCCCTTCGATGTCGGCAAGGTCCCCGGGATCCAGGTGGGCAAGACCACGGAGAAGGAGCTGCGGCTGGCGTTCGGCGAGCCGTACCGCACGGGTGTCGAGGACGGCGACGACACCGAGACTTGGCTGGATTACAAATACTCCCTTCTCGGCGAGCAGAAGACCCGCGACCTGTACGTGAAGTTCAACGCCGACGGGACCGTCAAAAGCTATTCGTTCAACTCCAGCCTTCCCGAAGACCAGGCGCGGCTGAAGAAGTAGGCGGCGGCTCCCGGATGAATCGCTGCGCTTGGGCCGAGACCGGAGGCGAGCTGTACCACCGGTATCACGACGACGAATGGGGCCTGCCCGTTCACGATGACCGCCGGCACTTCGAGTTCCTGGTGCTCGAGGGAGCGCAGGCGGGTCTAAGCTGGCTGACGGTCCTCAAGAAGCGCGACGCCTATCGGAAGGCGTTCGCCGGCTTCGACCCGGCGAAGGTCGCGCGATTCGACGGGAGGAAGATCCAGGCGCTGCTGCGCGACCCCGGCATCATCCGCAACCGGCTCAAGGTGCGCTCCGCCGTGAAGAACGCGCGGGCGTTCTTGGCTGTTCAAAAGGAATTCGGCAGCTTCGACGCGTACGTCTGGCCGTTCGTCGGCGGGCGTCCGATCCGCAACAAGCGCAAGACGATGAAGGACATCCCGGCCGTGTCCGCGGAGTCCGACGCCCTCAGCCGCGACCTGAAAGAGCGCGGCTTCGCCTTCGTGGGAAGCACCATCGTCTACGCGCACATGCAGGCCGTCGGCATGGTCAACGACCACGTCGTGAGCTGCTTCCGGCGCCGCGAATGCGCGCGGGCCGACAAGGGAACATAGGCGGGGATATGGCCAAGGACCTGTTCGTCGGCGTGGACATCGGCGGGACGAAGATCGCGGCGGCGCTCGTCAGCGGGCGCGGGAAGATCCTCGCGCGCGGCAAGGAGACGACGCCGCGCGGCGTGGGCCCCAAGCGCATCGTGAAGGCCGTCGAGGCGCTCATCAAGGCCGTGGTCGCGGAGGGGGGCTATCGCCTCAAGGACGTCCGCGGCGTCGGCATCGGCGCGCCGGGCCTCGTCGACCCGGAGGGGCGCAAGATCCTCGCGGCCCCGAACATCAAACTGGCGGGGTTCCCGGTCGTGGCTTGGCTGGAGAAGCGCCTCGGCGCCGACGTCGTGATGGGCAACGACGTCAACGTCGGCGTGATGGGCGAGCAATGGCTGGGGGCGGGCAAGGGCGCGCAGAACGTGGTCGGGCTGTTCCCCGGGACGGGCGTGGGCGGCGGCGTCATCGCGGACGGGCGGCTGCTCCTGGGCGCTCACGGCGCCGCCGCGGAGCTGGGGCATATCGTCGTAGACCCCAAAGGGCCGCTTTGCGGCTGCGGCAACCGGGGCTGTCTCGAGGCTCTGGCGAGCCGGACCGCCATCGAGCGCGACATCCGCGCGGCGATCGCGAAAGGTCAGCGTTCCGTGGTGTCGGAGCTTACCAACGGCAAGCTGGGCGTCATCAAGAGCAAGGTGCTGGCCAAGGCGCTCAAGAGGAAGGACGCGGTCGTCACCCGCGTCATGCGCTCGGCGGCCGAGGCGTTGGGAGCGGCCTGCGTCGATCTCCGCCACGTTTTCGACCCGGAGCGGATCATCCTGGGCGGCGGAGTGATCGAGGCCTGCGGCGATTTCATCCTCCCTATCGTTCAGAAGCGCATCGACCGCGACCCCTTCTTCAAGAAGGTCGGAGCGTGCGAAGCCGTGCCTTCGCAGCTGGGCGACGACGCCGTGATCCTCGGCGGGGTGGCGCTCACTAAGCGGCTGTAAGGACGATCAGAACTTGGCGTAGCCGGGGACGCGGGGACAGAGGGAGACGTCGCGGATGTTGTCCATGCCCGTGACGTACATGAGCAGCCGCTCGAAGCCCAGGCCGAAGCCGGCGTGCGCCACCGTGCCGTAGCGGCGCAGGTCGCAGTACCAAGCGTACTTCTCGGGCTCCATTCCGCACTCCTTCAGGCGCGCCTCCAGCGTCGGCAGGCGATGCTCGCGCTGGGAGCCGCCGATGAGCTCGCCCACGCGCGGGATCAGGAGGTCCATGCAGGCGACGGTCTTGCCGTCG
Source organism: Elusimicrobiota bacterium (assembly GCA_026388115.1). Taxonomy (GTDB): domain Bacteria; phylum Elusimicrobiota; class Elusimicrobia; order UBA1565; family JACRDR01; genus JAPLKK01. The sequence goes on along the minus strand of JAPLKK010000177.1, from coordinate 3,518 downwards.
TCGTTGCAGTACATGTAGAAGGGCTTGAGCGTGCGCGGGTAGTTGATGACGAAGACCGGCCGCTTCACGTACTCCTCGGTGAGGTACCGCTCGTGCTCGGTCTGCAGGTCCTTGCCCCACTCGATGGGGTACTGCCATTGCCGCCCCGCCTGCTGCAGGACCTCGATCGCCTTGGTGTACTCCAGGACGGCGAACTCGGCCTTGGCCACCGCCTCCATCTTGGCGCGCAGGCCCTTCTCGATGCGCTCGTCGAAGAAGGCCAGGTCGCGCGCGCAATGCTTGAAGGCGTGCTCGAGCAGGTGCTTCACGAAGGCCTCGGCCAGGTCGCGGTTGTCCTTGAGGTCGGCGAACGCGACCTCGGGCTCGATCATCCAGAACTCGGCGGCGTGGCGGGGCGTCGTGGAGTTCTCGGCGCGGAAGGTGGGGCCGAAGGTGTACACCTTGCCGAGGGAAAGCTTCTCCAGGTCCAAGGTCGAGACCTGGAACATCGCGCCCGCGCCCTCGCAGTCGGAGGTGGTGAGGATGGGCGAATGGCAGGAAACGAAGCCGCGGTCATGGAAGAACTCGTGCACCGCGAAGGCCAGCTCCGAGCGCACGCGGAACACCGCGCCGAAGGTGTTGGTGCGCGGCCGCATGTGCGCGACCGAGCGCAGGAACTCGAAGGAGGTGCCGGCCTTCTGCACCGGCGAGGAGGCGTCGCACTCGCCGAGGATCTCGATCTCGGCCGGCTCGATCTCCACCGTCTGCCCCTTGCCGACGGAGGCGATCAGCTTGCCTTTGACGCGCAGGCTCGCGCCGGTGATGAGCTTGAGCACCGCCTCCCGGTTGGGGAGCTTGTCGCTCAGGACCACCTGGACGGAGTCGAAGGTCGAGCCGTCGTTGACGTGCAGGAATCCGATGCTCTTGGATTGGCGGACCGACTTGACCCAGCCCGCGACCGTCACCTCTTCGCCCGGCTTGCCCGCGTCCAGCACCCGCTTGATGTCGATTCGCTCCATGCGGGTATTACACCAAAAACAGGGCCGGGCCTTGAAGCTCTTGAGGTAGTGTCGACCGCCCGCGCATGGTATGATGGCCCGATGTCCGTCGGGATCGAGCGGAACCGCCTCTTGGAGTGCTTCAGCGCTTCGGCGCGGGAGGCGCTCGTGAGGCTCGCGCGCGAGGCGCGCTTCGCCGACGGCGGCCGGATCTTCGACGAAGGCTTGTCGGCGAGATCGGTCTATTGTCTCGGCGCCGGCCGGGTGCGGCTGATCAAGAGGTCGAGCCTCGGCTCGACGGTGATCGGGATCGTCGAGCCCGGCGACTATTTCGGGGAGATCGGCGCCATGCACGCGTCGGCGCACATCGCGTCGGCCTGGGCCGAGGGCGATGTCGTCCTTTTCGAGCTGGAGGCCGCCGAGTTCAGGCGGGTCTTGGCCGATGAGCCTCCCGAGGCGACGCGCCGGCTGTCGTCGCGGCTGCTCGAGTACCTGCGCGCCATCGACGAGAAATACGTCGGCGAAGTCGTGCACAAGGAGAAGCTGCAGCTCATCGGGGAGCTGGCGCGCTCGATCATCCACGATTTCAAGAACCCGCTGGCGAGCATCCTGCTGGCGGGCGGCATGATCAAGATCGAGCATCCCGACGAGCAGACGAGGAAATACTGCACGCTTATTGAGCGCCAATCCCACAGGATGGCGGGCATGGCTCAAGAGCTCCTCGACTTCGCGAAAGGGACTCCCGAGCTGAAGAAAGAGCGCGTGTCGATGAGGGATCTCTTCGCCGATTTCAGGCTGCTCAACGAGGGGTTGCTGAAGGCTGCGAGAGTGCAGTTGGTGGCGGACGCGGACGATGCCGAGGTCCGGATCGACCGCAACCGGTTCTTGCGCGTGCTTCAGAATCTCGTGGGCAATGCCGTCGACGCCATGGCGTCGACGGGGGGGACCGTCCGCCTGTCGGGAAGGCGCGCGGGCGAGCGGCCCGAGTTCGTCGTCCAGGACCACCGCCCGGGCGTCCCGGAACCGGTCCGCGAGCGGATCTTCCAGCCGTTCGCCACCTACGGAAAGCCCAACGGGATGGGGCTGGGCTTGGCCATCGCCAAGGGCGTCGTCGAGGCGCACGGCGGCACGATCGAGCTGGCGACGGAGACCGGCCGCGGCACCACGATCCACATCCGCCTTCCCGATGGCGATTAGTGGTCTGCGGCCGGGCCGGCTTCTCCGTGAAGCCCGGCCGGTTGCGCGTCTCCTCCTGCAAGACGATGCGCGCCCGCGCTCCTCTTAGCTAGAATCCGTCGGGTGATCGCCATCGCGGCGCTGTCGGCCCTGGCTCTCGCGCTCGCGGCGGGTCTGTTCGTCGCCATCCGGCGGTTGAACGCCCAGGAGGCCTTCTATCTCGAGGTCCTCCAGGTCCTTGCCCGCGCCATCGACGCGAAGGACACCTTGGGCGGCGGCACCTCCCACCGCGCGCGCCTGCTCGCCCGCGGGCTGACCGCGGAGCTTGGCCTGTCGGCTTCGAGCGCGCGGCACGTCGAGTACGCGGCGATGCTCCACCGGATCGGCCGCATCGGCATCGACCCGAGCCTGCTGAACAAGCCCGGCAAGCTCACGGCGAAAGAATACGAGGAGATCCAGAAGTACACCGCCATCGGGCACGACATCCTCGCGCAGTCGAAGTTCCTGGGGCCGGTCGCGCGCATCATCCTCCACCAGCAGGAATGGTTCAACGGGCGGGGCTACCCGGAAGGCCTCAAGGGGGACGCGATTCCCATCGGCTCGCGGGTCGTCGGCCTCATCAACGCGTGGGAGGCGATGCGCTCGGAGCGGCCGTACCGCAAGGCGCTCACCCAGCCCGAGGCCGTCGCCGAGCTTCGAAAGGGCGCCGGCACGCAGTTCGACCCGGCGGTCGTCGAGGCCTTCCTGCGCCTGCTATCGAGTCCTCCTCCCTCCGCCGCATAGGGGAGAGGGGGAGCTTCAACAGCAGCCGAACGGGACGTCCGGGGCGAGCGCGCGCGGCGCCTCGCCTGGCGCGGGCGGCGGGGCCGCGCCGCGCAGGACGCTCGCGCAGCGGCGCGCCGCGTCGGCGACGACGAGGACCGCGCAAGCCATGATGACCGCGGTCATCGTCGTGTTGACCCAGCCGAGGACGGCGGTCGCGGGGTCGCGCGTGAGCGGCAGGAAATTGTCGCGGATGTTCAGGAGGCCGCCCGTGAGCGTCGTGATCGTCACGAAGGCGAACGGCGCGCCCGTCACCCAGGCGTAGCGGCGCTTGCCCGCGTTGATGAGCGCCGTCGTCGCCACGCTGAGCGCCACGCCCGCCAAGAGCTGGTTGGCCACGCCGAACATCGGCCAGATGGTGCTGATCGAGCCCGAATGGATGAGGAAGGCCCAGGCGAACACCACCAGCGCCGTCGAGGCGAGCGAGCCGGGCAGCCAGCCCGCGCGGCTGAAGGGCTCGTGGAACCTGCCCAAGAACTCCTGGACGAGGAAGCGGCCCACGCGCGTGCCCGCGTCTATCGTCGTCAGGATGAACAGCGCTTC
>JAPLKK010000248.1 GCA_026388115.1 Elusimicrobiota bacterium | reverse complement strand
CGCCGGGCTTGTCTCCGCGGCCGAAGTCGCGCCTCTTCTCGCCGCCGCCGAATCCTGCCCGCTTCTCAAAGCCTTCGCGCTTCTCACCGGAGCCGAAGCCTTCCTTCTTGTAGCCGCCGCCGAAACCGGGCTTCTTAAAACCGCCGCCGAAACCGCCGGGCCTGTCTCTACGGAAGTCGCGCCGCTTCTCGCCGCCGCCGAACCCTGCCCGCTTCTCAAAGCTATCGCGCTTCTCGCCGGGGCCGGAGCCTTCTTTTTTGAAGCCGCCGCCGAAGCCGCCCTTCTTGTAGCCGCCGCCAAAGCCGGGCTTCTTGAAGCCACCGCCAAAACCGCCCGGCTTTTCTCCGCGGCCGAAGTCGCGCCTCTTCTCGCCGCCGCCGAACCCTTCGCGCTTGGCGCCTTCAGCGAAGCCTTCTTTCTTGAAGCCGCCGCCATAGCCGCTTCTCTTGAATCCCGGCTTCTTGAAGCCTCCGCCGAAGCCGCCGGGCCTGTCTCGACGGCCGAAGTCGCGCCTCTTTTCACCGCCGCCGAACCCCGCGCGTTTCTCGCCTGAACGGAACCCGCCTTCCCTCCAGGCGCCGCCGCCGGCGGGGGGAGCTTCCTCCCGCGGCGCCAGAGGACGCGCCGGGTCCACGTAGATCTTGCGGTGGCCCGCCATGGAGCCGTTGAGCTTGTTGAGGGCGGCCTGGGCCTCGGATTCGGTGGCCATCTCGACGAAGCAGAAGCCTTTGGAACGGCCGGTCTTGCGGTCCCGGATGAGCGTGACGGCGACCGCATGGCCGAAGCCGGCCACCAGCCCGCGGACGTCGTCTTCCGTCATCTCGAACGGAAGGCCTGCGATGAAAAGACTCTTGGTCATCGGCCCCGGGTCAGCCGGCTTAAGGGCGCTTCTCTTCCGCCCGGTGCGCCTCGAACTTCTGGTAGGCCAGAGCAAGATTGTTGGTCTTCAGGGTCCTCTCCCATCCGCACAGGCACTTGACCTTCTTTTTCGCGGAGTGGAACTCGAAGAGATGGTACTTCATGTCGTCCTCCCTGGAGACGTCGGGGCAGCGGCACTATATCACAATCCGGGCCGCAGCGGGCGGCCGGCCGGCGCCAAATCGTCTATAATCGGGCTCACACCCCTTGAGCAGGAGACTGAACGCGATGAGAGCTTTGGTCAAGAAGTTCCCGAAGAAAGGCCTGTGGATGCAGGATGTGCCGATCCCGGATGTCCGGGAGAACGACGTCCTGATCAAGATCAGGCAGACGGCGATCTGCGGCACCGACATCCATATCTACCAGTGGAACGAATGGGCCCAGCAGACCATCCCCGTCCCCATGCACGTCGGCCACGAGTTCGTCGGCGACGTCATCAAGATCGGCAAGGCCGTGACGGGCGTCGACGTCGGGATGCGCGTCTCCGGCGAGGGCCACATCGTCTGCGGCCATTGCCGCAACTGCCGCGCCGGCATGCGCCACCTGGGCCCGAACGCCAAGGGCGTGGGCGTCAACCGGCCCGGCTGCTTCGCGGAGTACCTCTGCATCCCCGCGAGCAACGTCTTTCCCATCCCCGAGGGCGTCACCGACGATGAGGCCTCGATCCTCGACCCTTTGGGCAACGCCGTCCATACGGCGCTCTCCTACGATCTGACCGGCGAGGATGTCCTCATCACCGGAGCGGGCCCCATCGGCATCATGGGGGCGGTGGTGGCGCACCACGTCGGCGCCCGCCACGTGGTCATCACCGACGTCAACGAGTACCGCCTCGAGCTGGCGCGCAAGCTCGGAGTGGAGACCGTCGTCGACGTGTGCAAGTCCACGCTGCCGGACGTGATGAAGTCGCTGAAGATGACCGAGGGCTTCGACATCGGCCTCGAGATGTCCGGAAATGGGACCGCCCTCAACGACATGATCCACTCGATGAAGAACGGCGGCAAGATCGCGCTGCTCGGCATCCTGCCGCCTGAGACCGCCATCCCCTGGAACCAGGTCATCTTCAAGGGGCTGTACCTCAAGGGAATCTACGGCCGCGAGATGTACGAGACCTGGTACAAGATGTGCTCGATGATCCAGAGCGGCCTCAACGTCCGCCCGATCATCACCCACCGCTTCCCGGTCGCCGAGTTCGAGAAGGGCTTCGAGATCATGAGCGCGGCCAAATCGGGCAAGGTCATCCTGGACTGGAGCGCCGCTTGACAACGGGGGACGCGGCGCTTATGCTTTGCGTGTGAAAGGGACGATCATCCTGGTCGAGGACGACAAGACCGCGCAGAAGCTGGTGACGCAGGTCCTGGAAGGCGAGGGCTTCACCGTACAGGCCGCCGAGACCGCCTTCCGCGCGCGCGGCCTGCTCGAGAAGCACAGCCCGGTCCTGGTGATCCTCGACCGCCGCCTGCCGGACGCCGACGGTCTCGAGCTGTGCCAGGAGATCCGCCAGATGCCCGCCCTCTCGACGGTGCCGGTGCTGTTCTTGACCGGCAAGAACACCGTCGCCGACAAGGTCGTCGGCCTCAAGATGGGGGGAGACGACTACCTGACCAAGCCCTTCAGCCCCGAGGAGCTGGTGGCGCGCATCGAGGTCCTGCTGCGCCGCAGCGGCGCGGCCGACGCGCCGAAGTCGCTCGAGGCCGAGGGCCTGCGCATCGACTTCGAGGCGCGCAGGGTCTTCATCAAGGACAAAGAGGTCCAGCTCTCGCCCAAGGAGTTCGACCTCGTGGCGGTGCTGCTCACGCGCAAGAACCGCGTGCTGACGCGGCAGTTCCTGCTCCAGCACGTGTGGGGCTACGACGCGGGGATCGAGATCTCGACCAAGGTCGTGGACGTGACGCTGAGCCATCTGCGCGAGAAGCTCGGCGCGTGGGGGGACAAGATCGCCGCCGTGCGAGGGTTCGGCTACCGGCTGGACCTCGCCTAACTCGGACTCGTCTGTTACACTCTCATCGTGGTCGCGGCACTAGCCTTGAGCGCCTCGTTGGCCTTGGCGACGGAGTCCGTACAGCTTCTGGGCCCGGTAAGCCTCACCGCTTCCCGGCCTCACGGCCACACCACGGTCGTCGTGACCCTCTATGACGGGCCCGAACATGGCCGCGTCGTATGGCGCAGCCCGCCGATCAAGGCCTGGGCGAACAATTTCCAGTGGACGTTCACCGGGGTGCTGGGTCCGGCCGCCGATGCCCGGCTGCAGGATTTCCCGCCGAACGTCTTCGCCGAGTTCCGCAGCGGCGACATGTCGCTTCGTCCTTTGGAGCAGAAGGGCCTGCGGCAGCTATTCCACGGGACCATGAGCTCGACGGCGGAGCGCCTGGTTTTCGAGCCCGGCCTGCCCAAGGAAGCGGCTTCGCTGCCAGGCTTGGCCGCCGACCACGGCGCGGCCAGAAGCCGGACGCGGCATCGGCCGTCCGACCCTGAGGAGGACGGGGTGGATACGGGCTCAGGCGAGCGTCCGACATTGCTCGCTCGCGAGCCCGCGGCCGCGAACGCCCCGTTTTCTCCCCCGGCGCAGCCCCGTTCGACCGCGTCGGCCAACGGACGGCTTCAGGTCCGAGACGCCGCGCCCCGGACCCCGACTCTCGACGACCTCAAGCTTTCGAACAGCCTCTATTTCCAGGCCCTGCGCGACTTCCAGACGGGGAACATGGGGCTCGCCGTGAGAAAGCTGGACGTGGCCCTGAGCCTCAATCCCGCCAACTCCGACGCGCGCCTGGCCCTGGAGCGCATCCTGCAGGAGGCCGCGCCCGCTGCCCAGGCGTCGGCCGCACCGCGCCCCCCGGAGGCGGCGACGCAGGCGCAGGATCTATATTTCCAGGCGCTGCGCGAGTACGCGAAGGGACGCGTCCAGCGCTCGCGGGACGCTTTGATCCGCGCCTCCCAGCTGGACCCGACCGACCGGGGCATCGCCGCGGCGCTGCTGCATCTGCGCCGCGAGCTGGCCTTGGTCCCATCCGATGGGATCCATTAGACGCTACGTCCTGACCGTCCTGATGGCCCTCATCGGCTGGCAGACCCTCGTCTTCACGGGAACCTACTATTACGCCGAGTACAACTCGCTGGTGCAGGAAGCGAAGGCCCGGCAGCTCGAGACGCTCGATAAGCTGCGGGCGGTGTGCCAGGAGTCGACGATGCGCACCTCCCCGTTCGCCGCCATCAACTACGTGGGGATCCTCGCCAAGGAGAACGGCATCGACCATGCCCTCTGCTCCGATTTCAACGGGCGCATCCTCGCGCACACCGACCCCGAGCGGATCGGCGCCTACGTCGAGCACGATTCTCCGGCCCTGACCGCGGTCAAGACCGAGACGGAGCTCATGGGCAAGGACCACACCATCCTCGAGGCCTTCACGCCGGTCATGGTGCAGGGACGCCGCGCCGGCTCGGCCAGCATCGGCTTCGACGCGAAAGTCCTCGAGCGCGACATCTCCTCGGCCCTGTGGCGGATGATGTTTCGCCTGCTGATCGTCTCCGTGCTCGCCCTGGCCGTCGTCGTCTTGAGCGCCTTCGCCGTGGCCAACCGCCTCACCGAGCCCGTGGCCGAGCTGGCGCGGGGAGCGCGCGAGATCGCGGCGGGCCATCTCGACTACGAGGTGCCCGTCCACGAGGGACGCGTCGACGAGCTGGGCTTCCTCACCCGGGAGTTCAACCGCATGGCGGGCAAGCTGCGCGAGCTCGACCGCCTCAAGGAGCGCTTCCTGGCGAGCGTCACGCACGATCTGCGCGCGCCCTTGGTCGGCATCCAGGGCCACACCGAGCTGCTGATGAACGACACGCTGACCGATGAGCAATCGAAGCATCTGGAGACGATCTACTACAGCTCCCAGCACCTCTCCCGCTTCATCAACGACATCCTCGACCTGTCGAGGCTGGAGGCGCGGGCGATCGAGCTGACGCGCGTGAAGCTCGACATGAAGGAGGTCGTCGCCAGCGTCGTGGAGCTGATGCAGGTCAAAGCCGACGAGTACAAGGTCCGGCTGGAATCCAAGATCGCCCCGGAGCTTCCGCCCGCCAGCGCCGACGCGCGCTGGATCCCGCGCATCCTGATGAACCTCGTTTCGAACGCGCTCAAGTTCACGCCCGAAGGCGGCGCGGTCACGATCCTGGTTTCTGTCGACCGCACCCCGACGCGCCGGGGCTGCTCGTCGAGGTG
>JAPLKK010000187.1 GCA_026388115.1 Elusimicrobiota bacterium | reverse complement strand
CCGAGGACTGGATGAACTGCTATCTGTTCCTGCCGGAAAACGCGGGCGAACACCGGCTCTTGAACGTCGTGCGCGGCGGCGTCGCGGGAAGGCGCTCTATCCTCTTTGACTACTATCTGCGCCTCGAGGCGGGGCTGGCCTACAGGAACCCCCGTCCGGACCGCGAGTTCACCGGCGTCGCGGCCGAGCTCGGCATGGACCTGCCGGGCTTCGTGATGTACCACCGGACGCTCCGCTCGTCGATGAGCCCCGCCGAGATGGGCCACCTGGGGGTCGCGAGCTTGAGCCGGGACAACGACATCTCCTTCGACGACCCCGTCTTCGCGGACCGCTATACGGTCCAGGGCAAGGACCCGGCCGCGGTGCGGCGGCTGTTCGGCCCCGGCCTCCGCCGGCGGCTGGCCGCGGAGACCCGCACCTGGTTCGTCGAGGGGGGCGGGAACTGGCTCGTCGTCTACTACCTCTCGGACGGCAAGCCGCGGCCTCCGGAGGAGGACCTCGCCGACGCGGGCCGGATCGCGCAAGCCTTCTCGGCCTAGTCGGATCGCGCGCGACGGCCGTCCCCCCCCGGCTCCCGCCCTTTGCTAGAATCCGGCCTGGAGGACACAAATGGGCTGGAAGAGCATGCCGTTGGGGATGAAGATCATCGTCGTCTTCTACACTTTCGACGGCATCACGTCGCTGAACAGCCTTCACACTCGCTACCTGAGACCCGATCTCTTCCTGGGCATGTGGGTCCCGCCGCCGGCGTCGACGTTCACGAGGCTCTGTTCGTTCGCCGTCTTGATGCTGATCCTGATCTCCCTCTATCACCGGTCCGGCTTCAAGCGCGTCCTTGCCCTCCAGGGCTTCCGGTTCGTCAACTTCCTGACCGCAGCGGTGACCACGTTCATGACCCCGCTCTCCAAGATATCCGAGCTGTCCTCCCATCCGATGTCGGCGGCCGGGCGGGAGCTGGCGGAACGGTCGCCCGGGCTGGTGGTGGGGATCATGGCCGTGCCCCTCGGCTTCGGCCTGCTGGTCACCGGCGGCATCTGGCTCTACTTCTTCGGGCACAAGGAGTACTTCCTCGAGGCCGCGGGGGGCGGTGCCGCCCCGGACGCAGCCGTCCCGGCGCTGCCTGCCGCCCTAGCGCCCGATGGGGCGACGGACGAGGCCTCCGGACTCAAGGCGCGCTTCTGGAGGATCGCCTGGCTCGTCGGCGGGCCGCTGATCGTGGGCGGCTCCTGGACGATGTTCGTCCCGTTCCTGACCCATGCGGCCCTGAAGCCGCGGGCGGCCGTCCAGGCCGGGTTCGCCTTGATGGCCCTCGGGGTCGTCGTCCTCGGATCCGCCGGCTCCTGGCTGAGATCCAAGGTCCCGCCCTCCTCCAGGGCCACGGAGAGACAGTCGCTCCAGGCCCTCTGGTTCTCGATCGCGCTCTTCACGCTCGGCTTCGCGCTCCCTCTCGTCGCCGCCTTCAGTTCGGGGCTGCTCGGGGCGAGCACCGCGGCCCAGTCCAAAGAGATATTTCCTCCCGCGCGGCAGCCGGGGGTCCTGACGCCGCCCGGAGCAGGCCTCGAGACCATGAGCCCGCCCCCCGGCGGGCCGGCTCCCGCGGGGGCGGGCGCCCCGCCGGTGGCGCTGCTGCTCCCCGGACGGGGCGCGATGCTCCCCAACGGCAGCGTGGACGGCGGCAAGACGTTCGCCTGGGAGTTCCGCTGGTCCGAGGTCCCGCGAGCTGAACGCTACCACCTCTACGTGATCGGGCCAAGGCGGGCCGCGCCGGCGATCGACAACCCGAACCTCACCCAAGCCAGCTTCAGGGGAGAAGCCCGCAACCACATCGACGCAGCGAGCACCTTGGGCTGGCGCTGGAAGGTCCGCGCCATGGTCGGCGGCGTCTGGGGGCCCTTCAGCGACGAGCGCGCCTTCGACGTCGAGCCTCCGCAGGGCAGCGAGGCCCCGCCCCGACCGCCGCAAGCCGAGCGGCGGGCGCCCGCGCCTCAGGCCGGGCCCGCGCGCGAGGAGGCCGCCGCCCACGTGCGCGCGGGGCTCCAGCTCGCCGACGGGAGGCGCTTCGACGCCGCCGTCGAGGAGTACGACAAGGCGATCTCGCTCGACCCGCGCGCCGCCGACGCGTATTTCCACAAGGCCCGGGCCCTGCTCGACCGGCCCAGGCCCTCCCTCGCGCTCAAGAAGCTCGACAACGAGGAGGCGTTTCGGGACCTCGACCAAGCCCTCGCGATCGACCCGGGACACCTGCAGGCGCTCCGTTTCCGCGGCTTCGTCCACAACATGTTCGGCCGCGTCCCCGAGGCCGTCGCGGACGTGCAGCGGGCCTGCAGCCTCGGCCTGAAGACGGCCTGTCCCGACGCGCAGCTGTTCCTCAAGGACCGCCGGACGCCCTAGCCGACGGCGCGGGATGGAAAGAGGGCTTTAGCGGTCACTTCTCGGCGAGGAACTGCTTGAGGACGCTGCCGCCGGGGCCGTCCAGGGCCGAGGCGTAGGTCAAGTAGAGGTGCCAGGCGCGCTCGATCACCGGCGTGATCATGTGCCTCGTGCGGGGAAGGTTGTCGACATAACGCCGATACCAGTGCCGCAGCGTCTTGGCGTAGTGCCCGTAGCGGAAATAGACTTCCTTGATCTTGAACCCGGTCTCCTCGAGGATCTTCACGTGCGTATGGGCCGGGAACTGGTAATGGTCCGGGAAGACGTATTTTTGGCTGAACGTGCCCGAGATCGTGTTGTAGTTGTTCAAGCGGGCCGGGTTCGCCGGCGGGCTGATCATGTGGGCCCAGAGCTTGCCGCCCTTCTTCAGTAGGCCGTAGATATGGCGGTAGTACTGCCGGACCTCGGCCTTGTTGAGGTGCGAGATCATCCCGCAGGTGTAGATCTTGTCGAACTGCTCCTTGGGCTCGAGCTGCATGTAATGCAGCAGCTTGAGGTTCTTAGAGAAGCCCGTGTCGACCTGGTTCTGCGAGAGGGTGATCCCGAGCGCGTCCTTGCAGCCGAACTCCGACTCGGCGACGTGCACCATGAAGCCGTAGCCGCAGCCCACGTCGAGGAACTTGTCGTCGGGCTGGATCTGGAGTAGGCCCGCGTGCGGGTGTCCAGGTAGGACTCGATGAACTCGTTGGGCAGGTCGTAGTGCGAGCTCACCGCGACGAGCTTGCGGCGGATCGACGACGGGAAAAGCTGCGCGTAGAGGTAGCGGAGGCGGTGCCGGAGAGCCACGCGCCAGAGCTTGTCGTGGCGCACGTGGTTGCGTATGCCGGCGGCGGCGTAGATGTCACCGGACCAATCGACCTCGCCCACCACGTAGTAATCCAGGAAATCGGACCAGTCGCCGCGCGCCAAAGCCTTGACCGCGCGCCCGGTCTTGCAGTCCATGTGGAACCGCTCCGTCCCGCTGCCGAACTCCCGGCTGCGGCCGCCGTAGGAGATCCGGATGGCGTAAGGCAGCGTGGGAAACATCCAGTTCATCTTGTCGGCGGCTCGGTCGAGCACGGGGCTCATTTCCTGCCTCCCGTCATGGAGGTCTGGACGGCATTGAAGGTGCCCAGGGCCACCGGGTTGGCCGCCAAGCCGGTGACGAAGGCCGGGTTCGACATCAGCGGCATGATGCCGTTGTCGGCCATGGCGATCTGCCCGACGGCATGCGGGTCGTTGATGATGGTCTGGATCGCGGGGCAGTCGTTCAGGACGGCCGCGACCAGCTTGCTCCCGAAGATGGCCGCGGTGGACCCCGGGGTGCTCAAGGACGTCGAGTAGGTCTTAGTGGCGAGACGGATGCCGTTCGGATCCGCGGTGTTCGTCAGATAGTTCACCAGGCCCTGCGGGTTGCGGCACCGGTTGCGCACCCGCTCCGAGCTCATGAACCCCTTGACCAAGAAAGAGTTATTCAGGATCGCGCCCACCACCCGCGGATAGCGCAGCAGCACCTCGCCCAGCTTGAAGAGCCGGGGGCCGTCGGAGCCCAAGGCGAAGGCGGCGGCATCGTTCCATGTGCCTACCGCCCGCTCCATGAGCGAGCGCTCGGACTCGGACAGCGCGCCCGTGCCGGCCGGCTTCGAGAAGGAGGCGGGGCCCGGCGGCGCCTTAGCCTCGGCCTGGGGCGGAGTCTGGGGCGGGGTCTGCGCCGGCGCGGTCTCGTCCGGGCTGCGCCCGCCCCACGAGCCGCCGCTGACGAGGGGCAGGCCGGAGCGCTGGAAGGCCTCGGCAGGGGCCTGCGCCGGGCTGGGAGCGCCGGGCGCGGCCTGAGGCGCGGCCGTGGCCGGGCTCCGCTGGGCGAAGAAGCCTCCGGCCGCCTGCGGCTCGCGCTGGAAATAGCGGATGACGACGACGACGGTGGTGGAGAAGATTGCGAAGACGAGGAGCAGGAGGAGCAGCGGCGCCCAGTCGCGTTGAGCCATAGCCGAGGCATGGTACAAAACCGTGCCAAGCGACAGCCATCGCCCCCCCTTGCGGATCTCCTGGAGCCCGGACGACCTCCAGGTCCCGCCCCGAATCTTGACAAGCGAAAGCCTCCACTGATAAGGTGATCGGACCGTCGCACGGAGAACCCATGATCCAAGTGCTCGTATTCCTAGCCGCCGGCGCCTGGGCGGCGGACGCCCCCAAGGCCGCGCCGGAAGAGTTCCCTGTGTTCGAGATCTCGGTGCACGCCGTGACCTCGCAAAAGGCGAAGGACGCGCGCCAAGCGGTGGAGAAGCGTTTGAAGGAGGCGGGCGGAGCGGAAGTCCTGACGGGCGCCGAGCGCAAGGTCGCCTTCAGCTTCGGTCGCGCGGTGCTGCGCGGCATCGACGCGCTGGCGGACTTCGGCTCGCTGCGGGGCGAGAAGGAGACGCTCAACCCCTCGCTCGACGCGCGCAAGGAACGAGTCGCCAAGGAGCGAGCGGAACTGGCCAAGGAGCGCGCCGGGCTCGCCGCGGCGCTCGCCCGCGCGCCGCAAGCGCGCGCCCTGATCGACAAGCGGTTGGCTTATTTGGAGGCGTTCGACCCGTCGAAGGAGGAGCGCCAAAGCGTCCTGGTGGTCGTCATCGAGGCTCCCGCCGAGCCCAAATGATCCAAAAGATGCTTGTAACCTTTTCCTGGCTCGCGGATATATTCAATGACGCACCAAGGGAGATGCGAATGAAAACATTGAAAGGCCTCAACATCCTTGCGGCGCTCGCGTTGACGGCGGCTTTCGTCGGCAGCGCGTGGGCACAGGATAACACCCTGCAGCAAAACGTTAACGTCAAGGTGCTCGCGCCGGTAGCGACGGTGTGCGACATCTGCGGCGGCCCTGGGGGCTGCGGACCCGGCAACATGCGCAGCACCAACGGGTACACCACCCTCAACAGCATCACGAACAACGACGCCACCGTCACTGGAGTCATGAATTACTGCGGCGATGGCATTGGCGGCGCCTACGTGTGCAACGCCCCGTGGCAGACCGTGACGTCCGCCCCGAACGGCGGGCCGATCGCGTTCACCCGCGTCGCGACGGTCGGCTACTACTACTATACGGGCACCTGCACGAACACCGGCGGGACGATCCAGAGCGCGAGCGTGTTCCGAAACACGTTTCACTGCTTCCCGGCGGGCACGCTGATCCTCATGTGCGACGGCTCGTACGAGAAGATCGAGGACGTCAAGTCGGGCCAGTGCAGCAGCAGTTCGTCAAGACCACCGTGACGGCCACGACGCAGGACCAGACGGACAAGTACTACGTGATCAATACCTCGGCGGGCTCGCTGAAAGTCACTCCGGCCCACCAGATATTCGTCAACGGGAAGTGGACGGACTCGAACGACATCAAGCCCGGCGACACCCTGATCGGCGAGGATGGCAAGCCCGTCACTGTGACCTCGGTGCAGACGATCATGGCGAGCATCCCGGTGTACGACCTGATCACCGATGATCCGCATGACTTCTTCGCGGATCACATCCTGGTCCACAACGTCAATCCGGGCGCGACGAACAAGGATCATGGCATCGGCGCGGGCACCCTGATCGCCCTGGCCGACGGCAGCCTGGTCCCGGTCGAGCAGATCAAGGCCGGCGACAAGGTGATGAGCTACAACTGGAGCAAGAAGGCCTTTGGCTTCAGCGTGGTCCGGAGCGCGGAGAAGCAGACCGTGTCTCAGTACCGCGTCATCAACGGCAAGCTGAAGGTGGGCATGAAGCAGCCGTTGTTCATCGCCAAGAAGACGAACACGCCGAAGAGCAAGTAACAGGCGCGGCGTCTCAGTAGTCGGGAAAGAGCCGGGCGGGTCAAACCCGCCCGGCTCTCCCACATTCAGGGCTTGCCGACGGGCTCAGCGGATGCCCCAAAGCGCGTCGCGGATGAACAAAGCCAGCAGGCGCGCGCGGGAGGCGAACAGAAAGACGAAGACGTTGAGCGAGGCCCACAGCCCGGCCGCGACCTGCAGCCGCGCGAGCGGGATGCGCCCGCGCAGATCCTCGAAGCCCGCCGCGGCCAGCCATAGCAGCAGCGGCGCGAACGACTGGCGGAAACGCGAGTCATGCCCCCCGAAGACCACGTACAGCGCCGACCAGGCGACGAGGACGCCCATGGCCGGCCACAGCTCCCGCCGGCGCAGGCCCGCCCAGAACGCCCACAACCACAGCGGTACGAGAAGAACGTAGGTCAGTTCGAATCGCGGAAGGAAAGGGTAGTAGGCGGACGCGAGGTTGAACGCCGCGGCCTTGGCAAGGGCGAGCGGCGGCGTGCTCCTGAGCTGGTCGGCGCCGAGCTTCCAATAGTACGCGTCCCGCTCCTGCTCGCTCGCTCCGGCCGGGGCCCAGGCGACGCTGGGCGACGCCGATAGCTTTTCGCTCATCGTGCGCGGCAGTCCCGCCCAGAAGCTGAAGCCCGCGCCCGTGGTGCCGGGCGTGAACCGTCCGAGCGCGCGCTGATTGCGCGCCCCCCACGCCAGCATGACCGCGCCGAGGCAGGCGACGACGGCCAGGGAGTGGACGAGTTTCCAGCCTCGCCGCGTGCCGGGGCCGAAAGCCGCGACGGCGAGGCCGGCGAGCGCGCCTTCGGGACGAGTCAGGTACAGCGCCGCGGACGAAAGAGCCGCGATCGCGGGCTCTTTCCAGCGCCCCCGGCAGCGGAACCAAGCCGCGAACAAGACGGTGAGCCAGAAGCTGTAGAACGATTCGGCCAGAAGCCGCCCGCAGGGGCCGATCAATCCGTAATAGAACACCGCGGACCAGCCCGCCAGCAGCGCCGCTTCCTCAGCCGCGAATCCGAGCGCGCCCAAATAGATGATCCCGCAGGTCAGGGCGCCCAGCAAGCATTGCGCGGCCTGCGCCGCCGCGACCGACGTTCCGGCGACCGAAAAGACGGCAGCCAGGAAAGCGGGATAGAGCGGGAGGCGCACCGCCCGGTTTCCCGAATCGTCGACCAGAGCGTGGTCTTTGAGCAGATGGCGGGCGCCCTGGAAGAAGAAGACGGCGTCGCCGCGCAGCTCGTCCGGCCCGTTGGAATTCGCCCAGGTCCAGACGCCGCGCACCGCCGCGGCCGCCAAGACGATCAGCAGGAAGGACCGGAAGGTTCTCGGGCCGCGCACCGGCCCAAAGATATCATTTCTGCGCGCGGCCGGCGCTGCGCCAAGCGCTCTTGCGATCAGGTCCCGCCTTGAGGGCTGAGGGATTTAGTTTTCGAGTCGGGGGCGACCGAGGAGTCCGAGGGCCCCGAACTTGCTCCGCCAGGCGTCGATTGGAAATACCATCTGGGAGGCGGTGGAGCTCTGCAGCGGCCACGGGTCGATGACAACGCCGGCCGTGCGCCAATCCTGCCCTCGCGGCGTGAGGACCACGGCGTGATGCTCCATCACGCCGCCGATCATGATCTTGCGCGCCTCCACTCCATCAAGGCCGGCGTTGCTGACGGCGTCGTAGACCGCCGCCTGGTGCGAGAGGCAGCCGCGCTCGAAATCCCCGGCGCCCACGGCTTTCTTCGCCGAGTCCTCGATGTTCGTCAACGTCCCCGTCAGCGGGCTGATGGCGCTGTCGCGGTAGGCGTCCGCCGTCGCGCTCGGGTGCTCCAGGTGGAGCTGCTCGACGGCCTTGGAGCTCTCGCCGATACCCCGGGCAAGCTGCTGGGTGGTCTTGGGGGTCCAGCCGTCTTTCTGGAGCTTCCCCGGGTCCAGCCCGGCGTCCTTGAGCGCCGCCGTCGCGTCCTTCGCCGCGCCGTCGGAACCGCCGGGTCCGTCGAGGCCGTTCAGCGCGGACGCGAGCTTGTCCCGATAAGAGGCGCTTCCTTTGGAGGCGTCGCAATCGACGCCGCTCGCCGCGCAGGCAGCCTTGGCTCGCGTCGCGCTTGCGGCGCAGAGTTCGGGCTTCGGCGCGCACACGGACCCGTCGCGATTGCAGTCATAAGCGCCGGGACAACCGGCGCGTGCTTGACGGAAAGGCAAAAGCCAGACGGCCGTCGCCAGGAGCAACGCTCGATGATCCATTCCAGGCACTAGTATGTCGCGAGACGGGAGGGGCCGGCCACTAAGGTTTTGTTTAAGAAAAAATGGCTGGCGCCGGAAGGCGATTTCGGATGGACACGACATTGATTACATCCCTCCTAACGTTATGTTAAGCGACTTATCCGAGACATCCTTCTTAGCTCGTGCTACTCACCCTGGCGTTGCGGCGGCGACGGCAGTGCGCTAGAATCACGCGATGCTCAAGGAGATCGGCGTCCGCACCAACAAGCGGCTGGAGATGGTCAACATCACGCGGGAGGTCCAGGCCTTCCTCGACGCCGCCAAGGCCAAAGCCGGCACCGTCGTCGTCTTCGTCCCCCACACGACGGCCGGAGTGACCAAGTAGGAGAAATAGGCTTGCTCCCCTCCCTCGCCCTCAACTTTAGCAGCCCCGCCGCACTCGCGCAACCGGCTTTTTTGAACCTTCCGGACCGCTCGCCGCGGTCCGAGGCCCTCAATGGGCCTGCTTTCGGCTGCTACCCTTCGAGTGGATGCACCGAACGGCGGCATCGACAGACGTCCCTACCACTCGCCAGCTTCACGCCGCCGGTTCGACCTTATTCCTCCCAGCTTTCCTGCCTAATGGCTCCGATGTCGTCAGGTGGGATGTAATCAATGCTGGAAAATAAGGACTCCTGCGGATCCACCTGCGACTCATCGGGCATAAAATCAGGCGGACTTCTCGCCGGCGTCAACTTGGGAAACTCGGTCGAAAGGCTGAGATGAGTAAGCAGTCGCACCAGCGACCTATCCCCCAGAATCGCGGCCACCGGTTCCATACGCCCGCCGCATCGCGTGCAGATCAGCGGGTCCACCTCAAACACACGACTTAGTATCCTCGCCCATGCGCGCGCGGCGGCGCCCACGGCTTTCCCGACCTCGCGTGCCGTCCGGCCGATCGCCGCCAGCGGACTTGCTTTGGACTTGGCCAGCGCCTCTTTGACCACCAGCGGCCTCAGCGGTGAATTCGGCCCCAGCGCGCCGTAGTAGCGCACGATGTTTTTTCGAGGAGGCGGGATCAATCGCGCCAGCCTGCCGATGAAATCCACGGCGGGATACACCAGACGAAGATCCCTGCCGGAGCGATTGTCTTTCGACCGATACACCGCCAGCGATTCTTCCCTCCTGTAAGTCAGACGACGAGCGGAAACGGCCGGGCGCGCGCAGTAATACAGCAGGCGCTCCAGAGCCGCCCGGTCATCCGCGACCACCCTCGTCGCCGCATGCAGCGAGAAGCCGGAATGGCCCCACGCGAGCATTTCTTCAGCCGCCTCCCGCGGGATGATCCCGAGCGTCACAAAGCGGCGGAGAACCTTTCGCCGCAGGGACTCGACCAGCCCCGCGACCTCGGCCTCAAAGGGAGGCGCGGCGCGCACAAACTCCAGCCGTTCGCCGCCCAAGCCCCCGCCCTCTCTCCTGAAGATGCCGACACCACCGCGTGGACATGGAGGTGGAGGTTCAGCGTCGATCCGAACCGCTGCAGAAAGTGGATCTGCGTCGCGCTTCCTTCTCCAAGCTTCCGGCGAAGAAATAGGTCGATCTCGCGGGCCAGGATGCGGCTCGCCTCGCCCGCCAGCGCGGGAGAGCGGTGGACGAAGTACCTGAGCCGCTTTGGAAGCACGAAGACCCATTGACGATAAGCAACCTCCGGCAGCAGGGCGTCGAGCGCGTGCGCCGCGGTGACGGCGGCGCGCTTGGCGTCGCACGAGGAGCAGGCGCCGCGGCGCTTGCAGGAGAAGGCGACGAAAAGATCCTCCTTGCAGCTCGGGCATCGGAACCGGACCATGCCGAAGCGCGGCACGCCGCATTCCAGGAACGCACGAAAGGATTGCTCCGCGACGGCGGGATGGAACGTGGAGTCGCGGTCGCCGCGGGCGAGATATTCCTCGAGATTGTCTTGAAGCAGGCGATAGAGCGGGTTCGCCTGAGCGTTCCTCGGACGATAGTGGCCGGGCGGACGGTCGGTCGACGCGCATGCGGGCATGGCTCTGCCCACAAGTACGAATCAGCGGCCGTTTGGTTCCGCTGCTCGATCAGGCGCGGGATGGAACTATTCTCCTTGTCATTCGTACATGTCTATAGAGGGTTTTGACCCGAGAACCCAGCCGGGGCTATTCGGCCTGACGCTTGTATTATTTAAGACTCTGATGTATGCTGATGTAAGACAGCGTGCCTGGAGAGACCATGCGAAGAGCTACGATCACATTTCGCCTTGATTCCGAACGCCGCAAGGCGCTGGATGCCATCGCCGCCGGGCTCGATCGAGATCGGAGCTATGTGCTCAACGAGGCGGTGAGATCCTACATCGAGATTTACGACTGGCAGGTCTCTCACATTCAAGAGGGATTGAGGCAGGCCAAAGCGGGCCGATTCGCCGGTGAATCACAGGTAGCGGACGCCTTCGCGAGGCTGACCAAGGGCAAGAACCGGTGAGGGTGCGCTGGACCCAGCTGGCGCTCGGAGACCTTGAGAACGCCTACGAGCACGCGGCGGAATCGAATGCTTCCGCCGCCTCCGGCTTGATCGTCCAGATACGCGAGTCCGTTGCCCTATTGGCGCGGCATCCGCAGCTTGGGCGTGCCGGCCGCATCGAAGGCACGCGCGAACTGGTCGTGGCAGCCACCCCGTTCATCGTCGCCTATCGAGTGACCCCGGCGCGGGTGGAGATCCTGGCCGTTATTCACGGCGCGCGCCGCTGGCCCGACATGCTGTGATGCACCGAACTTGGCGAGAATCAGATGCCATTGCCTTGATTGGGATAAATGGGTAGATTCTGTGGAACGGCAATGCTCAAGGAGATCGGCGTCCGCACCAACAAGCGGCTGGAGATGGTCAACATCACGCGGGAGGTCCAGGCCTTCCTCGACGCCGCCAAGGCCAAAGCCGGCACCGTCGTCATCTTCGTCCCCCACACGACGGCCGGGGTGACCATCAACGAGAACGCCGACCCGGACGTCGTCCACGACATCCTGAGCTTCACCGCGGAATTGGTGCCCGAGCGCGCCGAGTTCACGCACGCCGAGGGGAACTCCGACGCGCATATCAAGTCGTCGATGTTCTCCCCCTCCCTCACGCTCATCGTCGAGAAGGGGCGCCCGATGCTGGGGACGTGGCAGGGGATCTATTTCGCGGAGTTCGACGGCCCGCGCAGCCGCAAGGTCTGGCTGAAGTACGTCCCCGACGTCCCCGCTTGAGCGGCGCCCGGCTACCGGGCCGCCAGCCTGAAGAGCTCTTCCAGCATGCCGACGATCGCGCTATGGAGCCTTACGCGTTCCGGCAGCGCCATCTTCATCGAGCTCGTCTCCACCACGATGGCGGACCTGGCGGCCGGGCCCTTCAGGACGCGGCCGCCGGCGAAGACCTTCTCCGACGCGATGAGCTCGTCGATAGAGCCGTCGTTGACGTTGGAGATGATGCCGCCGACGATCTTTTCGTCGAAGTCCGTCTGCCCCGTGAGCTT
>JAPLKK010000003.1 GCA_026388115.1 Elusimicrobiota bacterium | reverse complement strand
GAGGTCGTTGTCATCTCCGCCCGCGGCGAGAAAAAAGGGGGGCATCTCCCTATTTTCAAAGGGGTCTCGACGCGTCCGCCGGCGGAATCCCCTGATCATCCCAGCCTCGAAGGCGGTAATACTCCCTGACCATGTAGGCCAGTTCGTCTTCCGTGATGTTTTTGCCTGAGTCCTCCAGTGCCCGGTGCAGGGCCGGGGACAGGCGGTCGTCGTTTCGCACCAGGCCTTCCCGGATATTGAACCGCCGAATCAGGGTGGAGACGGAGGCAGCGACGGCGCGAAGGTCCTGTTTACCGGCCGGAAGGCCCGTCAAGGCATGAATCATCTCGCCCAGACGCTCCCAGGTATAGAGGTCCCGGTAGAAACGGCAAAGAACCAGGGTGTCGAAGACCGTCAGGCGGTCCTCGAAGTCCACGAACATCTCCGCCTTGCCCTCGATCTGGTCCGGTTTGATCATGCCCGAGATTTCCGGCTTGTAGAACGTGGCCCGGAGATGGCAGGCCCCTCGGTCCGAGACAGCGTACCCCAGCCCCATGCCCTTGAGCACCCGGGGGTCGTACCCGGCTGGTTCCATGCCCTTCACGTGGACGGCCAGGTCCTCCAGGCCCCACTCCTTCGCGGCGAAGCGGATCCCCTCCGCGAGGACCGCGCCGATTCCCTTTCGCCGGGCAATCTTTTCCAGAAGGTCCGCAACGGCATCCACGTCGCCGTAATCGATGGGTGATGAGATCCGGCCCCGCCGGGCCGCCTCGATGGTAAAGGCGCAGAGGTTTCCCCCAGTGATGGTATCCATGCCCAGGCGGTCGCAGATGTCGTTGAGATAGACGATCTCCTCGATGTCGTGGACCATGCAGAGGCCGCCGAAAGCGTAGATCGTCTCGTATTCGGGCCCCTCGAGCTTGAGGCCCTTGTGCCGCCCCTGCTTGAGCTCGGTCAGGTTGCCGCAGCCCACGAAGCACCTGAGGCAGGCATGGGGCTTGACGCTGCAGCGCGCGAGGAGCGCGTCGGCGCTGATGCCCTCCCAGCCGTCGAAGGTCCCGAGGTGCCAGTACTTGGACGGGAAGCCCCCGACGACGTTGTTGATGGCCACGAGCATGGGCGTGCCGAGCTTCCGGTAGGCCTGGGTGCCCGGCAGGTCCTTGGCGCGGGCGAAGGTCTCCTTTGCGAACTTCTCGAGGCGGTCGGGGTGCGCCGCCTCCCGCCTCTTGCTCCCGTGGAAGACCAGGCCTTTCAGCTTCTTCGAGCCCATCACGGCGCCGACGCCCGTCCTGCCCAAAGACCGCCAGTAATCGTTCTCGATGACGGCGTAGCGGACCAGGTTCTCGCCCGCCGGACCGATGACGAGGGCGGCGGCGTCCTTGACGCCGGCACGCTTCAGCACCTCGTCCTGCGTCGCATAGGTGTCTTTGCCCCAGAGGTCCTTGGCGTCGTGGAAAGTCACGCCATGGTCGGTGATCTCCACCCAGACCGGAGCGTCCGACGCCCCCACGACGATGAAGGCGTCGTAGCCGGCGCGGCTCATCGCCCATGCCGGCAGCCGCCGTAGATCCGGCTGTCGGTCGCGGGACCGAGGCAGAAGATGAGCCTGTTTTCGGGGGACAGCGGGTCGACGCCGGGAGGGTTCTCCCGCATGAGGAGGTATGTTCCGAGCCCCTTGCCGCCCAGATACTTCTCGAAGATGGAGTCCGGGAGCGGCTCTTCCCGGGAGGTCCTGGCCGTAAGGTCGATCCTGAGCGCTTTGTTGAAGAAGCCTTTCATGACTCTGTTGACGAGAATAATAGCATGTCAGCAGAACTTAGCCCGAGATTATGCGGCTTCGCCGCGATAGTCCGGCCCAGATCATCGGCGAACCGGATCAGTCGCGTTCGCCTTCTTGGTGCTTGGTTACTCGATATAGGAGCAGCAGTAGTCGGTCAGCGTCTGGACCTTCAGGGCGAATTTCGACTTGGGCGGGGCCTCGAAGGACTCGCCGCCGCGCACGTGCTTCCACGCGCCGCTTCCGGGAAGCTTCACGTCCAGCTCTCCCGAGAGGATCTCCATGATCTCCTTGTCCGCGGTGCCGAACTCGTAGTCGCCGGGCAGCATCACGCCCAGGCTCTTCTTCGTGCCGTCGGGGAACAAGATGGTGCGGCTGGTGACCTTGCCGTCGAAATAGACGTTCGCCTTCTTGACGACCGTGACGCCCTTGAACTCTGACATGTCGGCACCTCGCGGATCGATATTGAATCTTGTTCCTGGGTCCCGCATCAACAAAGCTGAAAGGCTCGGGGATCAGGCGAGTGATGCGGGGTCGAGGCGGCGGAAGTCGTGCACCGCCTTCAGCGGCTGCTTAAACGCGCGCGCGGGGTGCGAGGTGGTCACGGCTACCACGCGCATCCGGGCGCGGCGCGCCGCCTCCTCGCCCAAGAGGGCGTCCTCGAAGACGATGCAGCGGCTCGGTCTCACGCCGAGCTTCTTCGCCAGGCGCAGGAACGTGTCGGGATGGGGCTTGCCGCGGCGGACGTCCGTCGCGCAGACGATGGAATCGAAGTACTCGCGCAATTTGAGCCCGTCCAGCACGAAGGCCACGTTGTCCTCCGTTGCCCCGCTACCCAAGCCTAGCCGGATGCCGAGGGAACGGGCGGCGCGCAAGAATCGCGTCAAACCGGGAAGCGGGTGCATCGCGGGGCGGTAGAGCTTCCGGTACAGAGCTTCCTTGGCTGCAACAAGCGCCCCCACCTCCGCTCGGCCCAGCCTGCGCCCGAGATAGTGGGCAAGCACCTCGCGGGCCGGTATGCCGGCCGTGCGTTCGTGGAAGTCCTCCAAGTCGATCCGGATGCCTCGTCGCGCCAGGAACCGACGCCAGGACTCCGCGTGGACCTTCATGTTATCCACGACTACCCCATCCAAATCGAACAGGAAGGCGCGTGCCTTGCTGACAGGCCGCCTGCCGCCTTCACGGGTCATCTACTGATTCTAAACTTTTACCAAGCCCCATCGCTCCTTTAACGCCCTGAAGCTAAGCTCCAAGTGGGGGAAGAAATGGAGACGCTGACGGTGCAGCCGGCAGTGAAGGCCCAGGCGGCTCCCATTCGCAGCCTGCCGGCTGAATATGAGTCTTGGCCGGCTCCCGCGCGAGCCGCTGAACCGAACAGCGGATTGGTGGTTCTGCTGGTCTTCGCCGCCTCGGCCGCGGCGCTGATCGCGCTCGTCACCCTCAAACAGGTCGCCCCGGCGCCGGCCGTGGAAGCGCCCGCCGCCCTCACCCTCCCGATTCCAGCAGCCGTCGTCCCCGCGCCCGAGGTGCTCGCGCCTTACGCGCCGGAAAGCCCGGCCCCGATCGCCGACGGGCTCGTCGCCTTCGAGCCGAGGGCCGCCGTGGAGCCGCCTGCGGCGCCGGCGCAAAAGCAGGAGCCCGCGGCGGTCGCTCCAACTCCGGTGGTCGCCATGGCGCCGGCGCCCGAGCCGGTTCCCCAGCCGCGGCCGAGGGCGGTCTTCAAGACGATGCCGTCCTTGTCCGGTTTCCTGGATCGTCCGGAAAAGCCGTGGATGATCGCCTATGCGGCGCGGCGGCCGGCGAATGACGATAAATCCCAAATCGTGCCGTGCGATTGGAGAGTGCAGCGCCGCGGCCAGCTTTGCATCAACAGCATGGGCACCGTCACGACGCAGGACGAGAGCATGAAGTGCAGCGAGTGGGGCGCCCAGGACTGCAAGCGCGCCTCGAAGGTCCTCCAAGGCGCGGATCCCGCCGAAACGATCCCGGCCTATTATCGCGGGGCGCGCGTTCGCCCGGCGCGCGTCGCGCCGGCCGCGCCGACGGCCGACGAGCAAGGGTCCGCCAGTTTCGGCCTGAATTAGGTCTTCGGTCGGACAGCTTGAAAGGGCGGTGCGGCTTACGGCTTGGCCAGCGACGCGAGCGCTTGGGCGTCGCCGTCGAACACGTCGAGATCCACCTCGCCGCCGGAGATGCCGGACACCGTTCCGTGCCACGAGTACTGCCAGAACGTCCAGCTCGTGCCGCTCGGCATGTGCGGCGACGTGTGGTCCGGGTCGGCGATCCAAAGCTTGTAGCCGTCGCTCGCGCCGGCGAGATACTCGTCGTAGATTCCCAGGTTGATGTAAAGGAAGGGCGTCTGGCCGTAGGCCTTCTTGACCTTCGCCACGAAGATCGCGAAGTCCTTCAGGAAGACCTTTTTGGTGGGCATCTTGGCGCAGCTTTTCGATTTTTCGAAGTCGATGACCATCGGCAGGGCGCCGGCCTCGCGCGGCACGGTCGCGATGAAATTATCCGCCTGCACGCCGCCCGGCCTGCAGAAGTTGTAGAAGTGATACGCCCCTTTGAGCAGACCGGCGCTCGTGGCCCCCGTCCAGTTGGTCTTGAATCTCTTGTCCACCCAATCCCCGCCCTCGGTGGCCTTCATGAACACGAACGAGAGGCCGGGTCCCTTGACGCGGGTCCAGTCGATGTCGCCTTCGAGGTTCGAGATGTCCATGCCCCGGACCGGGTACTGCGATATGTCGGGAGTCTGCGCCGCCTCGGGCTCAGCGGCGGCTGCGTTCATCCGAGCGGTTTGGGGCGAGTGTCCAAGGCGGTGCGAGTCCGCCTCAGACGGCGTCAAGATCGTGAGCTCCGGCTTGAGCGCGCCGGCCTGCAAGCGGATCGCCGCCAGGCCTTCCCGCAGTCCGGGGATATCCGCGAACTCCTGCGCTGCCGCGGAGGCGGCGGTCATGGTCGCCAGGAGCAAGGCGGTCGCTAGATGTTTCATGCCGCATGAAGCTCATAGTCCCTTAAGGCCTATCTCCGCCTGGGCCGCAAAGTCCCAGCACGCCTAGACCGAAAGGCCTATGTCGTTGGGTGTTCGCGACGGTCAGTAGAATCGAGCCCGGAAGCTTAGGCGGCTTCGCGAAGCGTCGTCCTTGATCCGCTCGAGCATCTCGTCGGCGGGCGAGCGGGCGAGGCCTTGCTCGGCCGCCTGCCGCGCCGCCCTGAAGCGGCCGCGGCTGGCTTCGAGATAAGCCAGGGCGCGGAACGAGAACGAGTCGCCGCGTGGCGCCAGCTCCGCCGCGCGCCGGAATTCCGCCTCCGCCTGGTCGAGCCGCCCCAGGTTCCAGTCGGCCAGGCCCAGGCCGCGGTGCGCGGCCTGGGTGTCCCAGGAAAGCTCGGATGTCAGCGGGACGTAGTGGGCCAGCACGAGGTCGCGGCGCTCGGCGCGCAAGGCGAGGGCTTTCTCGAAGGCGGCGGCCGCGTCCGGCCAGCGTTGTTCCCTAAGATACGCGTCGCCCAGGCCTTCCTGCGCCTTCGCGCTCCACGGATAGATGGCGGCGAGGCTCGACCACAAGCGCGACTCCCGCGACCAGTCCGCCGCGCGCCAAGCGGCCGAACCCGACCAGAGGACAAGGACCGCGCCGAGAACGCCCGGCCTGCGGCGCAGAGCCCAGGCAAGGGCCGCCGCGGCCCCGAGACAGGGGACGTACAGGAAGCGTTCGGCGGTGAGCCTGAGACTCAGTATGTTCGCGGGGACCAGGGGCGACGTCAGCGCGAGGAAGGGCAGCGGCCAGAGGAGGAGGAACAGCGTTTCGCCGCGGCGCCGCAGCCGCCACGCGGCCGCAGCGACCGCGCCCAGCGCCGCCAGCGCCGCCGCTTCCCACGCGGCGGCCTGGAGGGCGGAGGACGGCGGCAGCGCGAAGTACTCGATCCTCAGCCGCAGGGGCAGCGCGAAGATGCGCAGGTCGGTCAGCCAGGCCGCCGCCGCGCACGCCAGCCGCTCGCTCCAGGGTATCGCGGAGGCGAGCCCGTGCGCGGATTGGGGGCCCGCGAGGGGGCCGAAGCGGAGGGCGGCGTAGGCGGCCGCCGTCAGAGCGTACAAAGAGTAGGCGCGCGGCTCTCGCCGCGCCCCGACGAGCGCATCCATCAGGGCGAGGACCGGGAAGCCCAGAACCCCGGACTCCTTGGACAGCGCCGCGGCGGCGTAGCAGGCGGCGGCCAAGAGGGGCCGGCCCCGGCGATGGGCCAGCAGCATGCCGCACAGACCTGCCGCGACGAGCAGGTCTTCGTTGAAGCTCGCGCACATCAGCGTCTCGACGTGCGCCGGGTGCAGCAAGAAGAGGGCGCCTGCCCACGCGGCGGCTTCCGGCGCCAAACCGAGCGAGACGAGCAGCGCCGCCAAGAGGATGCCCGCGGCCGCGTGGAGCAGCAGCCACGGCAGGCGGCTGCCTGCGGGAGATGTCCCCGCCAGCCGCGCCACCGCGCGGGTGGTCAGTGTTCCCAGCGGCCGCCAGGTGTCGTTTCCGGAGAAGTCGAAATAGTCCGGCGTGACGTAGGCTCGCCAAGGCATTTCCGCCCGGACCTTCGGATTGTTGACGATGACCGATAAGTCGTCGTAAACCAGCGGCGCGGCGATGCGCGGGAGATAGACGGCCGCCAACAGGCCCGCGGCCAGCAGGAGAGGACGGTGCGTCCTCGGGGCTTGAAGACTCACCGCTTCCGGCTCAGGTCCCGCAGGATCGCGAGGAGCTCGGCCTCGAAGCGCTCTCGCAGCGCCTTCTTGCGCGCCGCCGGCAGGAACAGGGCCTCGATCCCTTCGAAGGATACGGCCAGGACGGCTTCCGGCCGGAAATCGAGCGCGTGGGCAAGAAGCCCGTATTCGTGGTCGAGGTCGATGCCGAAGACGCCCGGGTCGTCGGTGCTCAAGGCGACCGGGACTCCCGCGGCGTACCACTGCCGGACGGGATGCCCGCTCAAGTCCTTGACCGCCGAGGTGCGCAGATTCGAGGTGAGATTGACCTCGATGGGGGGCCGGCGTTCCTGGAACTTCCGCAAGAGCCGGGGCTGGGAGGCGAGCAGGGTCGCGTGGCCGATGCGGTCCACTCCGATGTCCAAGGCGGTCTCCAGGTCGCGGCTGCGCGGCGTCTCGCCCGCGTGGACGGTCAGGCGCAGCCCCGCGGCCTTCGCCTTCGCGAAGAGGCCGCGGAAATCGGACAGCGGCTGGGCGGCCTCGTCGCCCGCGAGATCGACGGCCACGACGCCCCGGTCCTTGTAGCGGATCGCCAAGGCGACCGTCTCCTCGTTCTGTTCGCGGCTAACGTGCGCGAAGGGCCGGAGCAGGCACAGGATGTCGCCGGTCTTCACGCCGGAGCGTTTCTCCGCGCGCGCCAGGCCCTTGAGCGCGGCCTTGAGCGCGGAGTCCGAGGAAAAGCCCTCGCCGGCGTTCAGCGCCGGGGCGAACCGCACCTCGAGATAGCGGACGTTGTGGCGCGCCTCCGACATCGCCGCCTCGTAGGCCATGCGCTCGACGGCCTGCGGCGTGTGGAGCAGCGGATACACCGTCTTGAACGCGGCCAGCACATGGAGAGCGAGGCGAGCGGCTTGTCCACCACCGCGAGCTTGGCGATCTCCGCCTCGCTCTTGCCTGACAGCGGCGCGTATCCCTGCTCTCGCGCGAGCTCGCGGATGGTCTTGGGCGAGAGCGACCCG
>JAPLKK010000084.1:6173-20047 GCA_026388115.1 Elusimicrobiota bacterium | reverse complement strand
CGGTCGTTCGTATGTATGGGTAGGCTCGCCCGGCCTAGGCACGATGACCGAAAAGGATCGATTCCTCCCGCTCCGACGGTCCTCGCCGCGTGAACCGGCGGCGGCGAGCCGTGGGGCCTTGACAATATGTGCCATTCATGGCACACTTGCGGGAGAGATCCCGTGAGTCCGCAGGGTCTGAGCCTAGCTGCGCCCCGGGAGTTCGAGGCTTGGTACCGGCTGCTCGGCGACACCGAAAAGACCCGGATCGACGCTCGGCTCGAGAGGATGAGCCTCGGCCATCTCGGGGATTCAAAGAGCCTCGGCGAAGGGCTGTTCGAGTTGCGATGGAAGAACGGGATGCGGGTCTACTATTCGCGCCGAAGGATCCGCTGGGCTGACGTGATCGTCGTTTGGGGCGGGACCAAAAGCACGCAAAGGTCGGACATCAAGAGGGCGAGGAGGCTGAAGGCGATTTATGAAGAAGAACTCGGTCCGGAGCCGAAAGACGCCTAGGAGCTGCCTGCTTCGCCACCATACCGGGACCACGCTCGGCAACCCCGACTTGGTCTTCAAGACGTTCGTCGAATGCCTTCGCGAGGGGGACGCCGAGGCGGCGATCGAGGTGCTTGCCGCGGGCTTGCGGCAGTTGAACAAGCTGCGGCTCGAGCGGCGTTATCATCTCGCGCGCCGGAGCGCCTACAACCTGATGGGCAAAAAAGCCATGCCCAGCATCGCCTTGGTGGCGAAGGTCTGCCGGGCGATCGACCGGGAAGCGAACTCCGCCCGATCGACGACGCGCTGACAGCGGCTCAGGGCAAGAGGGGTAGTAGAACTCCCCCTCCCGGTCGACCGCGGCTTTGTTGAGGCTCTCGCGCATCCTAGGCCTTCGGCACCAGGCGGCCTAGGAGCAAAGTCTGGGCTTCGGTGGGCCGACAGGCCGTCCAGCTACGACGGCGCTTGGTGCTACCCTGCTCCCATGATCCTCCTCTCGGCTGCATTGTCCCTGGCCTTTGCCGTCCGCCCCGCTTGCGCGAGCGACCTCGAGTCGGCCTACGCGCGGCAGTCCGTCTCCGTTCGGACCGTCTCGCAGACCATGCAGGAGCGGCAGAAGACGCAGCCGCGCCGGCTGGAGGTCTCCCCCGACGACCTGAATGCTTGCCAGGAGCTCGTCGCCAAGCAGCCCGTGTCCTACGGCGGCTGGGACCTGCGGATGGTCACCGACAGCGCCGCCTATTACACGCACCAGGACTGCGACATCTGCGATTCACTGGACATGTGCGACTTCAAGACGCACCAGTTGTCGAACCTGAAGACTGCGCACATGGTGGACTGCGAGGATATCAATCAGAATCGGAAGGGGACCGTCATTTACTCCGACTGCGAGGGCCGGCCGGCCTACGCCATCCTCGGCTGCAGCGCCGCGAAGAACGCGGTGCCCGCGTTCACCGCCGTCCTGAACCTCGCGACGATGGACCTCGCCGATTCACGCTCGGGCGGCAACTCGCGCCGCTTCGACGCCGCGCAGGCGAACGTGGTCGATGAGCGCTGCGGCACGCCCCGCGCTCCTTTGGCCGAGACCCTCAATTTCGAGGTGACGCCTACCCATTACTGGGGCCAGGACATCCTCCAACTGCCGAAGGCGATCGCGGCGCCCGGTCCGTCGTCGTTCTCGGCGAACCTGCACCTGTGCCAGTACGACGGCGACTGGAGCTCCTTCGAGGACGTCGAGCTCCAGTGCACCATCACCAAGCGCAACTAGGCACGGGGGCCCCCCTAGGCCGGTGCTGCGCACCGGCCCAGGCCCCGTGCACAGCACTAAGGAACGCGCTAGCGGCGCCCGCCTGAGCGGACGCGAACCGCCGCGAGCTTAGGGCAGGGTGTTGGAAGCCAGCGCGACCATTGCGGCCAAGGCGGCGATGACGAAGACGACGCGCGATAGGTTCATGATCAATATACGCGCGGCCACGCTATCTTATTTCAGAAGGAACGCAACGGCTGACGTCACCGTTTAGACTTGCCGTCCGGCGCGGCGCCGGGAATACTCCTCCGGCGCGCCGACGGCCCGGTCGCCCACGGTGTTGACGGGCGAGAGCTTTGCCGCCTCGACGGCGCCCACCTTCCCTGAGCCGCCCGTGAAGGGCGGAGCGCCGGGGCCGAGGACCTCGGCGCGCAGACCCGCGATGTCGCGGTTGACGCCCTCGAACGCCGCCGGTGAGAAGGTCGCCGGCGGCGAGAGGCGCTCGCGCAGCTTCTCGAGGCGCTCCGCGCCCCGGCGCAGGACCGCGGCGGGGAGCTCGGCGATCGCCCGGGCGGCCTGCCGCACCCGTCCGACGTCGTGGCACAGCAGGAGGAGGTCGGTGCCGGCCTCCACCGCCAGGCGCGTCGCCTCCTCGAGCGGCTTGTGGCGGGTGATCGCCCCCATGTCGAGGTCGTCGCTGATGACCCAGCCCGCGAATCCGAGCTCGCGCCTCAAGAGGTCCTCGACGATCCCCTTCGACAGCGAGGTCGGCAGCCCGCTCGCGTCGAGCCCGGGGAAGAAGGCGTGCCCCGTCATGATGAGCTCGACCTCCGTGAGGTTCTCGCGGAACGGGATCCACTCGTCGGCGGCGAGCTCCGCCCGCGAGCGTCGCACGACGGGGAGGTCGTGGTGCGGGTCCACGGCGGCCCGGGAGTAGCCCGGGAAGTGCTTGCCCGTCGCCAGCACCCCCTCGGCCCGCATCGCCCGCGCGAAGGCGCGGGCGTTGCGCGAGACCTCGGCCGGCGTGACGCCGTAGCAGCGGTTCTTCAGGGAGTTGTCGGCCTCGTGGTCGTAGGTCACGTCGAGCACGGGGCAGAGATTCAGGTTGAAGCCGAAGAGCCGCAGGAGCCGGCCGGTCAGGGCCCCGTGGCGCTCGATGAGGGCGAGCGAGCCCTTCTCGGCCAGGGACCTGGCGCTCGGCGGCTCGGCGCCGCCGCGCAGTCCCCGCAGCCGCGAGACGCGTCCGCCCTCCTGGTCGAGGGTGACCACGGGCTCGTGGTCCACGAGCGACCGGAGCTCGTCGATGAAGGCCCGCAGCCCCTCCGGCGACCCCGGCTCGCCCAGGACGCCGGCGGCGTCGGGGATCGGGGGCAGGCCGATGTTGCGCCCGAAGAGGATGAAGCCCCCCGGCTGGATCTCGCGGATGGCCTCGCGCGTCGGCTCGTCGAGCCGGCCCGGAACGCCCATGACGATGAACCTGCCGCCGTCTCTGATGTCGCTCATGCCGGGATGTTACCAAACGGCCCGTTCCGGTTCATCGGCGTCGACACCTGCGATCGGGGTCCGGCTGGGATCCAAGGACGGCCCAACGGGCGCGCGTTCGAGCCGTCTTGCGCAAGCCGGATCGGCGTTTCTTCGTTCACCGAAAATTGGATGGACGCGCGCGCCCGCGGCGAGGCATGCTGGGGGCGCCGAGGTCACCACATTTCAGAAGGCTTGTTGACGTCAGGGTGTGAGGTCCTTATACTTACGGGGGATGCGATGAACGAGCCTCGGATGACGACGCGGACCCGGTCGGTCGTGTGGTTCCTCACCCTGCTCATCGTCTGCGTCATCGGGCTGGGCGTGGCCTACCTGCCGCGCGAGCGGGAGGCGCCTTCCGAGCGCTTGCCGCAGACCGTCGTGCTTCCCAGGCCTGCGCCGCAGGCCCAGACGTCGGAGGTCTTCAAGGACCTGCTCGCGGCGTTCCGGGACGCGCCGGCCGGCAGCGACCGCGTGGCCAATCTCGTCGCGGTGCTCAAGGCGCACAAGGACGACCCCGCCGCGCGCGACTTCCTTGCTGAGTTCAACCGGAGCCCGGAGCTGCGCGAGCTCTGGAAAGGCGGGGCGGAAGGCGGAAACGCCGACGAGCCGGAGGAGAGCCGCATGCGCAGGATCGCCGGCTCCAGGGCGTTCCTCGACCTTCTCAACAAGCGGAGCGGGGACCCGCGCTTCGCGGCGCTCGCCGCCGCGATGGCGCAGGAGCTGCGGGCCAGGACCGCGAAACCAGCCGCTTCGTTCGGCATGGTCGTGAAGGAGGACAGCCGCAGGCCGCCGCCCGCGGCGAAGCAGCGCAAGTTCGACGCCCCTCGCCTCGCCGGCGGGGGCGCGGGCTCCAAGGACCTCTCGTCGCAAGGGAAAACCGGGCCGCACCCGACGACCGGCTTCACGGGCGGGGTGGCGCCTCCGTCCGGGGACTCGTCCGGGCCTCCGTCTTCGGGCGTCTCCCAGACCTCGACTTCAGGCTCCTCCGAGACCGGGCCGTCGAGGTCCCACGAGCAGGAGAGCCAAGGGGATAGGCTGGCGAAGCAAAGGGTGCTGGAGCATCTCGTCCGGCACCTCGAGGCGGCCTGCAGCGGCCATAGCACCGCGTTGGACTGCGCGCAGGCCAAGGACATCTGCCGCAGCGACCCGGACTGCGGCGCCGCGCTCGATCGGGCGGCCGCCGCCAGGGCGAGTTCGAACGCCAACACGTCCAACAACAGCGGCGGCAGCTCGGGCGGCTTGAGAGTGTGCATCACCCCTTTCGGGCCGATCCCGTGCTCCAACTCCCATGGCCTTCCCTCTGTAAAGTTGCCCTAGTCACATGGCGCCCACGGGAAAGACCGTCTTGATCGTTGAAGACGACATGGCGATCCGCACGGCTTCGGCATTCGTCCTGTCGGCCGCGGGCTATCGCGTGCTCGAGTCCGACACGATCGCCGTCGGCCTCCACCTGTTCCAGACCCAGCAGCCGGATATCGTCCTCGTGGACGTCGGCCTGCCGGACGGCAGCGGGATGGACCTGTGCCGGAAGGTGCGGGCGAGCAAGAAGCTCTCCGCGACGCCGGTGATCATCCTGACCGCCCAGGGCCAGTTCGAGTCCAAGAGCGCGGGATTCGAGGCCGGCGCGGACCAGTACCTGGTCAAGCCGGTCCCCCCCCAGGAGGTCCTGCTGTGGGTCCAGGCGTTGCTCAAGCGCGTGGACTTCGACCAGGGCAAGGGGAAGGCGCTCGAGGCGGGAGACCTCGTCATCGAGCCCGAGGCGCACCTGGTGCGCTATCGCGACGTCGCGATCTCCAACCTGACGGTCAAGGAGTTCGACCTCCTCTATTTTCTCGTGCGCAACCGGCCGAAGGTCCTGAGCCGCCAGCATATCCTCTCCAACCTCTGGCACACCGTCGCCGTCGACAAGCTCGTGGACGCCCACATGGGCAACCTCAGGAGCAAACTGCCGCAGGAGCTCGCCGACAAGCTGCAGGCGGTGCCGGGGAAGGGCTTCCGCTACTTCGGCTGAGCGCGGGGCAGCGTGAACGCGAACATGCTGCCTTTCCCGTAGACGCTTTCCACCGTGATGGCGCCGCCGTGGGCTTCGACGATCTGCTTGCAGATCACGAGCCCGAGGCCGGTGCCCGGGACGTGGCGGACCTTGTTCTTCGTCTCCGCCACCTGCGAGAACTTCTTGAAGAGCGCGCCGAGCTTGTTGGCGGGGATGCCGATGCCGGTGTCCGAGACGGAGATCTTGTCGCAGTTGCCGTCGGCGGCGTGCGCGACCGAGAGCCGGCGCAGCAGCGCCTCGTCCGCGCGCACCACAACCCCCGGCGCCACGGCCGCCTCCAGCGCGACGCCGAACTCCGCGGCCTTGGGGCGCAATAGCTCCAGCACCGACCCGACCGAGGCCGCCAGGTCCAGCTCCGCGGGCACAACCGCCATCTCCCCCGCCTCGAGGCGGGTCAAGTCGAGGATGTTGCCGACGAGCTCGTTCAAGGCTTCCCCAGACTTGCGCGCGATGTCCACCGAGCGAGCCTGGTTCTCATTGAGCGGCCCCGCGGCCCCCATGAGCAGCAAGTCCATGTGCGCCATGATGCCGGCCACCGGATTGCGCAGGTCGTGGGTGATCTGCGCCAGGAAGCTCTCCTTGAGCCGGTCCAGCTCCGCCAGCCTGCCGGCCATCCCGTTGAACTCGCGGGCGAGGTCTCCCAGCTCGTCGGAGCGCTCCTCGGGGATGCGGGTCGCGAGCTTCCCTTCGCCGATGAGCCGCGCGCCGTCGCCGATGGCGCGGATGGGGCGGCTGAGGGCCCGCCCGAGGCCGACCGCGGCGAGGAGGGCGAGGATGATCCCCGGCAGGACCGCGCGGGCCGCGCGCGCGCCGGATTCCCGCTGCTGGCGCCGGACGGACTCCTCGAGCACGGCCGCGTCGTAGGCGACCGCCACGGTTCCAAGGCGCCGCTTCGAGCCTT
The DNA here is from genome assembly GCA_026388115.1 of Elusimicrobiota bacterium. GTDB lineage: Bacteria > Elusimicrobiota > Elusimicrobia > UBA1565 > JACRDR01 > JAPLKK01. The sequence goes on along the minus strand of JAPLKK010000084.1, from coordinate 13,849 downwards.
GGGCGTCCAGCTCGAGGATGGGCGCGCTGATCAAGTCGAGCCGCCGGCCTCCGGACTCGAACTTCTGGATCATCGGCGCGGGCGCTTGGTGGGCGCGGGCGACCTCGGCGGCGATGGGCGCCGCGTCCTTGGAGCTGAGATCGCCGTGGAGGAAATCGCTGTGGAAGCCGACGCGGCCGTTCGAGTCAAGCAGGACGGCGTAGGCGACGCGGCCCGGGTCCGACAGCAGCAAGAGCGTTTTGAGAGCGGCGGCGCAGGGCGCCTCGTCGGTCCGCTGGAAGAGGTCGGCGCAGGCGTGCCCGAGTTGGCCCACCTCCACGGACTGGCTCGCGCGCACCTGCTGCAGCAGATGCTTGCGCTCCGCCAGCGATAACGGCAGCAGGATGCAGACGGCGGCGCCGAGGGCCAACGAGCATAGGAGCAGGCTGAGCTTGGTGGCTAGGCGCATGTCCGGCATTCTCCCTGATTTGGGCCTGGATTGACAAGACGGTCCCCGCGGCGGTGTGCGAGGCGGCCAAAAGACGGTCCAACGGGCTCTTGTCGCCTGAAATTTATGCTTGTTATAAAAGCCGATTCTCGTTTACCGAAAATTGGATGGACCCGCGCGCCATGCCGGAGGCATGCTGGGGGCATGGAGACCACGACCATGACCAGCGCGACGACCACCTCACTCGATTCCACATTTGACGCGTTCCTCGCCCAGCGGCAGGCGAATCCGCGCTCCGGGCAGAATGAGCGAAAGGGGTCGGGCCTGGCTTGGCTCCCTGACTTCACGAAGGCCCAGGGGCTCGGGTCGGCAGCCCACGTCAGCGCGATCCTCGGCAGCAAGCTCGGGATCCTGGCGGTGGCCGGCTTCGTCGCGATGGGCTCGGTGGTGGCCGGCCTCTCCGATCGAAGGAGCCACGAAGCCGCGCGCAAGAACCTCGACGAGCGGCGCTTCAACGCTTCGATGCTGCGCGACTACGTCGTCCGCCAGAACGCCGAGATCGCCGCCGCGGTCCCGGCGCGCCGGCGCAACCCTTCGGATTCCTTGCATTACGTCATCGGCGGCTCTGAGGCGGCGCAAGCCCTGCCCTTCGATGCCGCAAAGGCGCTGGGCGCGACCTCCGGCGTGTCGGCCGACGCCGCGGCCAAGGCCGCTGCTGACGCGGCGCAAGCGAAGTCCGGCAAAGACGGCGATGCGGCCGACGCCAAGTCCGCCAACGATCCCAAGGCCATCGCCGAGGGGCTGCTCGCCCAGGCGAAGGCCGGCGCGGGCGCGGCGGACGGGGCTGCGGGCCAAGAGGGCGCGGCCGTGCGCGGGGCGATGGGCGGCGGACTCAGGGACGCGTTGAACGGCGCCTTCTCCCACTCCGGCTTCGGGCCGGCTTTGCATTCGGCCGCCGGGATGTCGAGCGGGATCGGCCGCTCCTTCGATTCTCCCCACCTTAAGAACAGCCTCCTCGAAAAAACCGGGGCGCCGCGGGACCCGGGCACGGCCTCCGTGGTCTCAAACCCTGTCACTAAAGGCTCCGCTCGAAATTGGGCCGCGGCGCGGCAGATCAGCGCCGTCGCGCGCAACAGCGCCGACGCGCAGCGATTGCGGCAGATGTCGGGGCTGATGGCTAACAATTGGAAGGGGCAGGTGGAGCGCCCGGTGGCGGCCCAGACCGCCGCTTGGGAGGCGACCGCGGCGCCCTCCGGCGTCATCCAAGGGGCAGGGGCCTCGACGGGCGGCACTCCCATCGGTTCTGCGGCGACGAACCCGACGACGGGAGAGTCCGGCCCGATCGACAGCGGCTCGGAGACCGCCGCGGCGCCCGTGACGCCCGCCGCCGTCCCGACGGTGCCGCAGGACCACAGCTTCTGCCCCTACCAGTGGGCGATCGATCTGGCGAAGATCCTCTTGATCGTCATCCTGGTGCTCAGCATCATCATCCAGATCTTCGAGGGTAAGGCGTGGTTCCATGCGATCGCGCAGGCGCTGAACGCCGTGGTGACGATCTGCGGCGTGCTCCTCGCCATGCTCGGCATCTACATGATGTGCATGCAGCAGACGATGCAGGGCGTGATCTGGACCGCGATCGGCGCGATCGTCGCCGCCCTCTCGTGGGGCGGGTCCTCGACGGTGAGCATCGGGAGCCTGGCGATCGCTACGCCCATCGCCATTGCGATCATGGCCCTCATCGGCTTGGGCGAGAGCAAGTGAGGCGCGCGATGACGACTTTAGGGAACGTTGGTGAGCGCCGATCCGGCCGTTATCTCGCGACGAGGAGTTGGGCCTGGCCGCCGATGGTGTACTCTTGGGTGCCGTCTTTGTCAGTCCGGAAGATCTTCGCGCCTTCCTTCGTGAGGCGCGACAAGGTGGTCTGGGTGGGGTGGCCGAAGGAGTTGGGGCCCACCTCGATGAAGGCGACGCTCGGCTTCACCTTGTCCAAGAAGGCCTGGTCGTTGGCGTTCGTGCTGCCGTGATGGCCGACCTTCAGCACGTCCGCATGCAGCTCGTCGCCGTACTTGGCGACCAGTTCGGTCTCCACGTCTTCCTGGATGTCGCCGGTGTACAGGATCGCCTGGTTGTCGTAGGACACCTTGAGCACGATGGAGCAATCGTTGAGGACGGAGCCGGTGACGCTGGAGCCGGGCTTGTCGCAGCTGTTGAGGACCTTGACGTTCACGGCCGGGTCCCAGGACAAGCGCTCTCCCGCCGCGGGGTGGCTCACCACGATCCCCTTGCGGGTGATCTGCGCGCGCATCGTCTTGATCTCCGGCGCGTTCGGATTGGACTCACGCGTGTCGTAGAAATGCTCGACCTTCACATGGTCGAAGACGTACTTGAGCCCTGTGGAGTGGTCGCGATGCGGATGGGTCATGACGACGTAATCGATGTGGGTGATGCCGTGCTGGGTGATGAAAGCGGCGATGGGCGGGTCGCCGCCGGCGTACGGGTCGACCGGGGTGCCGTCTTTGGGCTGATTGCCGGGCTCGTAGCCGTTGCCCGGGCCGCCGTCGATGAGCGCCGTCTTGCCGTTCGGCAGCTCGATGTATTCGGCGTCTCCCTGTCCCACGGAGATGAAGTAGGCGTTGAGCGCTTTTCCCGCCCCACGGGGCGCCGCGATCATGGCGGGGACGGCTTGAGATACCGCGGGCACGTCGGCGCCGTTGGCTTTCAGAGCCGAGGAAGGCGTCAGGCCGAGGGTCCAGTCTTGGGTGCCCAGCGACTCCGGGGAATCGGCCGCGCGCAGCGGAGCGCCGGCGAAGAGGAGGAGGGTGGCTAGGAAGCTCGCGGCGACGAAGGCGCTTCGTTTCGTGCTCGTCATTAGCCCGTCCTTTTGCGAAAAAGGGGGCCAGCGAGCTGCCGCTTTCCCCCTGGTGACTTCGGATTCCGGTCCGAAGGTGGATGCTCCCCGGCCAATTCCAGGGATTACAAGGTACGTCTAGAGGGTAACAGCAGGGAACGGAAGGATTAGGGCCGCTGGACCTGCCGGCGTCTGGGTCCTAAGACCTAGACGCGGGGAGCCTTCCGGCACCGCTTCTTTACTGTTGTTGCTTGGCTTTCTTGACCCGGAGGGCGTCGGTCCTTTCCGGCTCGACGTGGATGTTGATGTCTTTGAACTGCGGGTACTTCTCGCGTATGGCGCTCTTGGCCCGGTGGGCGATGGCGTGGCCCTCGAGGACGGTGATCTCGGGATCGACGTGGATGTTCAGGTCCGCGAGGAGCCGGTTGCCCGCCTGGCGTATCCGGAGCTTGTGAAATTCCGTGACGCCGGCGGTCGCGCCGATGATCGCGCCGACGCTGTCGACGATCTCCTTCGACGGTCCGCGGTCCGTCATGACGTTGATGGACTTCAAGGCGAGGTGGCCGGACAGCCCGAGCATGATCAACGCGACGAAGATGGCCGCGACCGAGTCGAAGACAGGGAAGCCCATGGCCGCCGCTCCCAGGCCGGCGAGGACGGCCGCGGCGCACCACAAGTCCGTGGTGAAATGGTAGGCGTCCGCCTCGAGAGCGGAGCTTTCCGTCTCATCGCTGACGGCGTGCAGGTATTTCGCCACCAGGAAATCGACGACGGCGGTCAGCCCCATGATGGCGAATGCGAGCCCGGTGGCATCGAGGGGGCGCGGGTGGCGCAGGCGGTCGACCGCCTTGTACATGATGAGCACGCTCGTGATGGCGATCAGCTGGGTTTGGACGAGAGAGGAGAGGTTCTCGAAGCGCTCGTGGCCGTAGGGATGCTCCTCGTCATAGGGCTTCGCCGCCTGATGGATGCCGAGATAAGCGAAGGCTGAGGCGAGGAGGTCGAGCCCCGAGTGGAACACCTCGGCGAGGACCGCGAGGCTGCCGCTCATGAGCGCCGCCGCGATCTTGACGGCCATCAGCGCCAGGTTTGCGGCGATGGAGACGCTCGCCGCGTTGAGCTTGCGGCGGTTCTGTCCGGCGTCCGCGGGTGTTGTGGGCACCATCAGCGTTTCCCGGGAGTGATTCTAGCAATGTTGCGGTCCCGGCTGCCGGGCCTCGCCTCGGGAGCGCGAGCCCCTGCCCGGGCGTGCTATCATCACGGCAGCGATGAGCCGCTTCGACTGCGTCTGCGTCGGCGTGAGCACGGTGGACGTCCTCGCCCTCTTGGACCGTCCCCTGCGCGAAGACGAGAAGATCGCGGCCCGAACGATCGTCGTCGACGGCGGCGGTCCGGCCGGCACCGCGGCCTGCGCGGCGGCCAGCTGCGGGCTCAAGACGGCGATCCTCTCCTTCATCGGCCGCGACCTCTGGGCCGATCTCCTCCTCGACGGCTGCCGGAGCTTCGGCGTGTCCACGCGCTTCTTGCAGATCGTGCCGGGCATGGCCACCCCCGTGTCCTTGATCGCCGTCAACGGCAGCAACGCCTCGCGCACGATCCTCTGGAATAATCAGGGCGCGGAGCGCCGGAGGGTCTCGCTGCGGGCGCTGGCGCGCCGCGGCTTTTTGAGCCTGCCGCGAGCGGTCATGGACCTGCGCCGGCGCTTCGGCTTCAGGGTCGCCGTGACCGCCGGGGAGAAAGGCGTGCAGTACTTCGACGAGGCCCGCGGCCGGGCGGCGTTCATCGCGCAGAAGCGGTACCCCGCCTTGGACACGACCGGCTGCGGCGACGTCTTCCACGGCGCCTTCCTGGCGCGCTACCTGAGGCAGCGCGACTTCGCGGCGGCGCTGCGCTTCGCCCAGACCGTGGCCGGCGAGAAGACCCGCTTCTTGGGCGGCCGCTCCGGATTGCCTCGGCGAATCCGGCGCTGATCTGCCTATGCGGGCCTTGGCCGCGGTGCTCTTCCTGCTCGGGATGAGGCCGGCGGCGGCCGATACGAACGGCTCGGCGGCCGCGATCGAGCGGCGCCTCGACGAGTTGAGCGCCCGGCTTAAGCGGCAGAACGCCGCCTATGAGCGCGAGAGCTTGGCCATGCTCAGCGAGCTCACGGGCATCGACGAGGCCGAGCCCGGGAGCGCGTCGGCGCGGCGGGCCGAGAAGGCGGTCGCCCTCCTGCGCGAGAAGTATCCGAACGCGGCGATGTTCCTGGAAATGACGATCCTCGCCCGCCGGCTCCAGGCCTTCAAGGAGACCGGCCGGCTCCCGGCCGCCGTCCCGGACTCGAAGGCGATCTTGGATGTCCTCCGGGAGCCGTGGAAGAAGACCGCTCCATTGCCGGACCTCGAGCTCAGCCTTCCCAAGCTGATCAAGCAGCTGCGGCGCTACGAGAGCCTGACCCCGCCCGCTCTCCGCCCGGCCAAGCGGGGAGCCCCGGAGACCTTCCCGGCCTCCGCCGATAAGCCGAAGGCCGCGGCGTCGCCGCCGCCTCGCGCGCCGGCGCTTGAGCGCGACGCCGGACGAGGAAGGATGGAGACCGATCCGATCCCCGAGCTCATCCTTCAGCTCTCTTCTCCTGATCCCCGGCGGCGCGCTCTTTCGGCGGACGAGCTGGGGGCGCGGGGCGGGGCGGCGGCGCGGGCGGTCCCCGGCCTGCGGCGGGCATTGTCCGACCCCGACGCCCGCGTGCGCGCGAGCGCGGCCCTCGCTCTGGGGAGCATGGGGCGGCTGTCGCCCGAGGCCGTCGAGGACATCCGGCGCGCGTGCCTCGACAAGAACGAGGACGTGCGCTTCAATGCGCGGCGGGCGCTCGAGCTTCTCGGGCTGCGCTGAAGGGCTGCGGCTTTTAGCCTAGAAGATGATGGTCCGGCGACCGTCGACGAACAGCCGGTGCTCGACGTAGAGCTGGACCGCCTGCGCCAGGACCTTGCGCTCCAGGTCGCGCCCCTTCATCGTCAGGTCCTCCACGCCGTCTTGGTGGGAGATCTTGATGGTCTCCTGCTCGATGATCGGCCCGTCGTCGAGGTCCTCGGTCACGAAGTGCGAGGTGGCGCCGATGACCTTCACCCCCCGCGCGTAGGCTTGGTGATAGGGCTTGGCCCCGGAGAAGGCGGGAAGGAACGAGTGGTGGACGTTGATGATCCGCCGCGGGTAGCGGGCGACGAACGCCGGGCTCAAGATCCTCATGTAGCGCGCCAGGACCACGAAATCGATCCTCTCGCGCTCGAGCACTTCGAGCAGCTGCCGCTCCTGTTCGGCCGCGTCCGCGCCCACCGGGAAGAAGTGGAACGGCACGCCGAACATCGCGGCCACGTCCCGCAGGTCCTCGTGGTTGCCGAGCACGGCCGGGATGTCGACGTCGATCTCCCCCGAGCGCCGGCGCAGCAGCAGGTCGAAGAGGCAATGGTCCTGCCGGGAGACCAGGACCGCCATGCGCAGCCGCTCGGAGGTGAAGAAGAGCTCGTAGGAGATGCCGAGCTCGGCCGCCAGGCCCGGCAAAGCGCCGGTGAGGGCGGCTCTGTCGAGGGCGAAGCCCTTCAGCTCCCACTCGACCCGCATGAAGAACCTGTTCTCCGGGGAGCTGTACTGGTCGAGCCGGACGATGTTCCCGCCGTGGTCGAAGATGAAGCCAGTGAGGCGCGCGACCAGCCCCTTGCGGTCGGGACAGTGGACCAGCAGTATCGCGTTTTCGTCCATGCGTACGTCCACTCTACCACCTGCGGCGGCTTTTCTCAATCGTCCCTTTGAATTCACCATTCCCTTGACAGTTTCGCGGACCGGGGCTAACCTTGGGCCGTTATGCTTCGGAAACATGGCCGTCACCTGCTCGTCGTCCCTTGCCGCGCCGGGCTCGCCGTCCTCGTCTGTGGGATCCTGTGCCTGCCGCCGTCGTGCGCGTGGGCGACGATCGAGGCGAAGACGGCGGACGTGGTCTTGGGCCAGGCCGGATTCACCGTAAGCGTTCAAGCCATCACGGCGACCGCGGTGGACCTCGAGAACGGCGAGGCTCGCTTGGATGCTGCGGGGAACGTATGGGTCGTCGATGCCTATAACAAGCGGGTTCTGCGCTACAGCAAACCGCTGAGCAACGGCAAGGCGGCCGATCTCGTCTTCGGCGACACCACTTTCACGACCTCGAATCCGATCTGCACTTTTCTCGCCTCCCCGGGCGCCGACAAGATGTGTGGTCCGTGGGGGCTCGCCTTCGACAGCTCAGGCAACGTATGGGTCTCCGACGACTTCGACCATCGCATCCTGCGCTTCAGCGCGCCGTTCTCGAACGGCATGAGCGCCGACCTCGTGCTCGGCCAGACCGATCTTCTGAGCAAGGTCGTGCTCGTGGTCGACGCGAGCCATATGAAGACT
>JAPLKK010000084.1:0-6148 GCA_026388115.1 Elusimicrobiota bacterium | reverse complement strand
CGAGAGCACAGGCGACATCTGGGTGGCGGACACCGGCAACCACCGCGTCCTGCGGTTCCCCAAGGGAGCCGGCTTCACCAACGGTGGGACCGCCGACAAGGTGATAGGCCAGGCCAACTTCACCTCGGGTTCCGCGAATCAAGGCGGTGCCGTGAGCGCGCTCAGCCTCGCGTCGCCTTCCGGCGTGGCCTTCGATGGTTCGGGGAACCTCTGGGTCGTGGACAAGGGCAACAACCGCGTCCTCCGGTTTCCCAAGGGAGGCGGCTTCACGGACGGGATGGCCGCCGATCTCGTCTTGGGCCAGGCCGACTTCGTCAGCGGCGCCCCGGCCACGACCGCCACGAGGCTCAAAGCTCCGGGAGGCATCGCGTTCGACCTTTCGGGAAACCTGTGGGTCGGCGACAGCAGCTTAGGCGGCAACAACCGGGTCTTGCGCTACTCGAAGCCGTTCAGCACCGGGATGGCCGCGGACCTTGTGTTGGGCCAGCTGACGTTCACTCTGAACGCCGCGAACGGCGGCGGCACGCCCGACGCCCGCACCCTGTTCGGTTCGGCCGTCACCGCGTTCGACGGCTCGGGCAACCTGCTGGTGCGCGAGGGAAGCAATTACCCAGGCATAAGCGAGGGGAACAACAGGGTCCTGGTCTTCAATCCGGCGACTACTCCACCGGGTCCCAACCCCAACCCGGACTGCACCCCCGCCGTCTATCCGAACCCGGTGCATCCTTCGAAAGGCGAGACGTCGGTGACGGTCACGTGTGTGCCCGCGGGAGCGTCCGTCCGGCTCTACACCGTCGCGGGCGAGGAGATCAAGGTCGTGACGGCGGATGCCAACGGCCATGCGACCTGGAATATCAGCAACGCGATGGGGACGAACGTCGTCACCGGCGTGTACTACGCCCTGATTCTCCATGAGGGTCACAAACACACCGTGACCCTGGCGGTGGAGCGATGAAGGGGCGGGTGGTCGTTTCGAGCGCGGCGCTGGCGGCAGGCCTGTCGCTGCTGCTGCCCGCCGCCGCTTTCGCGGAGTACTCGGGTTCCTCCCTGGGCACGAGCTCGGCGCAGTTCATGAAGCTGGGCGCCGGCGCGCGCGCCGAGGGCATGGCCGAAGCCCATGTGGCCGCCGTGCAGGACACGAGCGCGCTCTATTGGAACCCTGCCGCCCTCACCCGCGTCGGACATTCGCTGCTGCTGATGCACGCGCCGTACATCGACAAGAGCTACTACGACTACGCCGCGTACTCGCATCCGTTCGGCGGAGGGGTGCTGGGCGTGGGCGCGCAGTACTTCACCGCGGGCTCGCTGGACAACACCGACGCCAGCGGCAACGCGATCGGGACGTTCCGCCCCTACGGCCTGACCGCCGCGCTGGGCTACGCCCGCGAGATATCGGGCGTCAGCGTCGGAGTCTCAGGCAAGTTCATCCGCGAGCAGATCGTCAACAGCGGGACCGGCTACGCCGCGGACGTGGGCCTCTTCAAGGAGTTCGCGGACCGGCGGCTGGCGCTGGGCGCGGCGGTGGCGAACATCGGCCGCGGCGTCGAGGTGGGCGCCGAGCGCCCGCATCTCCCGTTGACGGGCAGGCTGGGCCTGGCGTGGCGGTTCAGCGAGGGCTGGGTCGCGGCGGCGGACGGGATCTTCATGCGCGACAACGATCCGCTGGGCGCCTTCGGCCTCGAGTACCGCGTCCCCGCCGAGCTCCCGCTGTTCTTGCGGACCGGCTACCGCACCGGCGTGGCGGACGAGGCGGGAGAGCTGCACGGCGTGACGTTCGGCGTCGGCATCGGCTTCGGCGACTTCGGCGTCGACTACGCCCTCGTGCCTTACGGCGGCCTGGGCTGGACGCATCGCATTTCGTTGAGCTGGCGGCTCGGCAGCGCTCCGGTGAAGGAGATCGCCAAGTGCGAGCCGCCGCCCGCCCCGCAGCCGGCCCCGGCGCCGGTGCAGGCGGGGCGGTCGTTCAAGCCGGCCGGTCCCGAGTTGCTCTGCTCGCCGCTGACGGCCGCGCCGGTCTTCGAGGGCAGCTTCGAGGGCGACAGGGACATCAAGGTGAAGTCCGTGGAGAGCAAGCCGGGCGTGCTCCGGATATCCTTCACGAAGGCGGGGGCGCATCGCGTCTTCTGCCTCGACAACCCGCTGCGGGTGGCGGTGGACGTGCTCGGCGCGCTCAGCCCCGAGGTGTATCACTACCGCGTCGTGGACGACCCGTGCGTGATGCAGTTCCGCTCGGACCAGTTTAAGGCTCAGCCCCTGCCGATCGCCCGCCTCGTGCTGGACCTGAAAGGCCCGGTGCTCTACTCGGATTGGTGGGAGGACAACGACCTCGTGGTGTCGTGGAGGGACCCGTTGAGCGACAAGTGCTCCGGCGGCGGGGAGGGCTGGAAGGACGCCAAAGCGGCGCCGGCCGCAGCCGCCCAGGCAGCGCTCAACCACGTGTCGGTCAGCACCGAGGGTGTCCGCCTGGACCTGACGACTCCGGTCGAGTTCCAGGCCATGTGGGTCGACAATCCCCCCGGAAGGCTGGTGATCGACCTGATGGTGACGCTCGACTCCTCCACCTTGCAGGGAACGTTCCCGGCGGGCTCGCGCGTGATCGCGCTGCAGTCCAATCAGTATCAGGCGAAGCCGATCCCGATCACGCGCGTCACGGTGGATGTCAAGAAGAAGATCCGCTACCGTTCCCGCTGGGAAGGCAACTCCCTCGTGTTCAGCTGGATCGAAGAGCCCTGAGGCGCGCCGCGGTCACTTGACCATCACGTTGGCCGTGGCCGCGTTCCCGAGCGAGTCCGTCACCTTCACGACGTCGGGCCCTAAGGCGCGTCCGGCCGTGTACGTCCCATCGGCGTCCACCTTGCCGCCCGAACTGTTCTTGGGCAGGGTCCACGCGTAGTCGCAGCTGCCGCCGCCGGCCTTGAAACGGATGGAGCCGCCCCGGCGGACCTTTTTGGACTGGGGCGAGACGGTGAGCGCGCGCACGACGATGGACGCTTTCCGCGTGAGCCCGCGCGAATCGCTGACCTGGATCACATCCTTCGCCGGCTTGGGCCCCGCGGTGTAGGTGACGTTCGCGCTGCTGGGGCGCAAGGTCCCCTTCGACTTGTTGCTGGCGAAGGTCCACGAGTAGAGCCCGCCGCCGCCGGAGGCGATCAGCGTCACGTTGTTGCCCGGCGCCGCGCAGGTCAAACCCGAGATACTGATGGAATCGTTCGTCTTGGCGATGACGGCCTCGCCCGCCACGGCGGCCGCGACGCCGAGCGCGACCGCCAACACCGCGCGCGCTCCCCTGCTTCCCGATCTGCCGTTCATCATCTTCCGTCCCTCCCGAATGCGACGAGTATAGCATGCGCCGTTTCACGGGGGCCAGCGCCGGCGGCCGAGCCTCGCGTGGAGGCGGTCGCGGAGTTCGCCGCGCGCTTGAAAACGCTCAAGGACGCGGCCGCGCCGGGGTTCAGCGGCCGGCGAACATCCGCCGCCACTCGTTCTCTTGGATGAGGAAGTCGGTGAAGGCCTTGTCCCACTTCTTATCGGCCTCGAGGTCCTCGGGGCGGTCATGCCCTTTGATCGCGGCGAGTTCCGGCTTCCCGGTGGCCTGCCCGATCTTGTAGAGCGCCATCTCGGCGGGGTTCCTGACCCAGGGCTCGATGTAGGCGGCGAGTTCGACGTCTTTGTAGCCGATGAGCGGCTCGATGACGGGCAATCCTTTCGGCTCTCCCCCCAGCTCGATCCAGGAGCGGGCCGCGACGCTGCGGATCATGTATTCCCTTTCGGCGCACTCCGGCATCTTGGCGAGCTTGAGCTCCATCGCCTTGCGAGCGATGGCCGGCGCCAGCACGCGGGGATAGCGCGGCAGCGATTGGTCCAATTCGATGGCGCCCACGGCGGTAAGCCCGAGCATCCCCGAGAAGTGCACGGGGATCCCGTTCTCCCGGATGAACTCGACGACCGACTCGCCGGCCGGGTTGGCGTCGGCCATGCCGGTCAAGGTCGAATCGATGATCGCCTGGTCCGAGGACGCCCGGCGCTCGGCCTGCGCCTGGAGCGTCTTGACCTGGGATTCGGTGATGATGCCGTGGACCTCGTTGATGCGGGCGTCGAATTCCTGTGAAAAGGCGAAAGCAGGGGCGAGGAGAAAGGCGGCCAGCTGGATCATTGAGTCCCTCCCATCGGTCCCAGTATAGGGTCGCCGGGCCGGGTTGTCGTGAGGCCTTCGGCCTGAGCACTGATGGGCCTTGGGAGGTCGCGCGGGTGGGCCTTTGGACAGGCAAAGATAAGAGCGGATTCTCACACGGGCGGCGAAAAAATTGGTAAACTTCTCAGTCCGAATGGAGCCCAGCGGAAGGAAGCTGACTCAGGGGTTCGCCGTCATCATCTCGGCGCCCTCGGGCGGCGGCAAGTCCACGGTCTGCCACAAGCTGATGCAGCGCGACCACGCGCTGCGCTATTCCGTCTCGTGCACCACGCGTCTTCCGAGGCCCGCCGAGAAGAACGGGCGCGACTACCACTTCCTCTCGGTCGACGAGTTCAAGCGCCGCATGCACCGCAACGAGTTCCTCGAGTTCGCGACGGTCCATGGGCAGTACTACGGCACGCCGAAGCACCTTTTCGACCAGACGATCGCCGATGGCAGCGTCATCCTTCTCGCCATCGACGTCCAAGGCGCGAGCAACATCCGCGCCAAGCGCCCCGGCACGGTCGCTATCTTCCTCATCCCGCCGTCCTGGGCGAGCTTGCGCAATCGGCTGCGCGGCCGCCGGCAGGACGGCAAGGAAGAGATGGAGCGCCGCTTGGCGAACGCCCGCGGCGAGATCGCCCAGGCGAAGAATTACGAGTACCTCGTCGTCAACGACAACCTGGACGACACCGTCGATCAGATCGAGGCGATCATCACGGCCGAGCGTTTGAAGCTCGCCCGCCAGGACCTCGCCTCTTTCGGCATCCCGGAATTGACCCTGAAGTAGACCGAGCACGGAGAACGAGCGCATGGCACGAGAAGCGAAGAAGAAGTTTTCCCCCGAAGAAACGAAGGACAAGAGCCTCGAGGAGCTGATCCTGAACCATGGCGACGGCAAGTACGCCCTCGTCCCGTTGGCCTCCGAGTACGCGCTCGTCCTGCGCCGGCGCGACGAGTACCGGCACCTCACCCAGCCCGAGATCCTCGACATCGCCTTGCGTCATCTCCTCACCGGTGAAGTGGATGAGGAGCACGTGAAGACCGCCTCGGCCGAGCTCGCCGCTCAGCTGCCGGCCGAACTCGCTCTCAACGACGCCGCGAAGAAGAAGCTGTAGGGCCATTCCCATGGCCAGTCCACGGGAGGGGCGGCAGGCCGGGAAGCGCCCGGCCGGGGCGCGTTCTCGACAGGGAAAGCGGATCCTGCTCGGAATCTCGGGCTCGATCGCGGCCTACAAGGCCTGCCTCATCATCCGCGGGCTGGTGAAGGCGGGCGCCGAGGTCAAGGTCGCGGCCACGGCCAACGCGCTGCGGTTCGTCACGCCGCTGACCTTGAGCGTCCTCTCCCGCCGCCCGGTCCATTCCGACGGCTTCGACCCGCAGGCCTGGGACATGGCCCACCTGAACCTGGCCTCCTGGGCCACTCGCGTCGTGATCGCGCCGGCGACGGTGGACCTGATCGCCCGGCTCGCGGCCGGGCGCGCCTCGGGCCTGCTCGAGGCGCTCGTGCTGTCCACCCGCGCGCCCATCGCCATCTGCCCGGCGATGGACTCCGAGATGTGGGAGCACCCCGCCACTCGCGCCAACGTCGAGCGCCTGCGCGGCTGGGGGTGCGAGTTCTGGGGCCCCGTCGAAGGCGAGCTGGCCAGCGGCAAGATCGGCGTCGGGCGGCTCATGGAGCCGTCCGAGATCGTCGCGCGCTCGCTGGCGTGACGCGCTCGGCGATGAAACTGAAGGGACGCCGCGTGCTCATCACCGCGGGCCCGACGCGCGAGCATCTCGATCCGGTCCGGTTCATGACGAACGCGTCGAGCGGCGCGATGGGCTTCGCCCTCGCCAAGGCCGCGCGGGCCAAGGGGGCCCGCGTGACCGTCGTGAGCGGGCCCGCCGCGCTGCGCCCGCCGCGTGGAGTCACGATCGTGCCCGTCGAGAGCGCGCTCGAGATGCGGCGCGCCGTGATGGCGCGCTGGCGCGGCG
>JAPLKK010000127.1:24180-39479 GCA_026388115.1 Elusimicrobiota bacterium | reverse complement strand
CGAGACCGGCCAGCCCTCGTAGCCGCCCAGGTCCACCGCGCCGCGCCAGGCGTCGGAATAGGCGCCCGGCGTGAGCCAGCCGGGCTTGGGATCGAGCTTTGCGAGGCGCCGCGCGGCGTCGGCCGGCGAGGCGCCGAGCGGAGACTGCGAGGCGATGAGCCAATGAGGCGCCCAGTCCTCGTCGGCGCCCGCGGGGCGCAGGAAGGGAGAGAGCACCCGCACCTCGTAGAAAGCCTCGCGCGCGGTGCGCGCCGCGATGGCGAGCGCGGCCACGGCCTTCGCCCGGCCGCCGGGCGCGTCCTCGTCGGGCCGGTAAACGTGCGTCATGAAGATGCCGCCCGGGTTGAGGCGCGAGGCGGCGAGCTTGAAGAACTCGGCGGAATAGAACGCCGCGGCGCCCTCGTGCGCGGCGTGAGGCAGGTCGCTCAAGATCAGGTCGTAGCGTTCGCGGGCCTCATCGAGGAAACGCCGGCCGTCGCCGATGCGCACGCGCAGCCGCCGGTCTTGCCAGAAGGCCGGCGTGCTCGCGCCGCCTTCTTTCAAGAAGACGACGGCGGTCCGGATGACGGCTGGGTCGATCTCGACCTGCGTCAATCGCTGGACCCGCGGGTCGGTGAGCACGGCCTGCAAGAAATCCCCGTCGCCGCAACCGATGACCAGCACGCTTCGGGGGTCGGGGTGGGAGACAAGCCCTAAGAGGACGGATTCGCGAAAGCGGGGATGCGTGGGCACGGAATTCTCCACGACACCGTCCAAGACCAGGACGCGCGGGCTTGCGTCCGACGCCGCGCCGCGCAGGTCTCCGAACAGCTGGATCCGCTGGTAGGGCGTGTCTTGGCTGAGGCTCAGCTTGAGCTGCGGGATAGGAGGGGGCACGACCCAGCCGGCCGTCCTCAGGTCGAACGCCGCACCCGTGCGGCCGAGCCCGGCGACGAGGATTGCCGCGAGCGCTCCCCCGACAAGGGCGGCCCCGCGCTTGGCTCGGCTCGCGAAGATCCAAAGAGGCAGCGCGGCCGCGAGCGTCATCGCCGCGGCGAGGAGCGCGCTTCGCCAGGCGCCCAGATGCGGCAGGAGCAGGAACGGCAGGACCAGCGCGCCCAGCAGCGCGCCGAGCGTGTCGGCGCCATAGACGAGGCCGGTCGCGAAGCCCGTCTCGCCGGGCGCGATCGCCGGCTCCAAGAACTGCATGGCCACCGGCAGCTCGCCTCCGGCGAGAGCCGACGGGACGAGGATGACCGCGAACGAGGCCGCGTAGCGCAGGGGCCAAGGCTCGGCCGTCCCCAGCGCCCGCAAGGCGGGGATCGTCGCCGCCGCCGCCGCGGCGAGGGCGAGCTCCAATCTCAGGAACACCGCGCCGATGTCAGGGGAGTTGCGCGAGAGCCGGCCGAAGAGCTGGCTGCCGAGGAAGAGCCCAAGCATCACCGAGGCCAGCGTGGCGCTCGAGGCGTAAAGAGTCCCGCCAAGCGTGATCTGGAGCTCGCGCAAGAACAGGATCTCCAGCGCCATGAACGTGAAGCCGGAGCATGCGAGCGCCGTCAGGGCTACCCCTACTCTAGCGCGCACAGCGGTTTTATACCAATTGTGATACGATGAGCGGAAATGGCCTCCGAGCGCGACCGCGAGCTGGGGATGGACCGCCCGATCACGCGCCGCGACTTCTTGGGGGGCATGGCGCTCGCCGCCGGGGCGGCCCTTTCCGCGCCGGGCTGGGCCCGGGCCCTGAAGGCCGCCGCGAAGCCGGCGAAGACGGAGGGCGGCTTCGACCCCCCGGCGCTCGGCGGCATCCGCGGCGACAACTCCGGCTCCTTCGAGGTCGCCCACGCCTTGCGCGACGGCGGGACCTTCGACGGCGCTCAAGACATCGGCGAGCGCTACGACCTCATCGTCGTCGGCGGCGGCATGAGCGGCCTGGCCGCGGCGTATTTCTTCCGCAAGAGGGCGGGCCCCAAGGCGACCGTCCTCATCCTCGACTGCCACGATGATTTCGGCGGCCACTGCAAGCGCAACGAGTTCAAGCTCGGCGAGAGGACGCTCATCGCGCACGGCGGCAACGAGTCCATCGACGCGCCGGCGAGCTTCAGCCCGGAAGGCAAAGCGCTGTTCGCCGACATCGGCGTGGACATGCGGCGCTTCTACACCGCCTTCGACCAGGAGCTCTATCGCCGGCGAGGCCTCAACCGCGGCCTGTTCTTCGCGCGGGAGACCTTCGGCGAGGACCGGCTCGTCGTCGGCGAGCCGCCGGGCTACGAGGGCAAGGGGCCCTACGATTGGGACGCCTTCTTGGCGAAGACGCCGCTGCCCGAGGCGGCGCGGCGCGACATCAAGCGGATTTACGAGGGGGACGCGGACCCCTTGGCCGGGCTGCCTTCGGCGGAGAAGGCCGAGCGGCTGTTCAAGATGAGCTACCGGGATTATCTGACCGGCGTCCTGAAGGTGGGAACGCTTGCGGCGGAATATATGCAGGCGCGCACGCACGACAGCGGCGCGCTGGGCGCCGACGGGTTGAACGCCTGGTGGTGCTACAACCGCGGCTACGCGGGATTCGACGGCCTCCGCTTGGACCCGCCGGCCGGCGTGCGCTCCGAAGACGAGCCGTACATCTTCCATTTTCCCGACGGCAACGCCGGGGTGGCCCGGCTCTTGGTGCGCTGGCTCATCCCGGCCGCTCTGCCTGGGCGCACCATGGACGATTCGGTCACCAACCGGCTCGAGTACGCGCGCCTCGACGAGGCGGGCGCGCCCGTCCGGCTGCGCCTCAACGCCACGGCGGTCCGCGCGAGCCAGCTCGGCGGCAAAGAAGTCGAGGTGACGTACGTGAACGGCCCGCTCGCAGGCGAAGGCCAAGGCAAGGCCTTCCGCGTCCGGGCTCCGCGCTGCGTGCTCGCGTGCGAGAACCTGGTCGTCCCGTACCTTTGCCCGGAACTCCCCGAGGAGCAGAAGGCCGCCCTGCGCACCGCGGTCCGCGCCCCGATGGTGTACACGAAGGTGCTCGTGCGCGACACGCGGGCGTTCCAGAAGCTCGGCTTGGCGGAGGCGCACTGCCCCGGCTGCTACTATGCCGACATCCATCTCGAGTTCCCCGTGAGCATGGGCCGTTATCGCTTCCCGGCCGGGCCCGAGGAGCCCGCGGTCGTCCATTGCCTGCGGGCGCCGCTCAAGCCCGGCCTTCCCCCGCGCGAGCAGTTCCGGGCCGGACGGGCGGAGCTGCTCGCCACGCCGTTCGAGACGTTCGAGCGCGAGACGCGCAGCCAGCTCGCGCGGATGCTGGCGGGCGGCGGCTTCGACCCGGCGCGCGACATCGAGGCGATCACGGTGAACCGCTTCCCTCACGGCTACCCGCCATGGAAGGGCGCGCTGGTCGACCCCGACGGGATCGAGAAGACCCGGCCGTGGCTCGCCGGGCGCCGGCTGTTCGGCCGCATCGCCATCGCGAACGCGGACTGCGCCGCCTACCCGTTCATGCAGGCGTCCTTCGACGAGGCCCACCGAGCCGTCGGCGAGCTCGTTTAAACGGTTTCCGTCGGGGGGGATTCCGTGTTAAAATGGGATGCAATGAACGACAACGATAGGGCCGGCTCCCCCGGCGCAGAAGAAGATTTCGCGGCATTGTTCGAGAGCACGCCGCAGGGGACCGGCCGGTTCGATCCGGGCCAGGTGA
This sequence comes from Elusimicrobiota bacterium, assembly GCA_026388115.1. GTDB lineage: Bacteria > Elusimicrobiota > Elusimicrobia > UBA1565 > JACRDR01 > JAPLKK01. The sequence goes on along the minus strand of JAPLKK010000127.1, from coordinate 35,821 downwards.
TCGAGGCGGAGGTCGTGAAGATCACGCCGGAGTGGATACTGCTCAACGTCGGGGCAAAGGGCGAGGGCTTTCTGGAAAAGAGAGAGATGCTCGACGATGCGGGCGCCCTGCTCGTCAAGGAAGGCGACAAGGTCCGCGCCTACTTCCTGTCCGGCAAGAACAACGAGCTGCGCTTCACCACCCGCCTCGGTTCGAGCCCCGTGGGATATTCCCAGCTCGAGGTCGCGTGCCGAGAGGGCATCCCCGTCGAAGGGACGATCGTCCGGGAGATGAAGGGCGGCTTCGAGGTGAAGATCCGCGGCTGCGACCGCGCCTTCTGCCCGTTCTCGCAGATGGGGCTCGGGCGGGAGGAGGACAAGGCCGCCTTCGTCGGAAAGTCCCTCGTCTTCAAGGTGACGGAGTGCAAGGAGCGCAACGTCGTCTTGTCCCGCAGGGAGATGGTGGCGGCGAAACGCAAGGAGAGGGTCGAGGAGCTGCGCGCGACCCTGAAGGAAGGGCTTCGGGTCAAGGGGAAGGTGACCTCCATCCAGGAGTTCGGCGCCTTCGTCGACATCGGCGGAGTGGAAGGCCTGCTTCCGGTCTCCGAGATCGCCTGGACGCGCACGGAGAAGGTCGGCGACGTCCTCTCCGTCGGGCAGACGCTGGAGCTCTCCATCAAGAAGCTGGACTGGGAGAACGGCAAGTTCTCCTTCAGCCGCAAGGACCTCCTGCCGGACCCGTGGGCGAACGCCGAAAAGCAATGGCCGCTCGGCTCCTACCACGACGGCGCGGTCACGAAGCTGGCGCCCTTCGGCGCCTTCGTCCGTCTAAGGGACGGGGTAGAGGGCCTGCTGCCGATCTCGAAGCTGGGGATGGACCGGCGCATCGGCCACCCGCGCGAGGTGCTCGATCAGGGGCAGGCCGTCGAGGTGCGCATCGAGGCGGTGGACGGCAAGAACCGGAAGATCTCCCTCTCTCTGGGATCGGTCGGCCGCGCCCGGGAAGAAGACGCGGCCACCCTCAAAGCGTACCGGGCGAAGGCGTCTAACGCCTCCTCAGGGCTCGCGACGCTCGGGGAGCTTTTGGGCCAAAAGCTGGGCCTGCCCGAGAATAAGAAGGATTAGGCGCAAGCCGCTCCCAGACCGTTCCTTAAAGGCCCCTGGACACGAGGTCCCTCTGAAATGCTTGAATAGCGTCAGGTATCCCCCTATATGAAGGTCGAATGCGCCTGGTGCAGATGCGATCTGGGCTCCCGCAAGGGAGGGGCCGAAGACACCACCACCTCCGGCATCTGCGACAGTTGTCTCGAGGGACAGCTGCGCGAGTTCGGCCACCCGCTCCAGAAGTTCCTCGACGAACAGCCCATCCCGGTGGTCATTCTAGGCCCGGACTGCGAGATCCTGGGTGCGAACCGCTCGGCGCGGGAGATCGGCCAGCCGCGCCTTCCCTGCATCGATGACAGGTTCGGCGAGGCCATCGGTTGCCCCAACTCCAAGACCACCGGCTGCGGCAGGAGCGTCCACTGCCAGTCTTGCACCATCCGGCGGAGCGTGAAAAAGACGTTCGAGACCGGGGATGCGTGCCTCGATGTCCTCGCATATCCCGATGTCGAGATTGGCTCCCGCATCAAGCATCTGAAGCTCCGGATCAGCACCGCGCGGATGGGCAGATACGTGGCGCTCCAGATTGAGAAAGTCGCGGAGTCCGATATCGGCTTCGTGATGGAATCGCGCGACAGCTGACCCGGCAGAGGAGCTCGATGCCGGCCGTGTCCCTGCCCCAGGGCCAGATAAGATAGACTCCGTGACATGAACAAGCCTTCCGCTTGGGCCTTCGCCCTGCTCTCCGTCGTCGTGGTTTCTCACTTCGCTTCCGCCGCGCCGAAGCTTTCCCGCGAGGACTTCAACCGGCTCGCCGCGCAGGAAGGCTTGCCGCTCTATTGGGGCGCAGCCAGCGCCGATTCGAAGATGCCCCAGCCCGGCGAGGTCCTCGGCGTCGGGTCCGGGGTGGACCTCACCCGCTACGTGTCGGGCGGCCGGTTCACGGAAGAGTTCCAGCGCGCCTACGATAGGCTGGTCGAGGCCAGGCGGCTGGAAGCGGTGCGCCGGGAGCTGGACCAGGGCCGCCCGCATCTTTTGGCGAGCGATTTCCGCGCGGCCCCCGCGGCCGACCGGGCGCTCGTCGAGCACGTCGCGGCCGCGAGCCGGATCATCGACGAGCTGTATCTCGAGCAGAGAGGGGGGCTGCGCTATAAGGACACGATCCCCGCGTCGGACGCGGCCAGCCGCGCCCTCTTCGAGCGCAACCACGGCCCCTGGTGCGAGGCTCCCGCGACCGAGCACGACCCCTTCTGCAACGCGGTCTCGACGTTCCCGCCCAAGCGCTCCGACGCCTATCCGGACGCCTTGGCCGGCGATCCGGCGATGTGCGAGAACCTGAGGAAAAGGCCGGACGCCAAGCAGCTCCTCGATCCCTTCAGGGTCGTCCGGGAGCGAGGCGGCCGGCTGGTCGCCTTGCCGCTGACCGAGGTCTATCGCGACAAGATGGCGCAGGTCGCCCGGGAGCTGCGCGCCGCGGCGGCGGCGCAGGAAAAGGACGAGGCGGACCTGAAGGCGTATCTTTTGGGCGCGGCCAAGGGGTTCGAGACGAACGACTGGTCGGCGGCGGACGACGCGTGGGCGAAGATGGGGAGCACCGACAGCAAGTGGTATCTGCGCGTCGCGCCGGACGAGACCGAGTTCGATCCCTGCCAGGAGAAGGCCGGCTTCCACGTCTCCTTCGCGCGCATCGACCAGACGTCGGTCGCCTGGAAGGGGAAGCTGGCCCCGCGCCGACAGGAGCTGGAGAACGAGCTCGCCGCGCTGATCGGCCCGATCTACAAGGCCCGCAAGGTCGCTTTTGGTCTGCCGGACTTCATCGAGATCGTCCTCACGGCGGGAGACTCGCGCCCCGGCCTCGGCGCCACCAGCGGGCAGTCTCTGCCGAACTGGGGGAAGGTGGCCCAGGAGGGCCGCCGCCGCACCATGGCGGTGACGAACCTCGATGACGACCCGGACGCCAAGCGCATCAAGCGGGAGAAGGCGGCCGCGCTGCTGGACCCAGAAACGATGAGGCATTACCCGGACGACCGCGAGCCCGGCCTCGTGGGCGTCATTCTGCACGAGGCGGCGCATAACCTCGGCCCGCATACGGACTACCTCGTGGACGGCAAGACTCCGGCCGAGATCTTCGGCGGCCGGCTGGAGCTGGTCCTGGAGGAGATGAAGGCGCAGACCGCCGCGCTGGCGGGCGGGCCAGATCTACACGCACGAGATGGGCTGGTGCTTCGGGCACATCATGGACGGGATGTTCACCGAGACCGGCAACCCGAAGCCGTACAGCCAGCTGTGCGCCGTCCAGCTCGGCAGCTTCGTGAAGGACGGGGCGATCCGCTTCGACGGCAAGTTCCGCATCGACTACGACCGGTTGCCGAAATCCGTGGAAGCGCTGATGCTGAAGGTCGCGCGCGTCAGGGCCAACGGCGACAAAGCCGGGGCGCAGGCGCTGCTCGACGACTACACCACCGGGCCCGGGGCCGAGTACGTCCACATGGCGGCGATCCGGGAGCGGCTGATGAAGTTCCCGAAGGAGAGCTACACCTACTCGGTGCTCTATTAGGAAGGGCGTCCGCGTCAGCGGGCTGTCTGGAGTCCCTTCAGCTTGGCGGCGACCCTCTGCGCGTCCGCGGCGGGGTCCACATCGCGCTGCACGTCCCGGATCACCAGGTCGGGGCCGATGATGAAGGTCCACCGCTTGGCCCACCCGAGCATCCCCTTGGCGCCGTAGAGGCCCACGACCCGCCCCTCGGGGTCGGCGAGGAGGGGGAAGGAGAGGCTGTGCTTGCGCGTGAACCGCGCGTGGCTCTTCACGTCCCCGCGGCTCACGCCGAAGACCTGGGCTCCGAGGTCGTGGATGGGCTTGAGGGCGTCGCGGAAGGCGCAGGCCTGCTTCGTGCAGCCGGGCGTCCCGTCTTTGGGGTAGAAGTAGAGCACCGTCCAGACGCCCTTGCGGTCCGCGAGGCGGAAGGGATGGTCGTACTGGTCGACCGCCTCGAACAGCGGCGCGGGCGAGCCGGCCTGCAGCGGCAAGGGCTCTCCGGCGCTCAAGGACCCGGCAAGGCCGAAGGCGAGCATGGCGGCGGCCACGGGCGCTCTTGCGCCGCGGGCGGCGAGGATGTGCTCGATCTCATGCTCGACCGAGGCGATCGCCTCGCGCGATTCGACGATGAGCAGGATCGCGGCGTACAGGAACGCGATGACGCCGGTCAGCGCCAGGAGGACCGGCAGCCACGGCAGCCGTCCGCCCAGCACGGTTTCGCACGCGATCGCGAAGACCGACAGCACGAAAAAGCATATCGAAACGTACTGCGCCGACAGGGACCTCTGCAGCAGGCGCGCGCGGCGGGTGGTGCGCCGCAGGTGCTCCTCGAAGAGAAGGCCTTTCTCTTCATCGGCTTCGTCCAGCTGCGCGGCCAGGTGCCGGAGCCGCTCCACCTGCCTGCCCAAGCGCTGCGCGGTGCTGAGCAGGACCAGCCCGCAGGCGTTGATCAGCACCACGGGCGCCACCATCGCCGTCAGAACGGACAAGACTCTTTGATCCATGGAGGAATCCGGGGCCGAACCCCTACCGGTCTAGAACGAGTAGCCCAGGCGGATGAGGGTCACGAACGGCAGAGGCTTCTTGGCCAGAGCGTCCAACCCGTGGTTGACCGAGTCGCCCACGTCCGGGGTGTAGTTTCCGGGGCCGGACTTCTCCGTGTAGCGGCTGCTGGTGAGCGGGATGCGCAGACCGAACTCCGAGCCGATTGAGAATCCCGAGGCATAGACCTTGAGCCAGCCGATGTGCGGCGTGGCGTAGATCACCTTCACTCCATCGATGATGTCGTAGTCTCCGCCCGGGATGGTGTTCTGCACCGAGTGGACATGGAAGACCTGATAGCCGAGGTTGAAGCCGCCGAAGAAGGAGGTGCGGCTGAAATGATAGCGCGAGGTCACCTCGAAGTTGTCGCCGAACATCGACACCTGCGCTCCGCATGACTTCGTCGATTCCGGGACCGGGCTGATCCCCGCCGCCACGCCCACCGCCAGCTTGTCCGTCACTTTGCGCGCCACCTGCAGGCTGAAAAAATGCGGGAATCCGGCGGCGGTGGTGACGTTCCAGTCGGGATTGTTCCGCTCCTGCGAGAAAGCGCTGGTGGCGATGGACGCGGGGAGCAGCAGGCTAAGGGCAAAGATTCGTGTCTTCATGGCGATGTTTGTACCAAATATGCGACGGACCGAGCGCCGGGGCAAGCAAGCGGCGTCGGGGCGTTCGCCCCGACGCCGCTTCAGCCCGTCAAATCGCCGGTTCCGGCGGTCTTATAGTTTCGGCTTGCTCTCCGCCGAAGCCTGTGCCAGGGGCTTGGGATAGACCATCATGCACGTCGGCCACCAGTCCCAACTGGCGCGGCTCTGTCCGTTGATGACGAAGGTGCTCTTGAGGTTGGTGTGCTGGGTGCTGAGCTTAGTGATGCCCAGCTCCTGGACCGTCTTCAACTCGCCGGGATCGACGCTGCCGTTCCCGTTGAGGTCCTGCCAGACCATGAGCCCCTGGAGCTCCTTGCCCTCGACGACGCCGTTTCCGTCCTTGTCGTAGAGCAGGCCGAGCTTCTGGTAGCCGTCGATGTAGCCGATCGGGTTGCCGAACAGGTTCTCGCCGCCCTTGACGGCCCGGCCGCCGGCCCCTGGGGCGACCAGCAGGCCGTCCTTCGGCCCGATCCATTCGGTCACGCTCGGGAATCCCGTCGCGTCGATGTCGAACAGGACGGCATGGGAACGGTTGAAGCGCGAGGCGTGCGGCAGCCACTCGCCGCGGTCGACGTCGGGCTTGCCGTCGCCCTTCAAGTCGAGGATGATCGGCGAGACGGAGTTGAATCCGACGACTTCGTACTCCACGTTGTTGATGACCAGCGTCTCGTCGCAGACGAAGTTCTTCGGGTACGAGTCTCCGGCCCATGGGTTGCCCTGGTAGCTGAAGCCGGGGATGCCGTGGGCCCAGATGTCGTTGGTGCTGAAGTGGCCCACCACGGCGCCGTTCTCGTCGATGACGTCGGTCTGGCCGCCGACGTGCGCCTGAGTGAAGACGTCGGCGCTGCGCGGCCAGCTCTTCATGTCGGCCTTGAACTCGGCGAGCCCCGCGCCCGTGTCCCCGTCGATGTTGTGCGTGCCGTAGTAGCCCCAGTAGGTGAACAGATTGTAGTTCAGGTACTGATCCGCCGTCGGAGTCCCGCAATAGACGCTGGCCGAGAGGAAGACTTTGAGCACGCCGACGGTGACCGTCACGTTCGCCGAGCCGGTCTTCCCGCACTCGTCGACGGCCGCCAGGGTGTAGGTCTTGTCGCCGGTCCCCACGGGCATGAGCGCGATGCTGTTGCCCGTCACCGCCCCCACGTCCGTGAGGGTGAGACTGGCCGCTCGATTGGTGGTCCAACTGAGCGTGGTGGAGTGCCCGGGGCTGATGCGGATGGGCGAGGCGGCAAGGGTGACCGTGAGCGGCGAATCGGTGCAGACCTTGACGTTCACGTTCTGGTTGAGCGTGTTGTCTTCGCCGGCGCTCAATGGGACGGCGAGGCCCAAGACGAGAATCGTTGCCGCAATCTTCATACACCCTCCCCGGCGGACCGGACGTCGCCCGGTGCCCTCATCAATATATCCCCTGGGGTCCGGAAAGTTACAGGTTTTCGCTCCTCCCCTTTCGATTCAGTATAATCCGGCAATGAAGATCGCCATCATCATCGCCCTCATCGCGCTCGCGGCTCGGGCTGCCTGGGCCGCGCCTCAAGAGCTGAGCGCCTACCTTGACCAGGAGCTCTCGAAGACGGACATGGCCGCCGAGCAGCGCGCCGCCGTCGTGGGAGCCGTGCGCGCCAAGTTCGGAAACTTCGCCGTCGAGCTGGTGACCGGCGTGAAGGTTGACGGGGCGAAGACGGTGCTCTCCATCATCTCCGATTCCTGCAAGGGCCAGTCGCCCGCGCGCATGGCGGAGGTATCCTTCGCGGCGTACCGCGCCGTCCTGCGCGGGGCAGACCTTGCCCTGGCCGACGCCGCGGCCGCCAAAGTCTGCGCGGCGGACACTCCCGCGGCGTCCTTGGCTTCGTGGCTCAACGGCTACGCCGATATGCGGACCGGCAAGGTGCCGGCCTACATCGCCGAGGAGCTCGTGCTCGTCGCGATGGAGAAAGCCTGGCCCGTGAGGACCTTCGACGCCGTCAAGTGGGGCCTCGTCGAGGGCATCAAGGAAGGCTTCTCCCCGAAGAACTATGCGGGCTTCGTGCTGGACGCGATGGTCAAAGACCCGTCCGCTCCGGGACGGACCGTGGCCGACGCCAAAGTCCTGTTCAGGAAGGCGAAAGGCACGGAGACCGCGTACGTCTTCAGGAAGGCTCCGCCGGAAACGGCGCCCGCGTCGCCGAAGCCCGAGGTCGCTGCCCAGCCGCAGACGCAGCCGCCGCAGGCCCAAGCGGCGACGGAACCAGAGACGAAACCTGAGAATGTCGAGAAGGTCGCCGCTACCGTCCCGCTGCAGAGCGCGCCGGAACCTTCCGCTCTTTTTGAGGAGACCTTTAAAGCCGGCTATGAGAACACTTGGGAGCCTCTCGCGGCTGCGGGCGGCAATTTCGATAAATTCGCCAAGATATCCGGCGCCCTGATCGTCTCCGTGCCGGGGGGTAATTCCTGGGGAAAGACCGGCTTCATGAGCAAGACGCCGTTCATCACGATCCAGGAAGGTGCGGCGCCGCAGAAGATCGAATTCGTTTTCGACGAGAACGATACGACGGGCTACGTCATCGCGCTCTCGAAGGACAAGAACGCCGACGTCTGGTGGAATAACAACGTGTGGCTCCACTGGTGCAGGCAGTCTGTGACCGCCGGGGCCTTCGCGTTCGTCAACACCCAGAACAGCTCCGAGTCGTACGGCTCCACGCCGACGCCCGCGAAGGCGCCGGCGAAGGTGACGCTGCTGATCAAGCCCGGCTCGGTCCGCTTCGAATCGTCCCAGGGCGCGTCGAAGGAAGGCAACTTCTCCTGGATCAAGCCCGGGACCTCGGCCTATCTGTACATCTTCAGCCATCCGCCGACGGAGAGCGCGGCGGCGGGCTTCACGCTGAAGTCTATTAAGGTCTACTGAGCGCCGTTTGCCGCCGGCGGGCGTCCATGACGGAGCCGATGCTGCTGATTGCGCGCCTGTGGGCCGCCTGCTAAACTATTCTTATGGCCGAAGCCTATCTCGCCCTGCCTGGCGGCGACATGCTGACGCAAGGTTTGCGCGAGCTCCGGGAAGGCCGGGAGACGGTCCATTCGCTGCTGGCCGCCATCGGCGCGCCGCGCTTGCGGGCGCTCGGAGTGGACGCCCCCGACGTCTTCCGTTCCCCGGAACATCGGCTTTATCAGCTTCTCAGCGGTGAAGACTCCGACTCCGCCCACTCCCGATACAACGCCCTGGTGCGCCGGCTGGTAAGCTTCGAGCGCGCGCTCGCATGCGAGCGCTAGTCGACGCCGAGCGCATTCGCGGCTTCATGCGCGAATTGGGAGCCAAGGCCACCGAGGACGGCCTCGTCTATTTTACCGGCGGCAGCACCGCCGTCCTGGAAGGCTGGCGCTCAGGCACGATCGATATCGACATCAAGCTGGTCCCCGAGCTGGAATCCGTCCTGCGCGCGATCCCGGCGTTGAAAGAGAGCCTGCATGTCAACGTCGAGCTCGCCGCTCCGGACCAGTTCATCCCGCCGCTGGAAGGCTGGCAGGAGCGCAGCCCATCGGTCGGGAAAGAAGGCAGGCTTACCTTCCATCACTACGATTTCTACGCCCAGGCGCTCGCGAAGATCGAGCGGGGCCATCGCCAGGACCTCGACGACGTGCGCGAGATGTTTCACCGGGGCGCGGTCGATCGAGCAACACTGCGAGAGCACTTCCAGCGCATCCGGCCCTTCCTGTTCCGCTATCCGGCCGTCGACGCGGCCAATTTCGAGCAGGCCGTGGACGCGGCGATCCGAGATCTCTAGGCGCCGCGCCGCATGCCGGAGCACGGCGAAGCGGTTCGGAGGGCTCGAAAAAACCAGGTTGCGCACGATCATGGAAAGGCTCAGACTCGCCATGCGGGAGTGTCCGAAGCAGCGGCGCAGTCCGTTCGGGATTCCTTCGTGAAGTACAGAGAAATCTCGGTTACCTTGTGGGTAAGACACGCGGGAATTCCCGATGTGCGCGGAGGCCCTTCTTGATGTCGCCCAAAGCAGGGTTGTTGTGGGCGCTTCTTTTCTGCCTTGCGTGTCCGAATTCAGCGGGAGCCTCGGAGATCACATCCCGCCTGGAGCGGCTCAGCCAACACCTCACGAAGAGCTACACCCAGGCTAAAGGCTCCGCCGGGCACCCGACGGTTGCTGTCTTCACCTTCAGCTCGAGCGAGAAGCTGGCGAGACAGAGGACGGGGTTTGCGATTTCCGAGCTTCTCACTCACCACCTTGCGGCGAACCAGACTTTTGCCGTCGTGGAGCGAGCTGAGTCACATGGTTCATGGAGCAGATGCGTTAATGGATACACCGCCGGGCGACGAATGCAGGGCTGATACCGCAGGGACGCGGGAGTGGGCGGACTTGTTCCGACTATGTGGTCACCTGCTCGCTGATCGTGCTCCTGCTGCGAGAGTCGCGAGTCTCCTGCTCGCTTTCATTGCGATCGCGATGCCGGATTCGGCATTGGCGAGGGACCTCCCGTTGGAAGGGACCATCCTGAGCTTGAGCTCGCAGATATCCGACAAGCTGCCGAAAGATCGGCGGCTCTTAATCTCGGAGATTCACGATAGGGACGGTAGGCTAACATATCTCGGTCGCTACCTTTCCGGCAAGCTTCAAGCCGCGTTATCCCTGAGGCCCGGGGTCCTCGTCGTATCACGCCAGCGGCTCGATGTGATGTTAGACGAAATACGCCTCCAGCAGACGGGCTTGATGGAGCCGCACACCGTGGCAGACATTGGGAAAATGCTGGGGGCCGATACGATCGTCTACGGCACGGTCACGGACCTCGAGAAATCTATCGACGTGGATTTGACCATTCAACAAATCGAGTCAGGCGTCGTCATTGGCACGGCGGCGCAGCGATTGAAGAAGAGCGACGAACTGGCATCACTCCTTCACGGGATCATCCTGTCGGAGCGCAAGCAGAACGACGAGGATTTGGCTTCCGCAAGCCAGGCGAAGGATGCGGATCATGCGAAGGTTGAAGCGCTCAGGGAGGATAGCTTGCAACTCAACAACATCCTAAAGACCGGAGTCTGGAGAGGAGGACCGACGTTCGAATACGCTGCGTTCACCTTTCTGACCCGCTTCGCCTCGGTTGATGCGTTTCGCCCGGCCGGCTTCTGGATCGGCGCAGGCGCCGCAATGGGCTCGCAAAATCATCTGCGACTCTCAGGTGCGTATCAATTTAAGCCCCAAGGCATAGGAATTGATGTTGATTACGGACACTATAGTGGTGATACTTATGACTACCGAGCTAACAATAATTTTCAGGCTTTCCGCACCCTCAATATAAGATACATCCATCTTCTGGCCACATATCAATTGCCATTTGAGCACATACCCCTTCCCGGTATCGCAACGTTCTGCATCCCGTGGACAGTTCGCCCTGGCGCTGGAATCGCGTACTCGAGGGTGACTGAATCCACGTATTCCAAGGGGGGGGGCCTGGCACCCAATACGGTGTCCGCGACATTTCGGCGTATCGAGCCGATGGTCAACATCGAGGTGGCACATTATTTCATGAACTCCCTTGCCGCCCGATTTTCCGTTGAGAAGATCATCACGCATCGCCCTGTCGGTTCGTTCGACTACGACGGCATTTGGTGGTCAGTTGAGCTAGGATACCGACTGTTCTGATCGCGTTTCTGGCGCGGCGTATGGCGGCGGCTTCCTCCGACGCAGGCTCTCAAGCACACGGCTGTCAGCTCAAGCGCACCAGCGCCGGGTCGTAGTCGGCGGGCGGCTCGAAGCCGAGGAGCCGGCAGATCGTCGCCGCGACGTTGCTCAGGCTCGGCGCCGGGACCGCCGCCGGCTCCCAGCGGTTGGCGCCGGAGAAGTCCTTCACGATGAAGGGCACCGGGTTCAGGGTGTGCGCCACCATCGGCGTCCGCTTGCCCTTCTTGTCCACGGTGAACATCAGGTCCGCGTTGCCGTGGTCGGCGGTGACCAGGAGGACCCCTTTCGACTTCTCGAGCGCCGGCCATAGGCGCGCCAGGCTCAGGTCCACGGCCTCCACGGCGACGCGCACCGCGTCCAGGTTGCCCGTGTGCCCGACCATGTCGCCGTTGGGGTAGTTGACCCGGATGAACTTGCGTCCGGAAGCTATGGCGCCGAGGAGCTCGTCGGTGATCTCCGCCGCCTTCATCCAGGGGCGCTGGTCGAACTGGACGCGGTCGGAGGGGACCTCGACGTATTTCTCCAGCTTCGCGTCGATGTAGCCGGAATTGTTGCCGTTCCAGAAATAGGTGACGTGGCCGAACTTCTGGGTCTCGGAGCAGGCGAAGGAGGTGACGCCGCCGGCGCACAGGTACTGCCCGAGCGTGCGGTCGATCGCCGGAGGCTCCACGAGAT
>JAPLKK010000127.1:0-24121 GCA_026388115.1 Elusimicrobiota bacterium | reverse complement strand
TCGGCCGAGGCGCCCGATCGATCCGGTCCAGGTTGTCCTCGTCGAAGGCCCGGGTGACCTCGATGGCTCGGTCGCCGCGGAAATTGAAGAAGACCACGCTGTCGCCGTCTTGGATCGTGCCGACCGGCTTGCCGTCCTGCGCGACGACGAAGCTGTCCATGTACTGGTCGGTGATCTTCGGGTCCTCGGCGTAGTAGGTCTTGACCGCCTCGGAGGCCGACTTGAACTGCCTTCCCACCCCCAGCACGTGCGCCTTCCAGCCTTTCTCGACCACGCCCCAGTTCGCGCCGTAGCGGTCCATGGTGGTGACCATGCGCCCGCCGCCGGAGCCGATGCGGTAGTCGCGACCGTCCTTCGAGAGCTCCGCGAGGCGATTCTCGAGCGGCTCGACGTAGTCCAGCGCGCTCTTTTCCCCCACGTCCCGGCCGTCGAGCAGGCACCCGCAGCCTCTTAGCGCCGTCTTTGGCGCAGCGGTCGAGCAGGGCGTAGAGCTGCTCGATGTGGCTGTGCACGTTGCCGTCCGAGAGCAGGCCGATGAAATGGACCGTCCCGCCGCCCTTGCAGCGCTCGCGCAGCGTGCTCCAGGCCTTGCTCTCGAAGATCCTGCCGGAAGAGATCGCCTCGTTGACGAGTTTTGCCCCCTGCGAGAAGACGCGGCCGGCGCCCAGGGCGTTGTGGCCCACCTCGGAGTTGCCCATGTCGTCGTCGGACGGCAGGCCGACCGCCTTTCCGTGGGCCTTCAGCTTGGTGAAGAGCTTCTCTTTGAAAAGCACGTCGAGGACCGGCTTGTGGGCGAGGAAGACGCCGTCGGACTCGTCCTGCTTGCCGATGCCCACGCCGTCCATGATGACGGTGACCACCGGTCCGGGAAATTGGTTGTAGCCGGCAAGACGCTTGAGCGTGAAATTCGCCATGACGGCCATATTACCATTTCGATTCCAGCAAGCCGGATACCTAGAACCTTCAGGAAATCGGAAAGATTGCCCAGCTGGCGCCCTTGCCTAAAAAAACGCTGTCCCCACAATCACATTTTACGATATTTTGGCGGATTTCTTGAGAAACGCCTGAATAGCCAAAACCTTAAAGGGGAGACATACTCTTCATATGCTCCACCAAACGCTGGTCCTGGTCCTGGGGTTGGCGGCTCCGGCTCTCGCCGCGGATTGGGACGTGTCCGGCTGGAAGAATCAGATGGCGGGAGCGGCGGTCCCGTCGCTCGCCAACGTTGCCGTCCGCGAGGCCGCGTCCACCCCTTCCGACTTCGGTCCCCGGCCCGGGAACTTCGATTCCTACGTGCTCGCCCTCTCCTGGCTGCCCGGGTTCTGCTCTCTCCATCACACCAGCGAGTGCTCGTCCTTGACCTCCGCGCAGTTCAGCGCGAACAACCTTTCGCTCCACGGCCTGTGGCCTGACCAGTCCGCGGACAACCAGCACAACTACGGCTACTGCGGGGTCGATCCCAAGGTCAGGCAGATGGGCGAGAACCACGCCTGGTGCCAGATGCCGTCCTTCGGCTTGTCGGCCGGGGCGCTCAACGACTTGTCCACGTACATGCCCGGCACCGCCTCTTGCCTGCAGAACCACGAGTGGTACCGGCACGGCTCCTGCTCCGCCATGACGCCGGACGATTATTTCACCGCGGGCGCCGCGCTGACCGCCAAGTTCGCCGCGACGTCGGCCGGCCGGTTCGTCAGCGCGCACGTCGGGCAGACGGTGCAGGCCAACGATCTGCTGAGCGCCTTCGAGTCCCAGTTTGGCGCCGGCAGCCGCAAGTACGTCAGCCTGCAGTGCGCGAAAGTGGGCGGAAATTCGGCCCTTGCCGAGGTCCGCCTGGTCCTGGCGACGCCGCTGCAGGGCACCGATTTCGCGAAGATGCTCCGGCCGTCGCCCGGCGGCAACTGCCCCGCGTCGTTCACAATCCCGGCCGCAGGTTCGCACTGAGAGTAGGTCCAAAGTCTTCGCTTCTTTTACCCAAAGGTTCCATACGCCCTTGTCGCGCCTTGCGATAAGATGAGGCTCATGAAATCGGCCATCAGCCTCCTGTTGATCGTCCAGGTTTTCTTCCTCACCCCGGCGCTCAATGCGCAGTTCGTCACGGCGGTCCCCGTCCAGGCAGCGCCGATCTCGGCGCCGGTGGTCGGCGCCGCGGCGGCGAGCCAAGGCGGCACGGTCTCGATGGTTCCCGGCTTGCAGATGACGAGCCTCATCCAGCCCGGCCTTTCGCCGGTGACCGGCAGTCTCGCCCCGTCGCTGCAGGCCCCCGCGGCCGCGGCGCCCCGGGTCGGGGCTCCCACGCCGGCCGAGATGGTCCGGGCCGCCAATACCATCCTTTCCGCCCTTCCAGGCGCGAAGCTAGCGCCGGCCGACGCCAATGCCGCCGCCTCCCTGGCGGCTCCCGCCGCTCAGACCGCCGCGCCGGCCGCGCAACCGGCCGCGTCGTCAGTGGCCGCGGCGAAGGCGGCGAAGGACGTTCCCGCCTCCTCCTTGAAATCGCTGCAAGCGGCGGCCGATGACCGCCAGCAGCCGGGCCGCAGCAAGGAAGCCGTCGCTTCCGCAATGTTCGACGGGACGAAACAGCAGGCCGAGCCCAAGGAATGGACCTTCATGGTCTTCCTCAACGGCCATAACAACCTCGACAGCTACGGCGAAGTGAACATCAAGCAGATGGAGAAGGTCGGCTCCAACGACCGCGTCAACATCGTCGTTCAGTGGGCCTCGCTCGGCCAGCCGACGAAACGCATGCTCATCCAGCGCTCCGAGACCGGCGAGGTGAGCTCGCCCGTCATCGAGGAACTGCCCAGCGTGGACATGGGCAGCGCGGACAAGCTCTTCGAGTTCATCCAGTGGACGGTCGAGAAGTTCCCTGCCGCCCATTATATGGTGGACATCTGGGACCATGGCGCCGGCTGGCATCTGAAGAAGGCGGGGCGCGTCCACCCGATGGACATCAGCTGGGACGACCAGACCGGCAACCACATCACCACCGAACAGCTCGGCGTCGTGATGCGCAAGGCCAAGGACCTCATCGGCCGGCCCATCGACGTGCTCGGCTTCGACGCCTGCCTCATGGCGATGGCCGAGGTCGTCGCGCAGGTGGCCGACGCCGTCCATTACGTCGCCGGCTCCGAGCAGACCGAGCCTGGCGCCGGCTGGCCGTACGAGAACGTGCTGAAGCAGTGGCTGGCCGCGGAGGCTGACGACGGCGCCTCGCTCCTCAAGGCCCTCGCCGAGCAGTACACGGCGGCGTACGGCCGCAACGTGGCGTTCTCGGGCATCGACGTGAGCAGGCTCCCTGCCTTCGTCGAAGCGGTCAAGGCGTTCTGCAAAGAGGTCATGGCCCTCAACGACGCCAAGTTCGCCAAGGTGCGCAGCGCCGCGAGCGGCACCCAGCGCTACGCCTACGACGACTACGGCGACTTCCTGGACTTCATCGGCAAGGTCTCCGACGGTTCCGGCATCGGGGTCTCCCAGCCGGTCCTCGCCGCCGTCATCTCGGCGTACAAGGCGATGATCGTGGTCAACAACACGAGCCAGGACCTCAGCGCCTCGACCGGCATGTCGGTCTGGCTCCCCATGAGCTCCTATGTCTGGCAGCGCTACGGCGCACGCTACCTGGGGCTCGTCTGGAACACGCTGACGGATTGGGGCAAGTTCGCCCGCCGGCTGTCGGGAGCCAAGGCGGTGGAGGACGCATCCTCCCCGCGGCCAGTGGCTTTGTCCGCGCTTCGAAGGAGCTAGAAACACCCCGAAGTGTAGCGCGCCAGCGCTTTGGGCCTCGGGTCATTATATAATCGGCCCATGGGGCCGCTATCGATCCTGCTCGCCGCCGCCGTGGCGGCTTCCGCGCAGGATTACCGGCATTACCTCTGCGAGGAGACGCGCCAGCCTTTCTTCGCCGAGAGCGGGCCGGCCGGCGGGCCGAGGAAGGTGACGGCGCGGCGGAGGCTGGCCAATCCGGTCTCTTTCGAGATGCCCAAGCCCGTCAAGACGCGGCGCATCCTCGTCGTCGGCGAGTCCGTCGCCGCCGTCCTGTGGGAAAAGGACCACGACCCGCTGACCGAGGCGGCGCAAGCGGCGTGGCCCGGTCAACGTGTCGAGGACGTGAACGCCGGGATGACCGCCTACAATAGCCGGCGCATCGCCCAGGTGCTGGAGGAAGGGCTCAAATACGATCCCGACTTGGTGGTCGTGCTGAGCGGGCACAACGAGACGGACGCGCTGGAGCTGTGTCCCTCGCTCGGCGAGAGGGTCGAGCGCGATTTCCGGCGCTCGCCGGTCTTCCGGCGATTGCGGGAGGCTTTTCCAGGCAAGCGCGCGCGCGGCGTCCAATATGACCCTCAGGTCTCGCTTGCCCGCCACGAGTTCGAGCTGAGACGCATGGCGCGGTTGGCGCGCGAGAGGGGCGTGCCCTTGGTTTTGGCCACTCTGCCGGCCAACGAGCGTGACTATTCACCTGGCGGCGAGGCGCCGTGGCAGGACGCAGGGTTCGCGCGCGCCGCCGCCGCTTTCGAGCACGGGGATTTCGGGGCGGCGGCGCGGGGCTTCGAGCGGCGGGTCGAGAGCGCCCCCTTCGACCCCATGGCGCACTGGTTCTTGGCTCGGGCGTTCGATGCGGAAGCCCCGACCCGAGGCGCGGAAGGCTCGGCGGCTCAGGCCCGTCCGCATTATGAGGAGGCCGCGCGCTGGGACGGTCGGGGCGACCGGGCCTCGGACGACCGCGACGCGATGATCCGGCGCGTCGCGAAGGAAGAAGGCGCCGCCGTCGCCGACCTCGACGAGGCGTTCCGCAAGGACGCGCCGGACGGCGCGCCGGGCGGAGAACGGATCGCCGATGGGGTGCACTGGTACCGGCGGTTCAATACATATGTGGCGGCGGTCATTCTCGATGCAGTCGAGCACTCCACCTTCTCGGCGCACTTCGGGGCCTGGGATTCGAAGGCGCTGGCCGCGCGGCTCGAGCGGGGTGCGCGGGCGAAGGCTACGGCACCCGAGCGCCGCGAGGAGTTGAAGAAAGTCCTCCTCTACGGCATCCGCCAGGCGTCGTACTGGGGGGGGACGGATCAGGAAGGGCGGCTCAACGAGCTGCCCGTGACCCTCTTCGACCGCGTCGATCTCGAGGCGCGCGGCTGGCTGCTGGAGATCTCGGCGTCGACAGCAGCGATGCGGCCGCAGCTCGTCAAGAATTATTGGGTGCAGGACCTGGAGCAGGAAGAAGAACTTTGGTGGCCGATCTACTCGGCGCACCTGGCCGAGATGTACAGGCGAAAGGGCGAGCCCCGGCTCGCGCTCCGCTTCTTCGACGAGGCTCTCCGGCTCTCGCCCCAGCGCTGGCGCTGGCGGCTTTGGCGGGCTCTGGCGCTCAAGGCCGCGGGGCGCGCCGGCGAGGCGAGAGCCGAGGCCCTGTCATTGAAGGCGCGCCGCGACAGCGCCGTGGATGCGGTCGCCCGCGCCTACGGCTTGTAGTAGCTATTGCTGCTGCCGGTGCCAGCCATCAACTTAGTTGACTCTTTCAACTTATCTCCCCGAGTTGAACAGGTCAAACAAGTCGAAGAAGTTGATGGCCGGCACCGTAAGTCTTTCTCCTGCTTGGTTGGTCGGCGCGTCCCGGCACGGAACGATTCGAGATGGGCTGCGTCGCTCCCTCCAAGACTAGGCCGGCCAGACGTCGGCTATTTCTCTGCGACTCTCAGCGCGGATACTTCGCGTCGTAGGCAGCTCGGACCTGCCCAGGCAGGGACGCGAATTCGTCGTCCTTTACGAAGGGGAAGATGCTGCTATCGGTCCTGTCGCCGCCGAGGAAGGCTGTCCAGCGTCGGCCCTCACGCTTCGACTTCTCGCCGTCGACGTCGTTCCAGATGGCGAGCTTGTTGACTCGCGTCCAGTGGAGCAGTTCCAGGAAGCCGTCGTCCGCGCCGTAGGCCTTCGCGTAGTCCCGGATGGCGATCACAAGGTCCGCGCGCCGGCCCAGGATATCTTCCTGTTTGTCCTTGTAGTTTTCCCACGACCAATGGGTAATGACGCCGTACGCCTTCTCATTCTTGCCGCGCACTTCGTGGGGCTCGGAGATGGAAAGCTCCATCATGTGCGCCTTGAGGCTCTGCAGCTTCTCGAGGGCCAGGCGCGCTCCGATCTTGTCCTGCAGGTCGGGAGGAACGGCCACGGCGGCGATCACTCCACCACCCCGGGCGTTCATCCAGGCCGTCTCCAGCAAGCCCTTGACGTCCCCGAGTTCGATTTGCGCTGAGGCGTTGCCGAGCAGGCCGACCAGCACGAACGCCGCCATCGATAGGGTTTTCATGTCTATATGGATCTCCGTGCAACCAGTGTAGTCGGGACTCTCCGCTGCCGGGAGAGCCTTTCAACCCACTCTTCATCCGGTATCGGGCCCATGGAGGAATGGGACGAACGGCCCGACGGCCCAGGCCCGAGCCGCTCCTGGCCTACCAGTTCTGCCGCCAGACCAAGCGGCGCTACGCGAAAATTTCCTCAAGGGCCTCAGCGGCGACGCGGCTGATTGGATTCCGCCTGACGACATCCCCGCCAGTAACCAAGCAAGCTACGAGGAATAAGGCAGGACTCGCGAGCTGACGGCGGCGAGGGGAGGAAACGGGGTTATTTCTCCTTGGTTACTGCCCTTGTTCCTCTTCGGCCGGCTCCGAATCTTGCGTGGATTGGTTCTGCAGCGCTGAGCCGTGCCCTTGCATGACGGGGCGCATCGTCCGCTGATGCGGCGTCGGCGCTTCGCTCGGTTCGCCCTCGTAAACGGGCGGCAGTTGACGCGGCGGCTCCTGACGATACGCCGGCGGCGCGGCCTCGGCAGCGGCCGGCGCTGCAGGAGCGTAGGCTGGCGCCGCAGGGGCGTAGGCCGGCGCCGCCGGCGTCGCGTGGGGCGCCGGCGCCTCTTCCGCCGCGCCGTCGAATTCACCGGGCTTGGCAGGCAAGGACTGCATCTTCACGGCGGGCTTCCAGAACTTGGAGGTCGGGGGCACGACCGGCGGCGGTGCGGAGGCCCGCGCCGCTCTCGCGGGAGGGGCGCTCGGAGTGGCGGGGGCCGGCGCCGCGGGCGGCTGTTCGGGCTCGCGCGGCTGCGCCATGAATGCGGGGGTGACCCTCCTCTCTATGTAGAGCGGCACGCTGCCCGACTCGGGCCTGCGGCTCGGCGTCAGGCTGCGCTCCAGGCGCGCATCGATCCGTTCCGGCTCGACGGGAGGCGGGATTTCGGGAGCGCTGACGAGCCTCGTCCACGGGATGTTCTGGAGGCCTCGCGAAAGCCAGCTGACGCTCAAGGTGGCCAAGCCGACGGCCAAGAGCCCGCCCGCCGCGCCCTTCAATGTCATCTTTCCGAGTATAACCCCCGGGTCGTCGCGCGACAACCCTCCAGGTCGCCGGCCTACAGCGAGCTGAGGATCTGGCGGTAGCTCTGGTGGCGCGGCATGCCGAGCAGCGCGCAGCCGGGCTCGGAGTCGTGGAGGCAGTTCGGGGAGCAGCGCGCCGAGGCTTCATGGAGCTCGGGGAAATGAAGCAGCAGGCTGGGCCGGTCGACGCCGACGAGGGCGAAGTTCATGATCCCCGGAGTGTCGATCCATGCGGAGCCGTCGGGTCCCAGCAGCATCACGGCCCCGCTGGTCGTATGGCGCCCCAGGCCCGTCGCCGCGCTGATGGCGCCGACGCGGCCTAGGCGGTCGTCGCCCAGCAGCCGGCGCAACAGCGAAGTCTTTCCCACGCCCGAGTGGCCGCAGAAGGCGACGGTCTGGCCGCGAAGAAGCGCCGCGAGCGCGTCGGTTCCGTCTCCGCCCACCGCGCTGGTCTCGACGACCTTCACCCCCGCCGACGCGTAGAGCAGCCAAGGCTTCTCGGCTCCCGGAGCGACCAGGTCCGCCTTGTTGACGCACAAGATCCCGGGGATGTTCTGGGCGGAGGCCGCCACGAGGAACCTGTCCACGATGCCGGGCGTGAAATCCGGCTCGCGCGCCGCCGCCACCACGACGAGACAGTCCAGGTTGGCGGCCACGGCATGCAGCAGCGGGTTGCGGGACTCGGGAGCGCAGCGGACGAGCTTGTTGCGCCTCTCGCAGCGTCCCACGATGACGCGGGCCTCCACGCGGACCCTGTCTCCGACGCAGACCGGGGAGCGTTCGCGGGATATCCCGGCGAAGTCCAAGGCCGCCAGCCGGTAGCCGCAGAGCTTGCGGGTCCGCCCAACGTCCGCGAGCACCAATGCCTGGTTCGGGAATATCTCGGCTACGGTGGAGTTGCCTTCCGCCGCGGGGAGCTCGCGGCCGCGGCCCTTCAGCGGCCGCTTGGCGAATTTGCGGCGGGCGGGAACATTGAATCCCTCGACCCAATCCTCCGCGGAGGCGTCGAACTGTTTAGGCATCTTCCTTCTTCCATTGTACTCGTTGTCGAGCGCTTTCCGACGGGGAATTGTTGACGAGGCGCCGCTTTATCTTGTCGCAGGAGGTGTGAAGGCTCGGCGCGGGCAAAGGAGAGGAGTGCCTGGTTTTTGTAGCATGACGAGATCTCGATGAGAGCCCTTGTATCGATTGCCGCAGCTAGGATCTCCGCCGCCCTCCTATGCGTCGCGGTGTGTGCCTCAGCGGACACCATCCACGAGCTGCGCTACCCGCTGTTCACTCAGCCGGCCTTCCTGCCGTGCGCTGGGACGGCCGAGGCAGGGCTGCAGGTCGGCCAAAGCGGAACGGCGCTGAAAGCCGTCTTGAAGGGATCGTCGACGGACACCGCGACCGTCGAGATCCCCCTGGATATCCGTTTGTCCCCCGGCGAGAACGTGCTCGCTTTCAAGCTGCCTGATGCCGCGGTCCCCGGGATGTATGACCTGTGCCTGCGGTTTGAGATAGGTGGAACGGTTTCCGAGGATTGCCAGCCGCACTCTGTCGTCGTCGTGAAGTCGTTCGACCCGCCATTCACGGTCGCGCACATCACCGATTACCATGTGGGAGACCCCAGGGCCGAGGAGAGGTTCCCAGGCGTGGATATCCGGAAGGTCCGCCTCGCTGCGCTCGAACGCGCCAGCCAGGCTCTTCCCGCCTTCATCCTCCTGACCGGCGACGTCAACGCCTATCCCAAGACCTTCGACCGGGACTATCCGGCTTCCTACGCCGAACTTCTCGCCAATACCAGGGCGCCTCTGGTGGCGCTCCCCGGCAACCACGACCTTTACGCGGACTCCGCCGACGACGGCAGCCGCGTCGTCGATGGAGCCGATTACTGGGCCGGGTTCTTTGGACCGGTTCATCGCATCCTTGACTATGGTCCGTTCCGTTTCATCGCCATCAACACCTACGATTGGGGTCTGCCTCCCCGCATCTGCTGCAACCAGAAATACCAGGACAAGCACGGCAGCTCCCACACGTGGCAGGGGACCCTGAGCCATAGAGAGTTTCTGTGGTTGGAGGACGCCTTGCGCAGGGCGGGAGGCCGGGTGCCGGTCCTGGTCGCGCATCACGATCCGCGGAATTTTGAAAAGAAACCATCCCGATGGTGCGCGGACTGCGCGACGCCTGGGAAGGTCATGTCTCTTCTGGGCAGATGGAAGGCCCGGTACTACATCTTCGGGCACGTGCACGAGAACCAGGAGTATGAGGCCAAAGGCATCAAGTTCATCGCCACGACCTCTGTCGGGAGCGACTTGGACGCGAGAAAGGGCCTCTGGTCCATCCGCCTGCTGACGTTCAAGGCGGATAAGACCGTCGAGTCGAAGGTCATCCGGCTCTTCGATTCTCCACCGATGAGGTGAGTCGAAGCCGGTCCTCCCTTTTAAGGCGAGGGCCGGCAGCGGGAAGCGGGCTCGTCCCGGGCTACTTCGCCCGCGCGAGGTGGAGGACCATCTTGAAACGCTCGACGGCGCGGAGTGCGTGAGGGATCCCGGCGGGCATCAGGATCATCTGCCCCGCCTTCACGCGGTGCGGCTGGCCGCCCACCTTGATCTCCGCTTCGCCGTCGAGGACGTGAACGACCGCGTCGAAGGGAGCGCTATGCTCGCTGAGCCCTTCTCCCTTGTCGAAGGCGAACACCGTCGTCGACCCGGTGTCCCGCTTGATCAGGGTCCGGCTCACGACCGAGCCTTTCGCGTACTCTACGAGGCTGCTTGCGTCCAGTACTTCCGCCATGGGGTTTCTCCGCGCGCCGCCTACTTGAACTTGAAGCCTTTCTTGCCCGCCTGGGAGCGGACGGTCTGGATGACGGCCTGGCCCAAAGTCTGCGAGACGCTCTGCCCTGCCTGCTCCTTCTCTTTCTGGGCGATGTACTTGCGCCGCTCGTCGTTGAGGCGGTTGATGTCGGCTTGGATGTCCTTGCGCTCCTGGGCCTTCTTCTTGATGTACTCGTCCCGCTGCTTGGCGTCCATCCCTTGCATCTCGGAGGGGAGGTCCTCCTTGCGCAGCTCGCCGGCCTTGAGCTTGCCGGCCTGCAAGGCGCTGACCGCGTCCCACTCCTGCGCCGAGCTCATGTACTGCGCGCTGCCCTTGTTGAGCGCGCGCTCGGTCGCCACTCCGGCCGCGGCGGGAGCCGCCATGGCCTTGCGGTCCACCTCCTCCTGCCGCTTCTGCGCCACGCGGCCGCGGTCGCCATAGGCGATGAACGTGTCGTTGAGCCGGGCGGAAAGCCGCTGTATCTCCGTGTCCTGCGGAGCCGAGATCGAGACCACGCGAGCGCCCTGGTCGATATAGGTGTAATCGCCGCCGCCCAGGGCGGCTCCGGCCTTCCATTGCATGGCCACGCCCTGCTGGCTGGGACCGCAGAAGATGGTGTTCACGGCGATGCCCTTCTTGGCCGCCGCCGCGACCGACTCGTGGAAATCCACCGGCCCCTGGGTGAAGGGCTCGTTGCCCGCGTCGAAGATGGCCTTGTACACGTCCTCGTGCGGGTCCCATTGCAGGTTGTTGACCGCGTCCTTGATCGCCCAGCCGCAGTACTCCTGGCCGCCGCGCGTCTTGAGGCCGAAGAGCTGCTCGGACACCTTGTCCATGTCCGTGGTGAACGGGAGGACCTGGCGGATATAGCCTTCCTCGGCCTTGAGCCCGTCGTTGCCGTACTCGTAGAGCGCGACCTGGACCGTCGGGTTGTTGCCGTCTTTCTCCGCCGCGCCGAACTCGTTGACGATGTGCCAGAGCTGGTTCTTGGTCTGGTCGATGAGCCCGTCCATGCTGTTGGACGTATCGAGGAGGATGGCAATTTGGACCAGGGCTTTGCCCAGGTAGCGCCCTCCGGCGGGGGCGGCTGTCGTTGTCCCGCCGACGCCCTGTCCCGCAGGAGTCTGGACCTGGCCGGGAGTCTTGACCGGTTCGTCCGTCCAGGTGCGAGGGAAGCTCGTCTGGCCGGCGGCCAATATCTTGCCGGTCTCGGTCTGGATGACCCGGGCGTTGATCTCCGTCTTCCTGGGGGAAAGGTCGTTGAGCGTGCCCAGCACGATGGCGTCGACGCCAAGCATCTTGCCGAGGTCTTTCGTTGTCTGCTGGTCCATCAGACCGGTCGTTTCCAGCTTCATCTCCTCGAGCGCCTTCTTTAGAAGGTTCCGCTCGACCACCTGGACCTTGCCGCCCTCGACTAGGAACGTGGTCAGGCGTTCCTGGGCGATGGTGGACCCGTTGCTCGTGGCGCCATCGGGATAGACGAAGTTCAAGACCGCGACCTGCTTGACGGGTTGGCCCTTTAGTCCCGTTTCCAGCTTGCGGGCGAGCCTCTCGAGCGGGTCGGCGGAGGCGGGGGAGGCGAGCGCCGCCAGGACGGCGAACATGAGAGCGAATCGAATCACGGATCGCATGGATCCCTCCGTACGGCCTGCTACATGCAGTGCAGCGAATCGCTCACGATGCGATCGAGCGCGGCGCGTTTGGCGCCTTTCGACATCCGGCCGAGTCTGCGCGAGAGCGACGCGTCGTCTTCGCCCTGAAGGCGGCGGATGCAATAGTCGAGCACCGGCGCGGGGAACACGTCGTCGCGCGCATAGACGGCGCGGTCGCGCTCGAGCCTGCGGACCGACTCGGCGCAGCTCCCTGGCAGGGTCTCGAGCCGGCGCATCATCTTCGGGTCCTCGTAGATGTTGCCCGCCACCTCGCCGGCGCGCGCCCGCTTGAGCGAGGCGCGCCTGTCCGTCAGCCCCTCGCGCACGGCGCAGGCGACGGCGGCCAGCAACAGGTAGAGGTCCGCCGACCCGTCCGGAGAGCGCAGCTCCACGGTCTGGCCGAACATCTCGCCGCGGTAATCCGGCTTCTGGCGCGGGTTCACTTTGCTCGCGAGATTGTCCACGCCGCGCCAGCCCAGCGGCACGCGCACCAGCGCCGAGCGATTGGCGGAGCTCCAGCACACGCGCACGGGAGCCTCTTGGTGCGGCACCAGGCGGAGGTAGGAGGCCGCGCAGGTGTTGCCGAAGGCGGTGAGGCTGCCCGCGTGGGCGAGCAGGCCGCCGATGAGGGCGCGCGCGTCCTCGGTCAGCGTGCCGCGGCGGTCGATGAGGGCGTTGCGGCCGCCGCGCAGCAGCGACAGGTGGAAGTGCAGGCCGCTGCCCGCGTCGCCCATGCTCAGCTTGGGAGCGAAGGAGACGAGCAGCCCTTGCCGCGCGGCCAGCGAGCGGATGATCCATTTCGCGACCATCAGCCGTCCGACCGTGGCGTCGAGCGGCGCGGGCAGGAATTCCAGCTCGTATTGGCTCATCCGCAGCCCACGCAGGCAGGGCAAAGAGTCCTGCGAGGGCTCCACGTGGCCGACCTCGGCGTGGCAGTACTTCACGCCGCCGCAGATCTCGGAGGTCAGGCGAAGCGCCTCCGCGGCCAGCGCGTCCCAGCGCGAATAAGGCGCGGCTTCGTGATAGGCGCCCTGCGGCCGGCCGGGATAGAGCTCGCGCTCTTGGGGGTACAGCACGTAGAACTCCAGCTCGCCCAGGGCGTGCAGCTCGCGTCCCGTGCGCCGCCGCAGGCTTTCCTCGGCCCTCGCGAGCACGTTGTCGGGGGTCTGCGCCGCGGGCTCGCCGCGCGCGTCGAGGAAGCGGCATACGAACTCGAGCCCGTCCGGCGCGAACGGGTTGAGGAACGCGCTGCGATAGAGCGGCAGCACGTACATGTCGCTGCGCCCGGCGTCCACCATGCCCTTGAAGAGGCTCGAGCCGTCCACGCGCTCGCCTTCCGCCAAAACGGCCTCGGCGTCGCGCAGGTCGTTGACCGGGAGCTTGAGCTCCTTGAGCTTGCCGTCCAGGGCCGGATACCGGAAATGCAGCGTGCGGATGCCGCGCCGGCGGATGAAGGCGAGGATGTCCCGGCGGGTGAAATCGGCGGGGTCCTTGCCGATCTCCCGCACCAGCGGATTGGCCGAGCATTCCGGGACGCGCTTGTTCATGCTGTGGAGTCTAGGATTTTGAGGGGAGCGCTGGGAATGATGCTTCGTCGCGGTGTCTCAGCGCGGCACGATGCGCTCCCCGGTGCGTTGCCCCCCTGTTACCAAAAATTACGTATCCTTATCGCACTTTGATCTTGACACGGCGCAACAAGGACGACGATGAGCGCAAGGGCGGCGGGGTATCGCTTTGGCTCGGCGGAGGCCACAACGTCGAGCGCCTCTTCCATTGGTTCCTGACCGCGCCGGATGCCTGGCTGGCGCGCGCGGGGCTCGGCGCGGCCCTCGCCCTCAACCTCGCCTGGCTGGCCGCTTCGGTCGCCAACCCCGGTTCGCCGCCGGCCCGAGCCACGACCGGCGCCGCCTTCGCGCGCAAGCCGCTGATCGACGCGCCGGGCACGCTCCTTTCGCCGCGGGCGATGATCACCGGGTTCAAGTACCTCCTTGCCCCCGATTTCGCCGCCAGCCAGCCTGCGCCGTCGAAAGACGGCGCCCAGGCGGGAGCGGGCGGCTCGTCGTCGCCTCTCTTGGAGCTCAACGGCGCGGCGGCGCTCAAGGAGAAGGAGGGCAAAGAGGGCGGCGGCAAGGGCAAGGAGGGCGGCGAGGCGGAGGGTGGGAAGGACAAGGATAAGGGCAAGGACAAGGATACGGAAGGCTCGGCCGCCGCCGGGGCCGGCGTTCACGGTGGGGCCGGCGGCGGGACCGGCGGGGCGGCCGGACGTTCCGTTTTCGGCATGGCGCGCGGTCCCAGCTCGCTGGCGGCGGGGATGGGCGCCGGTTCGGGGAGGGGCCCCGCGGCCGACCTGAACTCCGCCGAGACCACCCGCGCGAAGACGCCCATGACTCCCGGCGGAAGGACGTACGCTCGCGTGCCGAGCCGGAGCCGCTCCGCCATGGACCAGCTGCGTTTCGCCCAGGGGATGTCCCAGAGCGCGCGTCAGGGGGCGACCTCCGAGCACGCCTACCAGGCGGCGGATTCGGCTTTCCAAGGCCAGGCCGCGGCGCCCGGTGGGATACCGGCCACCGCCGGCACCCCGTCGCAGGGCCCGTCGCAACCCGCCCTCCAACAGCCGGCCGAGTCCGGGCCGCACGACGTGGGCTTGCGCCCGATGTCGTGCCCGGCGGGGTATGCCCTGCATGGCAGCCAGTGCCAATGGATCCAGGACACCAATGTCACTCCCTATCAGAACCTGGTGAACATGGCGCGGACGATGCTGATCATCGCCGCCATCTTGGCCGCCATCGGCCTGTTCCTGCTGCTGAGGAAGTCGAGCCCGGGGACCGGCGGGTCGGGCGTTCCCGGCGCCTCGGCGGCCGAGGGCGCGGGCGGCTCCGCCTCGGGCGCCGCCGGCGCGGCGGCGGGGACCCCGATGGGGCAGATCCTCGGCGGGATGCTGCTCGGCGCGGCCGTCGCCCTCGCCATCGCCGCCCTGGCCATCGGCAACGCCATCCAGCAGGATTACCAGCAGGCGGCCCAGAATAAGGCGATCCAGCAGGGCGCCGGCAACGCTCTCCAGGGCAAGATCGGGAACTAGAGTTGTTGTCGACCCCGTCGGATTTTGCTATTGTAACCTTCCTATGTACGCGATAATCGAAACGGGCGGAAAACAATTTTGGGTGTCTCCCGGCGACGTCCTGCGGGTCGACAAGCTGACGGCCGAGACGGGCTCGGAGCTCACCCTCAACGCGCTGTGGGCGGCCGGCGAGCCGGGCGCCGAAGCGAAGGCCAAGGGCCTTCCGAGCGCGAAGGTCACGGTCGAAGTCATGCGCCAGCTGCGCGGGCCGAAGATCATCGTCTTCAAGAAGCGCACGAAGAAGGCTTACCAGAAGACGCAGGGCCACCGGCAGGACCTGACCGAGATCCGGATCAAAGAGATTTCACTGAACTGACATGGCACACACAAAAGCGCAGGGCTCCTCCTCCAACGGGCGCGACTCGAACGGCCAGCGCCTCGGCGTGAAGCGTTACGGCGGCCAGGCCGTCCTCGCCGGCTCGGTGCTGGTGCGCCAGCGCGGGACCAAGTTCCTGCCGGGATTGAACGTCGGGCGTGGAAAGGACGACACCCTTTTCGCCAAGATCGACGGCGTCGTGAAATTCGAGTGGGCGAAGAAGGACAAGAAGTGCATCAGCGTCCACCCCGACGGCGCCTCCGCGAAGTAGCCCCACGAACTTCGTAGATAAAGTCCACGTCGATGTCTACGCCGGAAACGGCGGCGCCGGGGCGTTGTCTTTCCGCCGCGAGAAGTACATCGAGTTCGGCGGCCCCGACGGCGGCAACGGCGGCAAGGGCGGAGACGTCTGGCTCGTCGCCAACCCCAACCTCGGCACGCTGCTCGATTTCGCGCGCCGCCCGAAGGTGGTGGCCAAAGACGGAGAGAACGGCAAGGGCGCCAATAAGACGGGCTTGGGCGCCGAAGACCTGGTCATCTCCGTCCCGCTCGGCACCGTCGTCTACAAGAACGACCGGCTCGCCGCCGACCTGGCCAAGGAAGGCGACCGCGTGCTCATCGCCAAGGGCGGGCGCGGCGGGCGCGGGAACCTCTCGTTCAAGACGCGCTTCAACACCGCGCCGCGCATCGCCGAGAAGGGCCAGCCCGGCGAGGTGGCGGAGCTGGAGCTGGAGCTCAAGCTCATCGCCGACGTCGGCCTGGCAGGGCTGCCGAACGCCGGGAAATCCACGCTGCTCTCGTACCTGAGCCAGGCCCGGCCCAAGATCGCCGATTACCCCTTCACCACGCTCGCGCCGCACCTGGGAGTCGTCGAGCATAAGGGCTCGAGTTTCATCATGGCCGACATCCCGGGGCTCATCGAGGGCGCGCACTCGGGCAAGGGTTTGGGCGACGAGTTCTTGCGGCACGTCGAACGCACGCGCCTGCTCGTGCATATGGTGGATCCGATGGGGTTCGGCCGCCAAGACGCGATGGCCGGCATCAAGGTGATCGAGGGCGAGCTCAAGGCGTTCTCCTCGCGGCTTGCGGCCAAGCCGCGGGTGCTCGTGATCAACAAGCTCGACCTGCCCGAGGGGGCCGGCGTGCTCGAGGCGGCGCGGAAGCGCTGGCGCAAGCGCAAGATCTTCGGCATCTCCTGCGCGACCGGGCAAGGCGTCCCGGAGCTGGTCGACTATCTCTTGACCGAGCTGCAGCGGTTGCCTCGGGAGATCGGAGAGGCTCCTCCGCCGCTCGAGAAGGAAGAAGTGAGAGTCAAGCCCGGCTTCGAGATCTTCCGGTCCAGCGGCGCCTTCCGCGTGCGCGGGCCGTATGTGGAGCGCATCGCGAACATGACGGACCTCGGACTGCCTGAGGCGGTGGCGCGCTTGCAGCTCGCGCTCAGGAAGATCGGCGTGGACAAAGCGCTGAAGAGGGCCGGGGTGAGTGAGGGGGACACGGTGCGCATCGCCTCGTTCGAGTTCGAGTGGACCGACGAGCCGTTCGCTCCGCCCCCGCGCCTGCCCCGCACGAGCCGCGTGCGGCTGCAATGAGCAGTCTTAAGGAATACGAGACGAGGGTGCAGGACGTGGGCGGGCTGCCCGGCGCCTTCGCGTTCTGCGAGGCGCTGGCCCGGCGGCGCTATGAGCACTTCCCGATCGCCTCGCGGCTGTTGTCGCGCCGTACCCGCCGCCATGTGGCCGTGCTGTACGCCTTCGCGCGCATCGCGGACGATTTCACGGATGAGCCCGAGTATGAGGGAGTGCGCCGGGAGCGCCTCGAGGACTGGCGCAAGCAGCTGTGGGGCATCGGGAAGGAGCCGCCTCGCCATCCGGTGTTCCTCGCGATGGAGCAGACGCTGAGGGAGCTGGACCTGCCGCGCGAGCCGTTCGACGATCTCCTTTCCGCCTTCCTGCAGGACGCCGAGAAGCGGCGGTACGCGACCTTCGACGAGGTGGCCGACTACTGCCGGCGCTCGGCCGATCCGCTCGGGCGCATCCTCCTGATGATCCACGGCTATCGCGACCCCGAGCTTTTCCGACTGTCGGATTGCGTCTGCACGGCGATGAAGCTCGCCACGTTCTGGCAGAACCTCTCCGTGGATCTGAAGCGCGACCGCATCTACATCCCCGAGGAGGACTTCAAGCAGTTCGGCTACGGGGAGGCGGATCTGCGCATGGGGGTCGTCAACGAACGCTACCGCGACCTCATGAAGCATCAGTGGAAGCGCACGCACTCGCTCTTCGAGGTCGGCCGCGCGCTGCCGCCGAAGCTGAAGTTCCCTCTCTCGTGGGAGATCCGCCTGACCTGGCTCGGCGGCGTCGAGGTGCTGCTGCGCATCCAGCGCCAGGGTTTCGACACCCTGCACCGGCGCCCGTCGCTGACGCGCTGGAGCTGGGCGCGGCTCCTGCTCGCGAGCGTCTTCACGCGATGACGAACACGGCCCAGCAGTCGAACTTCTATTGGGGCTTCCTGTTCTTGCGGCCGGCCAAGCGCCGCGCGCTCACCGCCGTGTACGCCTTCGCGCGCACCATCGACGACATCGTGGACGCGGGGCACCTGAAGGAGGACGAGCAGAAGAAGATGCTCGACTTCTGGAAGGCCGAGGTCCACCGCATGTTCGCCGGCCAGGCGACGCACAGCTTGAGCCAGGAGCTTTGGGGGCACGTCCAGGCCTTTCGCCTGCCGAAGGAGCCCTTCCTCGAGCTGATCGAGGGCTGCGAGCTCGATCTCAAGCGGAAACGCTATGAGACGTTCGAGGAGCTCGAACAGTACCTCTACGGCGTCGCCGTCACGGTCGGCCTGCTCTGCGTGCGCATCTTCGGCTACGAGCGCACCTCGCCCGAGGATATCCGCGAGTACGCGCGCAACATGGGCTATGCCGTCCAGCTCACGAACATCCTGCGCGACGTGGGCGCGGACCTCGAGCTCGGCCGCATCTACTTGCCGCAGGCCGAGCTGGCCGAGGCGGGCT
Source organism: Elusimicrobiota bacterium (assembly GCA_026388115.1). Classification (GTDB taxonomy): domain Bacteria; phylum Elusimicrobiota; class Elusimicrobia; order UBA1565; family JACRDR01; genus JAPLKK01. The sequence continues at coordinate 5,874 of JAPLKK010000127.1, read as the reverse complement.
ACTCACTCGACGACCTCTTTCACCGGCGCCACACCCCCGCCTTCCTGGCCGTGATGCGCAAGCAGTACGACCGGGCCAAGCTCCATTACCAGCGGGCGCGCAACATCCTCAATCCGGCCGACCGGCCGAAGATGCTCGCCGCCGAGGTGATGGGCCGTGTCTACGAGGGCATCCTCGACGAGATCCGCGAGCTGCAGTACCACGTGTACTTCCACCGCGTGTCCCTGCCGCTGCTGCGCAAGCTCCGCCTCATCCTCGACGCGATCCGCTTCTCGTATGGCTGGGTGTGAGAGAATCCAAAAAAGCTAGGATGCCGGGATGCTGAAAAGCGATAAGTGGATCCGGAAGATGTGCCTCGAGCACAAGATGATCGACCCTTACGTCGAGAAGCAGCAGGGCGACGGGAGGATCTCCTACGGCCTTTCCTCCTACGGCTACGACATCCGGGTCACCGACCAATTCAAGATCTTCACCAACGTCCTCGGCGCGGTGGTGGACCCCAAGAATTTCGACGCGCGCTCGTTCGTCGACTATCAGGGGCCGTTCTGCATGGTGCCTCCGAACTCCTTCGCGTTATGCACGTCGCTGGAATACTTCCGCATCCCGCGCAGCGTGCTCGGCCTTTGCATCGGGAAGAGCACGTACGCGCGCTGCGGGATCGTGGTGAACATCACCCCGCTCGAGGCCGAATGGGAAGGCTATCTGACGATCGAGATATCGAACACGACCCCCCTGCCGGCGAAGATCTACTCGAACGAGGGCATCGCCCAGCTCATCTTTCTCGAATCCGACGAGGTATGCGAGACTTCCTACAAGGACCGCAAGGGAAAGTACCAGGCTCAGCGCGGCATCACCCTGCCGCGGATCTTGGCCGGCAAGTAAGCCGCGCGCTGGCGTTGCTGCTGAGCGCCGCCTCGCTCGCCGCGGCGGCGCCGTCCCGCGGGGCGTCGTCGTCGAAGGACTCCGACTACGACCTCCCGGTGCCGCTTCCCAGCACGGCCGCCGCGGCCGCGCGCGAGCCCGTCGCCGTCGACCCCGCCAAGCGGAATACCCTCGTCGAGATGTGGGAGCGCGGCGTCATCGACAAGGGGACGCACGAATGGGAGCCGGAGGACCTGCGCCTGCTGGATAAGATGCACGAGGCGGAGCGGCTGCGCGCCTTCGACGTGCTCCGCGACAAGGCGGGGACCCTGCGCGGCTTCGCCGTCCAGGCGCCGGGCAGCGCGCACCAGACGCTGTGGCTCACCAAGGCCGGCTACAACCAGTACTTCTTCCTGAAATCCCAACAGGCGCGCAAGTTCTTCGAGCAGAAGGGCACCGACGCCAAATGGGTATTCGGCGTGCGCGACGCCAAGGGGAAGAAGATCTTCGACGTGAGCGGCATGCTGACCAAGAACGGCGACGATCTCTTCACCCGCATCCTGCTCGGCCTCCCGGCCGAGTGGCGCACGCCCGACGGCCAGACGCGCAGCAACGTGCGGCCCAAGCGCGCGGCCCCGGCGCCCGCTCCCTAGAGCGCGGGAGGCCTCGCTTCGCGCTGCACGGCCTGCGCCTCCGCTTGTTCGGTCCGCAGAGGAGGCGAGGGCGTCTCTTCATCCGGGAAGGCCCAGCGGCCGAAGCGGGTCAGCATGAGAAGGGCGGGGATACCGGCGAAGACGCAGGTCATGAAGAAGGTCGGCCAGCCGAGCCACTTCACCAAGAAGCCCGAGGGCGCGCTTCCCGCGTAGCGCGACAGCGCCATGAAGCTCGTGATGAGCGCGTACTGCGTCGCCGTGTAGCGCTTGTCGCACAGGGTCATCATGAAGGCCGTGAGCGCGGCGTTCGCCATCCCGCCGCACAGGTTCTCCAGCGTGATGGCCGTCACCATCATCGGATACGAGCGCCCGAGGTGCGCGAGGGCGAGGTACGAGGCGCCTGTCGCCGCCTGCGCGATCCCGAAAGCCACCAGGGCGCGCATGAGCCCCAGCCGCATCATCAGCCCTCCGCCCAGGAGCCCGCCGGCGATGGTCGCCCCCATGCCGATGCCCTTCGTCACCACCCCGACGTCCGTCTTGGAGAAGCCCGCTGCCAGGACGAAGGGCGTGGTCATGTTCCAGATCATGTTGTAGTCGACGCGGTAGATGACGATGAAGAGCAGTATCTCCCATGCCCCCGGCCGCCCGAAGAACTCCCGCAGAGGACAGACGACGGCTTCCCGGAGGCTCGCCGGAGGCTTGACCTTGAGCTGAGGCTCGGGCGCCAGGAAGGAGGCGGCGACGCCGAAGAGCATGGCCGCCGCCATGAGCAGGTACACGGCCTTCCACGGCAGGTGGTCGGCGAGGATGAGCGCCAAGGAGCCCGAGACCACCATGGCGGCGCGGTAGGCCGTGGCGTACACCGTCGACCCCAGACCGTATTCCTCCGGGCGCAGCAGCTCGGTGTTGTACGCGTCCACCGCCACGTCCTGCGTGGCGCTGAAGAAGGCTACGGCGAGCACGAGCGCCGCGACGATCATCGGCTTCGATGCCGGCCGCGAGAACCCGGTCGCCGCGATAGCGAGGATGAGCGCCAGCTGGGATACGAGCATCCAGCCGCGCCGCCTGCCCAGAAACGGCGGCACGTACCGGTCCATCAGCGGCGCCCAGAGGAACTTGAGGGTATAAGGAAGGCCGACAAGCGAGAAGAGGCCGATGACGGCGATGTCCACCTTCTCGTCCACCATCCAGGCCTGGAGCGTGGACGCCGTCAGCAAGAGCGGCAGCCCGCTTGAGAACCCGAAAGCGGCCACCGAGGAGAAGCGCTTGAGGCTGGTCAATTTTTCGACGCGATGCGAGTATACACTAAAACAGGACCCGCGCTGTTTGGCGAACTCTTCCCCAACAAGCCCAAGAGGCGCTTTTGTACAATGCGCCGTCCCCGTCATGCGGCTTCCCAGAGAACGCGCTCGCGACCTAGGCATTGTCATCGGCCGGCATCCGGCGGGACGGCTTGACGCCATCACCGACGTCCGGGGGGTGCGCGTCGGTCACGCGACGCTGAATTCCGGCTCAGGACGCCTTGTCGTCGGGAAGGGCCCCGTGCGGACCGGCGTGACGGTCATCATCCCGGCCGCGGGCGACCTCTGGCGCTCGAAGCTCATGGCGGGCGGCTTCGTGCTCAACGGCAACGGCGAGGCGGCGGGGCTCATGTGGCTCTTGGAGTCCGGCATCCTCGAGACGCCCATCGCGCTGACCAATACCCTGAGCATCGGGACCGTCCAAAAGGCGCTGGTGGATTGGATGCTCGGGCGGTATCCGGGCATCGGCGTGACGGACGACACGCTGGCGCCGCTGGTGTTCGAGTGCGACGACAGCGGCCTCAATGATATCCGCGGCCAGCACGTGAAGGGCCGGCATGTCTTCGCCGCGCTCAAGTCCGCCTCCTCCGGCCCGGTGGCCGAGGGCGCGGTGGGCGCCGGCGCCGGCATGATGACCTACGAGTTCAAGGGCGGCATCGGCACCGCCTCGCGCCGCTTGGGTCCCGAGAACGGCGGCTGGACCGTCGGCGTCCTGCTCAACGCCAACCACGGCCGGCGGCCGACGCTGCGGGTCAAGGGGGTACCCGTAGGCGAGCAGCTCCGCGACCTCATGCCGGGCAAGTTCCGGGACGGCTCCATCGTCATCGTCGTCGCCACCGACGCGCCCTTGGAGAGCCGCCAGCTCTGCCGCTTGGCCCGCCGGGCGATGCTGGGGCTGGCGAGGACCGGCGCGGTGGCGATGCACGGCAGCGGCGACGTGGCGATCGCCTTCTCCACCGCCAACCGCATCCCGCATTATCCGAAGAAGCCGACGCTGCGCCTGAAGGTCCTCTCCGATTTCTTCATCGACCCGCTCTTCGAGGCGGCGGCGGAGGCGACGGAAGAAGCGGTGCTCAACGCGATGCTGGCGGCCAAGACGACCGTCGGCCGCGACGGCAATACGGTCCATGCGCTCCCGCACGACAGGCTGAAGAGCTTGTTGGCCAGATATATGCCGGTGCCCCAGGAGGCGCCATGACCGTCGTCGAACAAGCCGCTGTCGTCAGCGTCCCGGAGACGGGCGTCGGCGCCACCGGCGACCTTTGGGGCCATCCCAAGGGCCTCTACGTCCTGTTCTTCACGGAGCTGTGGGAGCGCTTCTCGTTCTATGGGATGCAGGCCATCCTCGTGTACTACATGGTCAAGCATCTCATGTTCACGCAGGAGAAGGCGTCCTGGGTCTGGGGCTGGTACAGCGGCTCCGTCTATCTGACGCCCTTCTTCGGGGGGCTCCTGGCGGATAAATACCTCGGCCAGAGGAAGACGGTCATCATCGGCGGAGTGCTGATGGCGATCGGCCACTTCATGATGGCTGTCGAGAGCCTGTTCTATCCCGCGATGATCTTCCTCATTTTCGGCTGCGGCGCGCTCAAGCCGAACATCTCGACCCAGGTGGGCAGCCTCTACCACGAGCACGACCACCGCCGCGACCGCGCTTTCAACATCTTCTACCTCGGCATCAATATCGGCGCCTTCTTATCGCCGCTGATCTGCGGAACCTTGGGCGAGAAGCTCGGCTGGCATTACGGCTTCGCGATGGCCGGGGTCGGGATGATCATCGGCCTGATCGTCTACATCTGGGGGCAGAAACACCTCGCTCCCGACGAGCTGATGAAGGCTAGAGCGGCGCACACGGAGCACGCGCCCCTCACCGCGGAAGAGAAGAAGCGCCTGTGGGCGCTCTTCACGCTCTGCGCTCTCAACATCCTGTTCTGGGTGGCCTACGAGCAGCAGGGCAATACCATGGCCCTCTGGGCGGACCAGAACACGAACCGCCATATCCTGGGCCGCTCGTGGGAGATGCCGGCCTCCTGGTTCCAGGCGGTGAACCCGGCCTTCATGTTCGTCATGACGCCGCTGCTGTGCTGGCTTTGGGCCTGGCAGGCGAAGCGCAAGACCGAGCCTTCGAGCATCTCGAAGATGGTGATCGGCTGCGTGGCCCTCGGGGCCGCCTTCCTCCCGATGGCGTTCATCGCCCGGTGTACCCCCACGGGATCGCTCGTCAGCTCCGGGTGGCTGGTCGGCTCCTTGTTCTTCGTGACGATCGGAGAGCTGTATCTTTCGCCGATCGGGCTCTCCGTGGTGACGAAGCTCTCCCCGCCGAGGCTCGTGTCGCGGATGATGGGCCTATGGTTCCTCTCGTGGTTCGCCGGCGGCTACCTCGCGGGCTACGTCGGCACCTTCTGGGAGAAGATGTCGAAGGACCACTTCTTCATGATGCTGGCGGGCATGTCGTTCGTGGCCGGCCTGTCGATCTTCCTGGTCGCCAAGCCCATCCACCGGGCCATCGGGAACATCGACGAGTGATGCCGCCCGCGGCGGGGATCTTTTTGCTTGCGGCCGCCCTTGCGGGCCGGGAGAGTCTTGCCGCGGCCGGCGCGGACGCGATCGCGACGGCGAAGACTTATTCCTCCGACGGCAGGCTCGCCATCCAAGAGCTGTACCGCTCCCACGACCGGCTCGCGGCGAAGGACGGCTGGACCATCGAGACCGTCTACGTGGACCACGGCCTGCCCATCCGAGTCCTGCGGACGAAGGCGAAAGGCCCGGCGCTCTGGCTGCTCGCCGGCATCCACGGCGAGGAGCCCGCGCCCCCGAATGCCGTGGCCGCGAACCTGGATAAGGTCCAGGCCCTGGCGGCCAAGGGGTTCCCGGTCGTCCTCTTCCCGCTGTGCAACCCGTTCGGCTACTCCAAGGGCTGGCGGTATCCCGACGCCGGCAAGCGTCGGGCCGGCCACAGCGTCGGAGACAGCGACCACCACGTGCTCGACAAGGAGGGCAAGCCGCGGGCCGCGGCCCCGGCCTCGCCGCAGTCCGCCGCGCTGACCGCGAAGGTGCTC
>JAPLKK010000064.1 GCA_026388115.1 Elusimicrobiota bacterium | reverse complement strand
GCTTGAGGTTGCGGCAGCGAGGGAAACCCGAGCAGGCCAGGAAATGCCCGCGCTTGCCCAAGCGAAGCCACATCGACTTGCCGCACTTCTCGCAGCCGCGCGACGTGGCCAAGGGCCGCGAGCCCTCGATCTTGTTCCCGTCGGCGTCCAAAGAATAGGTGATCTTGCAGGCGGGATATCCCGAGCAGGCGAGGAACTTGCCGCGCCGGCCCATGCGGATGACGAGGAACCGGCCGCAGGCCTCGCATTTCTCCTCGGTCACCACCGGGACGTCCTTCTGGCCGTCCTCGGTGAGCCGGATCTTGCCCTTGCAGGTCGGGAACTGCGCGCACGAGAGGTACTTGCCGAAGCGGCTCTCGCGGATTAGCATCTTCTCGCCGCAGATGGGGCACGGCTCGTCGGTCTGGATCGGCTTGTAGTCCTCCATCGCCGTCGAGGCCGCGGCCAGCGCCTTGCGGAAAGGCTCGTAGAACTCGCCGACGACCTTATGCCACTCCTCGGTGCCCTCGGCGATGTGATCGAGGCGCTCCTCGACGTTGGCGGTGTAGCCGAGGCTCATCATGTCCGGGAAGTGCTGGCGAAGCTTCTCGGTCACCGTGACTCCCAGCTCCGATGGGAGGAGCTTGCGGTCCTTGATGCCCCGCTTGACGTAGCCGCGCTCGACGATGGTCTTGATCGTCGGCGCGTAGGTCGAGGGCCGGCCGATGCCGTTCTTCTCCAAGGCGCGGATCAGGCTCGCCTCGTTGTAGTGGGGCGGCGGGCTCGTCAGGTGCTCCTCCGGGTCGAACTCTTCGAGTTTCAGCGCGTCGCCGGCTTTGAGGTCCGGCAGCCGGCCCTCCCGCTCCTCCTCCTCATCGCCCTCCGCCTCGGCCTCCTCGCCTTCCGCGTGCGCGCGAAGGTAGCCGTCGAACTTGAGCGTGCGGCCGTTGACGCGGAAGACGGCGTCCGGGCCCGCCGTGATGTCGGCCGCCACGGTGTCGTAGACCGCCTCGGTCATCTGGCTGGCCGTGAACCGCTTCCAGATGAGGTCGTAGAGCTTGGCTTGGTCCGGCTCCAAGTGCTTGCGGACCTGCTCGGGCAGCCGCGCGGCGCTGGTCGGCCGGATGGCCTCATGGGCCTCCTGAGCGCCCTTGGACTTGGTCTGATAGACCGGGAACTCCGCGGGGGAGTAGCCCTCTCCGAACTGGTCCACGATCACCTTGCGCGCCTCTTCCTGGGCTTGACGCGCCACCGAGACCGAATCGGTGCGCATGTAGGTGATGAGGCCCACGGGCTCGCCGTCGCCGAGGTCCACGCTTCGTAGAGGCCCTGCGCGATGCGCATCGTCTTCTCGGCCGGATAGCCGTAGCGCTGGGAGGCGGCCTGCTGGAGCGTGCTGGTGGTGAACGGCGGCGCGGGCCGCCGCCGCAGTTCCTTGCGCTCCACGCTCGCCACGGCGAACGCGGCCGGCCGCACGGCCTCGATCACCGCGTCGATGTCGGCCCGGGTCGCGAAAGGCGTGGAGTGGATCCGGTACTGCTCGGAGAAAAGGTCGAACACCTGCGTGGACTCGACCTTCTCGCCCTTCCAGAGGGTCAGCCGGGCGTCGAAGGCCGGCGGCTCGCCGGGCTTCGAGAGATGATCTCCCGCTCGCGCTCGACCAGGAGGCGCACCGCGACCGACTGGACGCGGCCGGCGGAGAGCCCGCGCCGGACCTTCTTCCAGAGCAGGGGAGACAGCTTATAGCCCACGAGCCGATCGATGACGCGGCGCGCCTGCTGGGCATGGACCAGGTGCAGGTCGATGCTGCGCGGGGCCTTGAGCGCCTCCTGGATGGCGCTCGGAGTGATCTCGTGGAAGGTGATGCGCCGGACCCGGTCTTCCGGCACGCCGAGCAGGTCCGAAAGGTGCCAGGCGATGGACTCTCCCTCGCGGTCGTGGTCGGTGGCCAGATACACGATCGGAGCCTGGCGCGCCAACGATTTCAGCTCCGGCAGGATCTTTTGCGTGCGCGGCAGAAGCTCGTAGGTGGGCTCGAAATTCTTCTTTTCATCCACGCCGAGTTTCTTCGCGGGGAGGTCGCGGACATGGCCGTAGGACGATTTAACCACGTAATCGCGCTGCAGGATGCGCGAGATGGTGCGCTCCTTGGCCGGCGACTCGACGATGACCAGCGAGGCTCCTTGGCCCTTGGCCGTTTTCGCCGCTTTGGACGCCGCGGGCGCCTTCGTCTTAGCCTTCGCTGTCTTCGCCTTCGGATTGGTCTTCTTATCTGCGGGCATATCGTTGTCCAGGGCAAGAATCGATCAAGCCTTCGATCTCGAGTTCAGCGAGAGCGCGGAGGAGGGCGGGAACGTCCATGCCCGTTTCCCGAATCAGGTCTTCGAAGGAAACTTCCCCGGAACCCATTGATTTTAGGATTTTTTGACGCTCGGCTCCAACCCTTTCCTTATAGCATAGGGCAGGGCCAAGGTTTTCCTTATAATGGGAATTCGCGCTTTCGTCAAGACCCTGTTTTATGGCGGTTTTTTGACCTGGCGGGAGGCGCTCCAGGACATCCGAGACTCCTAAGACGGGAAACGCCCCATCCTGCAGCAACTTATGCGGTCCAGCGCTGAGGTCCGAATCTATAGGCCCGGGTACGGCTCCAACCTCGCGGCCCTGAGCCAGAGCGGCCCTTGCGGTGATCAGCGCGCCCGAGGTAACCAGCCCCTCGACCACCACCGTGACCCATGAAAGGCCGCTGATGATGCGGTTCCTTCGAGGGAAGTTGGCCGCCAGGGGCGCCGCCATAAGAGGGGCCTCGGAGAGCAAAGCCCCGCCTCCGGCAACGATCCGCTCCGCCAAACGCCGGTTTTCCGGAGGATAGACGCGCCGAAGGCCCGAACCAAGCACGGCCCAGGTAACCCCGCCCGCGTCCAACGCGGCCTCATGGGCCTCCGTGTCCACCCCCCGCGCCAGCCCGCTGACGACCGTCAGCCCCGCGCGAGCCGCCTGGGCCGCCAAGGCGCGCGCCACGCGCCGCCCATAGGCGGTAGGCTGTCGCGATCCCACGATAGCGATGGCCGGGCCATCGTTCAGCCCGCCGCTTAGATACAGCACAGCCGGGGCGTCCGGCACGCTGGCCAGCAGCTGCGGATAAGCGGCGCCGTCGCGATGGAGCAAGCGGATGCCGGCAGCCCGGCACGACTCAAGCTCATGGAGCGGGTCGAACCCCTCGAAGCCGCCGAAAGTGCGGGCCTGCGCCTCGAGGGCCTCCCGGATGACGACCGGCATGACGCTCTAAAGCAACTCCTCGCCGAAGGATTTCGGTGGCGTGAGTTTGCCCTCACCCCCGCCCTCTCCCGCTTCGCGGGAGAAGGAGTCCCCTTCTTTCGTCCGCCTTGTCTTTCCTCGCCCACCCTGATAGGGGGTCGGGGCGGTGGGTTGCGCGCTCCACGCCGGCACCGGGCTGGAGACCGCCGGAAGCGGCGTGGCCCCCTGGCAGAGCCGATCGACCGCTTGTAAGAGCGGCGGCTCGTGGAAAAGCCGCGACCACTCCCGGGGGATGCGTCCCGCCGACACAATGAGCTCGCAAGGGTCGAGCTCGAGCTCGAGCGCGATGCGGCGCAAGACGGCGTCCTCCGAAGGCGGGCTTCTTTTTCCGGCGAGGACCTTCGAGAAGAACGAGGGGTCGACCTCTACGGCACGGCAGAACTCCCTCAAGCCGAGCCCCCGCTCGCGCAGGAGACGGCGGATCAAGGCTGCGAACGGCGGCGCGGAAGTGTCGCTCATTTGTATTTCACGTACTCGTATTTCTGGTCCACCAAAGGCCGGTTCTTGTCATCGGGGAACTGCTCTATGAACTTCTCCAGCGTCTCCTTGGCCTCGCTCCAGCGGTTTCGCTCCATATAAGAAGAGCTGAGCCGCACCAACGCCGTCGGAGCGTACTGACACGTCGGATAATCGGTCAACAACTGGCCGAACGCCTCGATCGCCCCGTCATAATCCTCGCGCAAATAGAACCCCATGCCCGAATAGTAATCGAGCGCGGGAGATGCGCTTTGGCTCGGGTGGCTCTTGGCATAGGCGAGCACGTCGCGGAACGTGTAGTGCTGACGGACGTACCAGCCGAGGCCGATCAAAATAATGAGCGCCCAAAAGAATTTCTTGAGTTCCCCGAGCTCCATCGTTCTAGCCTCCCCCCGTCCTCATGCGCGCCCTTCCCCTGCGCTCAGGCGCACCGCCTCGGCCACGTGGCCGGTTTCCACGCGCTCCGAACCCGCCAGGTCCGCCAGCGTGCGCGCCACGCGCAGCGTCCGATCGAGGCTGCGCGCCGAGAGCTGGAAGCGTCGGGCGGCGCGCTCCAGCAAGGCCTGCGGCTCGGCGCTCAACCGCGCATGGCGGCGCAGCTCGCGCGGCGTCATCGCGCCGTTCGCGCGGCTGCGGCCCAATCTGGCCTCGGCGCGGCCGCGCGCCGCCAGGACGCGCGCTCGCACGGCGGCCGTCGCCTCGGCGTCCGGAGGGTCCTCGTTCGCCCACTCGGCGAATGGGAGAGGCGCGAGGTCGACGCGCAGATCGATGCGGTCGAGCAACGGGCCCGACACGCGGCCTTGGTAGCGCGCCACCTGCCCCGGCGCGCAGGAGCAGGCGCGGGCGGGATGCCCCCGCCAGCCGCACGGGCAGGGATTCCTCGCCGCGACGAGCTGGAAGGAAGCGGGGTACTCCGCGCATTCCTCGACGCGAGTCACCACCGCCCGTCCCGTCTCCATCGGCACGCGCAAGGCCTCCAAGGCGTCGCGCGGGAACTCGGGCAGCTCGTCGAGGAACAGGACTCCGCCGTGGGCGAGCGACACCTCGCCCGGCCTGCAGGGCCGCCCGCCCCCCACGAGCGCCGGAGCGGAGGCGGTGTGATGCGGCGCCCGGAACGGCCGCGTCGACGGCAGGCCGCCTCGCTCCAGCATCCCCGCCACGGACAAGATGGTGGCCAGTTCCAGGGCCTCCCGCGGCTCGAGCCCCGGCAAAAGCCCCGGCAGGCGCCTGGCCAGCATGGACTTGCCGCAGCCTGGCGGGCCGGTGAAGAGCAGATGGTGCCCCCCCGCCGCGGCCACCTCGAGGGCTCGCTTGGCCATGGCCTGCCCGCGCACCTCGGACAGGTCCGGCGGCTCCGCGGCCGCGGGAGCCCTCCCCGGCTCGGCGGGCTGCAGCGCGACCTTTCCCGCGATGAAGCGCGTCGCCTCCTCGAGCGAGGCGACGGCGTAGCAGGGGATGCCGACCGCCGCGGCCTCGGGAGCGTTCTCGCGCGCCAAGATGATGCCTCCGGCACCCTGGCGCCGCGCGGCCGCGGCCATCGGCAGCACGCCAGAGACCGGTTTGACCTGTCCGTCGAGCGCCAGCTCCCCCATGAACCAGAAACGCGCCCGCCAGTCTCCGTCGGGAATCTGTCCGGAAGCCGCCAACAGCCCCACGCCGACCGGGAGGTCGAATTGGGTCCCCCGCTTGCGGTGCTCGGCCGGGGCGAGGTTGACCGTGATGCGGCGGGCGGGGAAGTCGTAGCCGGAGTTGCGCACGGCGCTCGCCACGCGCTCGCGCGATTCGCGCACCGCGCTGTCCGGCAAGCCGACGGTGGCATACGCCGGGACGCCGTTGGAGACGTCCAGCTCGACCGCCACCGGGTAGCCTTCCACCCCACGCACCGCCGCGGACCACACTTGAGCGATCACTCCCACATGTACGAATGAGACAAAGGAAAGTTCCCCTCTCCGACGAGGCCTACTTCGCCAACCGACAGATGTCTTTGGCTTCGGGCTCCGGGCCCTCGGAGCGCACCATGTGCGCCGTCGAGCCCTCGCCGTTGTCGCCGAGCGGGCCGTCCACCACCACCCGGCCGACAGAAACCTCCTCGTTGCCGAGCGTCAGGCCCGTGGTGGGATCGGTGACCGGGGCGCCCAGATGGAAGCAATCGAGCTCGAGACCCTTGTCTACGCCCATCGTCGGCCCGGCGTTCAAGTACAGCTTGCCGTTCTTCGCTGCCGCGATGCGGCACGACCACGGCTTCTTGCCGACCTGGCTGACGATGTTGTCGACGAACTGGACGATGGCGGCGCGCAGGGCGTCTCCCGCGAGCGTCTCGTCATAGCCGCCCCGCCCCCCCAGGCCGAGCACGTTGTGCATGCCGCTCTTGCCCCGGCCCTTGCCGCTGTCGGCGTAGAGCACCTGGCCGGTCTCGGTGTCCACCACGCGGACGTCCACGGTGGTCTCGGCGATCTGCTGTTTGGACTGCACCAGCAGGTAGTCCGAGCCCTGAGTCTTTTCACCGAACTGAGAGACGACCCCGGTCACGATGGCGTTGAGCCCCAAGAGCTTGCCGACCTGGACCGCGGTCCTGGGGTCGATGGCGCCCGAGGCTTGCAGGCGCTGCTCGTCCATGATCTTGTTGATCTTGTCGCGCTCGACGACGACGAAGCGGCCGGTCTTGGCCAGCTCGGTGATGAGGACGTCGGAGGCGGAGGAACCCAGGCGGTTCTGGCCGTAGGCTGTCTTGTTCTCGAAGTCCACGACGCCGATGCGGCGCTTCGGCCCCGTGTACTTGGAATCGTAATGCTTGGTCTCCGTCGCCGTCATCGCCTGTTCGCGCTTGACGCTCGCGCTCGGCGCGCAGGCAGCGGCCGCCAGCGCCAACAGCAGGGCCGCGCTCATTCGTTTCTTCATCGTCCTGTCACCTCCGTGGCAGTCTCGAAATCAGCTCCTCTACCGCCAGCCGCGACTCCGGAATCAGCGGCGTATGCAGGGCGTTCTCCATCCCGCGGGCGAAGATGCCGAGGAGGAATAGCCGCTGCGCTTCCTTTTTATCCAATGTCACGCTGGCGCTGAAGCCCTCCCCCATGTCCTCCCACAGCCGCTCGCCATCCGCGGCACTGACCAGCCTTAACCTGAGCTTGACGACCCGCCGGATGAGGAAGCCGACGTTCTGCATCGTGAACTCCTCGACCGTCCCGTAGAACAGCCCGTCGGCGCCCAGCGCCTCGGCGAGCTTTTCCGGGGCGGTGCCGGCCAGCTGCCCCCCCTCGTGGATGCCCAGCTCCGCAAGCTTCGCGTCGACGGCGTCCAAGGCCAACGGCTGAAATCCCCGCTCCGTCAGCGCCGACTGCACCAAGCCCCGCAGGACCTCCGGCCCGAGCAGGTCCACGCTCTGATTGCCGAAAGGCAGGACGGCGACCCGCGGCGGCGCCTTGGCCGCGTAGTCCGGCGCGACATAGCGCACGACGCCCTTCGCGCACCCGGCCGCCGCGAGCGCCGCCGGGAGCAGCCAGCGGGCGCTCCTCAACGCGCCTCGACCTCCACCTCGTAGGCGGAGACCGAGCGCACGGTGAGGTCGAGCTTCTTGGCGCGCAGGATCATCGCCGCGAGCTCTTCGCCCGAGACGTCGTTCGTCATGACGCTCAGCTCGGCGCGGCCGGGCTCGAACGAGGCCAAGGTCACCGCCTCCACGCTCGGATTGCCCCGGACATCGTCGATGAACGCCCGCGCCTTGTCCAGCGTGGGCAGACCCAGCACCCGCACCGTCACCGTGACCTGGCTCTTGAGAAGCTTCGACAGCTCGTTGGCGATCGCCTCTCCGGCCAGGCCGCCCGCGGCGTCGTACGCCTTGCCTTGCGCGACCTCGGCCGCCGGATCGAGCCCGGACGCTTCCTGGCTCTTCTGCGACATCACCTCGCCGCTGGAGCGCACGGCCTGCAGCGTCACACGCGCGCGGTACGACTTGAAGCCCGCCAGACGCGCGTCCTCGATCGGGTAGGCCTCCGCCTCGCCCGCGACGACGAGGTCGGCCGAGGCCCTTCGCCCAAGAGCCGCGGCCGACGCCGCGTCGGTGCTCACCGCCACGGCCGCCGCCTGCGACTCGTCGACGACCGCGAAGCCCTTCTCCACCAGCGCCCGGCGCACCCCCTGCGCCGCGGCCTCGCCCATGGCCGCCTCGCCGCTCTTGGCCCGCAGGCGCACGACGACCTTCGGGTTGCCCGGCGGCGGCGGCGGCCGCATCAGGCCGAACTGCCTGAGGTCGTCGCCGATCTTGCGGTAGAGGACCAGCGCGCGGATGCGGGTCTTGTGGAGCCCCGCCTCCTCGCGCTCGTCAAGGACGTCGTATTTGCGGAGGTAGCCCTGGACGTTGGCGAGGATGCGGCTGTCGACGTTGACGGCCTGGTCCACGCGGGTCTTCGCCGAGATGAACACGCCGACGACGCGCTCCACCGCCTTCTTCTGCGCGTCGGCCAGCGCCCGCTGCTTGGTGCCGACCGCGTCGTTGGCGTCGACGGGCGTCCATCCCTCGGCCTCGATGACCTCTCCCTCCTCGCCCTTTTCAAGCTTCAGGCGCGAGTGAGCGCAGCCGGCGACGAGCGCCGCGAGGGCCAGGACGGCGCCCAGCCTCCCGATCACTTGAACTTGACTCCCATCATCTCCTCGAGGCGCTTCTTCGGCACGCGGAGGGTGACCACGCAGCCGTTATCGGAGGTGAACTCGCTCTTGAGGATCTCGGCGCCCCTGATCGTCTCCTTGATCTTGGCCTCGAGGTTCGAGTCGGTCTCCATCGCGCGCTGGACGGTGATGCCGCCTTGCAGCTGCACTCCCTTTACCATCGAGAGCATCTCGTACTGCGCCTTCACGATCGCGGCGTCGCGCGAGAGCGACTTGCGCTGCGTGTCGCTCGGCAGGTTCGGGTCCGAAGCCCCGATGCCGATCGACTCCAGATAGCCGCTCCTCGCCGGGTCCTGGTCGAGCACCTGCGACACCTGCCCCTTCTTCACGCGGCTCTGCGGCCCGCCGCAGCCAGCGACCAGCCCCAGCACCGCCAAGCAACCCACTGCCGTTGACAACTTCATGATGTTCTCCTGGCGACGGGGTTGTTCTCCCCTGTCGCCGTGTCCGGGGTCTGGGCCGGCGCCTGCGCCGACCGATGGGGGCCCCCGGACCGTAACGCCTGCTCCGGCCCGCGCTGCGCCCACTGGTTCCGCGCTACGGCCGGCAACAGCAGGTGGAAGCGCGAGCCTCGCCCCAGCTCCGACTCGAACCACAATTTGCCCTCATGCTTCTCGACGACCGCCTTCGCGATCGCGAGCCCCAGCCCCGTTCCCGGGGCGGTGGGCCCGGAGCGGCTCTTGGCACGATAGAACTTCTCGAAGATGTGCGCCTGGTCCTCGGCGCTGATGCCGATGCCGGTGTCGGCGACGACGAGTTCGACGCCGTCGCCCCGGTCGACGACGGTGACCTCCACCTTGCCGCCCGGCGGCGTGAACTTGATCGCGTTGGAGAACAGGTTGTCAAGCACCTGCCTCAGCCAGGACATGTCTCCGCGGACCTGCGGCACGCCTTCCGGGATCTCGACGCGGAGATCGATCGTGCGGCCGTCGGCCTGCCACTGATGGACCTCCTGGCAATGGCGCAGGGCCTCGGTCACGGACACGGGCACGAACTCCATGCGCGCCCCCCCCTCGAGCCGCGCGATGTCGAGCAGGTCGGAGACCAAGGCGGTCAGGCGGTCGCAGGCGCTGCCGATGATCGTCAAAAAGCGCTTCTGGTCGGCGGTCAAAGCCCCCGGCGTCTCCTCGAGCATCACCGTCGTGAACCCCTTGATCGAGGTGAGCGGCGTCTTGAACTCGTGGCTGACCGTCGAGACGAAATCATCCTTGATGCGGTTGACCTCGGCGAGCCGCTCGTTGGTCTCGGCCAGCCGCCGGGTCAACATCGCCCCCTCGAGCAGGACCACCGCCTCCTCCGCGATCAGCTCGACGAACCCGACGTGCTCGCGGGTGAAGAACTCTTTCTGGAAGCTCCCCACGCGCATGACCCCGATGCGCCGGCCCTCGGAGGTCAGCGGCACGACGATGAGCGAATGGCACTTCCAAAGCTTGGCGAACTGCGGGAGGACGTTCGGGTCGTTCATCGCGTCGCCGGTGATGAAAGGGATCCCGCTCCGGAACACCCGCACCGAGGATGCCTCCTCGCGATCGAGCGACAGCCGGTACAACGAGCCCTCGTCGCCGCTCAAGCCGTAAGCGCCCTCCTGCACGACCAGCTCCCGCGTCTTCTCGTCGAGCAGAAGGAAGGCGCACAGGTCGGCGTTCAGCGCCTTGGCCACGATCGAGACGACGGCCTCGAGGTTCTCCACGGTGCTCTCGCGCCGCGCGGTGATGGTCGACGCCACCTGATGCAGCGTGCTCAACCCTCCCTCCAGCCGCTTCTTCGACCGTTCCATCTCCCACAGGCTCAGGGCCAGCGCGGCCGCGGCGCTGAAATGCACGGACAGCAGGTCCAGCTCGGCGGCCGCCTGATCCAGCGCCCGCCCCTGCGGGGCGTCGGCGGCCATCAGCAGGCCCTTGAGCGCTCCCCGTCCCCAGGCGATTAGACGAACCGAGGCGGCGCCTCGTGTCGCCAACGACGGCGCGAGCCGGGCGGCGTTGCCGCGCCATTCGAGGCCGCGGCTGACGGCCTCGGCAGCCTCCCATTCGCGCGGCGGCACGCGCAGCTCGTCGGGCGACAGCACCGCGAGAGCGCCGGTGCGGCACAGCAGCTCGTCTCCCGCCGCGGCGCGCTTCCAGACCGCTATGGACAGGCCCGGGGCGCGGGCGAGCAGGCGGTCCACGGAGTCGCGCAGGATGTCGTCGAAAAGCTTCGTATCCGAGGGCAGGCGCGCTTCGCTCAGGATCTCCTGCGCGAAGCGCGACAGCTCGGCCGCCGAAGCCGCCTTCGCCGCGTCGTCGGCGCCCGGCGCGCCCCCGCGGGAGGGCGCCGCTTCGGCGCGAGCGATGCGGCGGACCCAATAGGCGACGGTGCCGGCCGCCGCCAGCGCAAGCGCGAGCGCGACGGACTCAGCCACCGTCGCCTCTCAGTATCGTGAACACGTCCAGGCCCGCCCGGAAGTACGGGCCGTTCTCCTTGATGCGCACGAAGGGGATCCACCCCGCGCGCATGTTGAGCGCCTCGAGAAGATGCTCGACGGCACGCTGCAGCTCCACCTCGCGGCCCGCCAGCCCCGTGCCCGGATTGGGACCGAGGACGAGGGCCACTCGGGCGCCGCAGGCCTGGCAGCCGTCCCCGATGGTGAACGGCGCCCCATAGAGTTGCTCGGGGTCGTAGGCCTGGGCGAGCACGGGGCGCAGGGGGATCGCAAAGTTGTTCTGTCGCATCACCGCGTGGAATTGGCGCATCACGTATTCGCCGTAGGGCTCCTTGCCCTTAGGGAAGAAGACCGCGGCCGCCGTGGCCGACGGGTCTTGCGCCGGCGCCGGCATGTCGGCCAAGAGCTGCTCGATCTCCTTGAGCTCCGGGGCCTGCGCCGCGGCCGCCCCCTCCTGCGTCATCAGGATCGGCAAGAGGTCCGCCAGCGCAGCCGGCTGGCGGTTGCGCGCCCGCAGTTCCATCAAGGACCGCAGCCGCTCGACCCAGCAGCCCAGCACGGCCTGGCCGGACTCGAGCCTGGGAGTCAGCGCCTCGATGGTCGCCGCGTCCGCCTGCATCCCCGCGCGCGCCAAGGCGGGGGTGATAAGCTCCTTCTGCACCTCGCCGCCGAGCGGCTTCATGTCCACCGACCAGCCCGCGCTGATCTGGAATTTGAGCGCCTCCTCGAGCGCCCCGAGCGCCCGGGGCGGATACACCGAGGTCATCACGACCTGGCGCGTCGAGGAGAAGAAGCCGGCGA
This sequence comes from Elusimicrobiota bacterium, assembly GCA_026388115.1. Classification (GTDB taxonomy): domain Bacteria; phylum Elusimicrobiota; class Elusimicrobia; order UBA1565; family JACRDR01; genus JAPLKK01. Next base: position 6,790 of record JAPLKK010000064.1, on the reverse strand, counting down.
CCAGAGACGCCAAGAACGGCTGGGTCGCCTCGTCGACGCTCAACAGGTGCGCGTCGTCGATCAGCAGCGCCTTCGCCTTCTTGGCAAGCTCCTCGATCTCGCCGAGGCGGTTGGTCGCGCGGGCGCGTTTGACCGCGCGGGTGAGGCGCGGGCCGGTGGTCATGAAGATGCTGTCGCCGGGGGCTTGGTCCTGCAGCGCCTTGCCGATGGCGTGCAACAGATGGGTCTTGCCGACGCCGGGGCCGCCGAAGAGGAACAGCGGATTGTACATCGCGCCGGGGTTCGCGATGACCGACATGCTCGCCGCGTGCGAGAAGCGGTTGAACGGGCCGACTTGCAGCGACTCGAGGGTCAAGGCCGGGTTGAGCTCCAGAAGCGCTCCGCAGGCGGGCCCCGAGTCGGTCTCGGGCGCCGGCGCGGGCGGCACGACGGCTGCGGCCGCCGGCGCCGCGGCGGGCGCAGGGAAGCCGGGCAACGGGGCGGAAGGCTGGAGCCCGGGAAGCGGCGTCGCCATGTCCATGTGCTCAGGCGCGGCCGCCTGCCCGAACGGCGCGGGCGTCGTCGCCTGGCCGAACGGCATGGGCGTCTGGACCTGCGCGCCGGGGAAGATCGAAGGCGCCGGAGGAAGGGACGGGAAAGTGGCCCCCTGGATGGGGCCCGTCTCGATCTTGACAGCGTCCGGATAGGCTTCAGCTTGGCCGAAAGGAGGCGGCGCCCCCATCGGCAACGACGTCTGGTCCCCACCCCCCGGACCCGGCGCGGGGTCGGGGAAAGGCGTCGCGGGAGCCATGCTCGGCAGGGGCGTCGGCGCCGACATCGCGGGCGACGCCGCGACCGAAGGCTCGGGAGCGGGCGTTTGCGCGAAGGCCGGAAAAGGCGTCGCGGGCGCGACGCTCGGCAGAGGCGTCTGCGTCGGCTCCCCGCCGGGAGTCGCGGCCGCCCCGCCGGCCATGAGGTCGGCGAAAGGAGAGAAGACGCCCGGCGCGCCCGGAGCGGGCGCCTCCTGCGGCGGCGGAGTGCGAGATGAAAGGTCAGGCAAGGCGGGCAGATCGGGAGCCAGGCTGGGCGTCTGGGCCACCGCAGCCGGCGCCGCCTGCGGCGGGGGCGTGCTGGGCGAGAGTTCGGGCATGGCGGGCGACGCGGAAACCGGACTGGGCGTCCCGGTGTCCAGGGCGGGCGTCCCGGTGTCCAGGGCGGGCATCCCGGTGTCCGGGATGGGCGTCCCGGCCACGGGGGCCATCGGCGCCGCCGGCGCCGAGGGAAAATCCGTCCTGCCGTTGCCCGGAGAGGGGCCCTCCGGAGCCAGCGAGCGCAGCATCTCCTGCAGGCGCGAAAGGACAAGGTCGTCCGCCGCGTGCAGCGGAAGGAGGAAGTTATAATCGGCGCTGCCGCTTTGCCTTTGCGGCCGCCCGCACGCCGCGCCGACCCGGCGGATCAGCGTCTGCACGTCGGAAAGCTGGGCCTTGAGCCAAAGGGTATGCCGGCGCGGGTCCGCCGCGGTCGGCGACGCCTGGACGCTCCAGAGTTCGACCATCAGCCCTTCGCCTGCCCGGAAAGGAGCATCAGTTCGACGAGCAGATCGACCGCGGCGGAACGCTTCTTCGCGTCCTCCGAGGCGACGACGCGAAGGAAGATCCCCTCCTTCTCGAACGCCTGCGCGAGCGTCTCGGCCCAGGCCGCCGGCAGCGGCTCGAGCATCACGACAGCCGCGATCCCCTCCGCCTGGCGGACCGCGGCGATCAAGGCTGCGGGGTCCTCGAGGCCTTGGATGACGCGCACGAGAGCAAGGAGGAAGTTATAATCGGCGCTGCCGCTTTGCCTTTGCGGCCGCCCGCACGCCGCGCCGACCCGGCGGATCAGCGTCTGCACGTCGGAAAGCTGGGCCTTGAGCCAAAGGGTATGCCGGGGCGGGGGCCGGGGCGGCGACGTCATCGCCCATCGACAGCGGCTCCGGCAAAGGCGCGGCCGGGACCGGGAGCGGCGGCAGGAGGAGCGCCTCCGGCGCGCCACCCGCGGGCGGCTCCGCGCCCAGCTCGATCGGGGGTCCCGACGGCAATGCGGTCTTCGGCTTCGCCTCGGGAGGCTTGGCCGCGGGCTTGGGCGCCGGGGCCAGGATGCCCTCGCGCGGGGCCAGCTCGATGCGCGCGGTGTGCGGGAACTCGTCCTCGGACAAGAGGGCTTTCATCTCGTTAACAACATTTTTTGTCTCGCCGGCTTGTTCTTGGGCCATCCGAGGAACGCTTCCCTAATAATGCTCGCAGATAAGTATCAAGAAAATATTACGCGCCGGCCGAGGGACCGGCTACTCTCGGACGATCTCGATGCCGTCGAGAGCGAGCCAGTCCGATGCCAGGGGGCTGATAATCGCGTTGTGCGGTATTGTAAGGCGTCTCGCCCCGGGAGTCAACGCCTTTTTGATGGCCGCCTCCGTCAGAAACTGCCGCGCCGCAGGCCCCGTCTCCGGCGCGTACTTCCAGCGCTTGGGACCTTTCGCTGGCGGCTGCGGGACGGCCTGAGCCGGCGCGGCGGCTGAGGAGCGGCCGCGCGCAGGCATTGCGGGGCCGGGGCCCGTTCTCAGGGTCTGAAGGATGACGTCGATGAGGTCGTTGTGGGCGAACCCGCCAAGCTCTACGGCTGATCCGGCCGTGCGCTTCGCGCACGGCCTGGCACGACATCAGCGGCAGAGCCGGAAGCGCAAGCGCTTCCGGCTCAGATTACGCCTTCACTTTAATAGCGATCTGCTCGAGATATTTCTCGAGGTCGTCGTGCGGGCGCGGAATGACATGCACGCTCACGAGCTCCCCCACCTTCTGGGCCGCGGCGGCCGCCGCCTCGACGGCGGCGCGGACGGCGCCGACCTCTCCGGGGCAGAGCGTCGTCACCAGCCCGTTGCCCACCTTCTCGTAGCCCACCAGCCGCACCTTGGCGGCCTTGGCCATGGCGTCGGAGGCCTCGATCATTCCCACGAAGCCCTTCGTCTCTACCAAGCCGAGCGCTTCCCGGATCTCGCTCATGTCATTCTCCTATGGTTGGTGTCAGAACTTATTTCAGTAAAGAATTCCTCAGAGAAATAAGTTCCATAAGTTGAGGTCTGACACCCTCCTTAATGCGCGAACTCGTCGTCGTCCTTCTTCTCCGCCCGCTCCACCTCGAGGCCCGAGTTGCAGGTCGGACAGCGCTTGGCCGGCGAATAGGTGCGCAGGCACTCGTCGTCCTCGGGCCACCACTCCTCGAAGAACATCTCCACCTTCTTACGGCACTTGATGCAGAAGCGCTCGAAGGCGGCCCCGCAGCAGGGGCAGAAGCGCTGGGACGGTTCGGTCTGATGGGTGAGCGCGGAGCAGGCTCCGCACTGCAGGTCGATCTTCATCTTGATTCGGGTCGCCATCGGGTCCCTCGCTAGTACGCGGTCTTGCCGCCCCCCGGTGAGGCCGGTTTCGCATCGGTCACGATCGCCACGCTGGCGGAGGTGCCCAGCCGGGTGGCTCCCGCGGAGATCATCGCCTGCGCCGTGGCCGTGTCGCGGATGCCGCCGGACGCCTTGACGCCCATCATCGGTCCGACGGTCTGGCGCATGAGCTTGATGTCGTCGACGGTCGCGCCGCCGCCCGAGAACCCCGTCGAGGTCTTCACGAAGTCGGCCCCGGCCTGTTTGGAGAGCAGGCAGGCGCGCACCTTCTCCTCGTTGCTCAGCAGCGCCGTTTCCAGGATGACCTTCAGCACCCGCCCGCGGGTCGCCTCGCGCACCGCGCAGATATCGTCGAGGACCATGGCGTCGTTGCCGGACTTGAGCGCGCCGATGTTGATCACCATGTCGATCTCGTCGGCGCCGTTGGCCATCGCGTCGCGCGACTCGATGGATTTCACGGTCGGCGTCGTCGAACCGAGCGGGAAGCCCACCACGGTGCACACCTTCACCCCGGAGCCCCGAAGCAGGCGCGCGGCGAGAGCGACGTAGCTCGGGTTGATGCAGACGGAGGCGAAGCAGTAGGTCCGCGCCTCCTCACAGAGCTTGGCGATCTCCTCTTGCGTGGCGTTCGGCTTGAGGAGCGTATGGTCGACGGTGCGCGCGATCTGCGAGCAGTTCTTCGTCGGGTGGCAGACCGCGATGCGGTCCACGCCGAGCTCCGCCAACTGGGCCAGGTTGCGCTCGCCGACGGACGCGCAGTGCGGGCAGTTCGGCCCGGCGGTGTGCTCCGCCGCGTCGTCGCCCTTCGAGGCACCGCAGCATTCCTTCCCGCCCGCGGCGGCGGAGGGCCGCTGCATCTGCCAGGAGTCCGAAAAGACCTTTCCGGCCGTGCCGGTCGTCACCTTGACCTCTCGCTTGGACGTCGCCGCCTGCGCCTCAGGCTTCGACGACAACAATCCCTGCTCAGCGAGCACCCGGACCACCGCGTCCACGACGCGGCGAAGCTCCTCCTCACGCATACGCGCCTCCGTGCCTGTAAACTGTACCAATTACCCTTGAACCATCAAGGACGTCAGGCATATTTCCGCAACGTCCCGCGGACCGAGGCCATGTCGACGACGCCGCAGACCACCGTGCGCACCGGGGCGTCCTTGTCCTTCAGGATGGCGCGCGCCGAGCCGCCTTCATCCACCACGAGGACGATCGAGCCCGGCCCCGAGTCCACGCCGCCGTCCAGCGCCATGATGGCCTCGCCGAGAGGCTTCTCCGTCTCGGGATCGATGGGCCGCACGAGCAGCAGCCGCTGGCGTTGAAGCGACTTGTGCCGGCGCACGCCCCAGACGTTGCCCACGACCTCCCCGACGAACATATCAGCTCCTGAAATCCTTCACCTGATGCCCCTCGACGATGCCGACGACCGCGGCGTCGGCGGGAGGCAGGTCCGGGAAAGCCACCGCCGCCTCGCGGGACGCGACCCAGTACACCTTCTCGGCCGAGCCGGAGCCCACCGCGTCGAAGGCGACGATAGGGTCGCCCCTCGGAGACTCGTCCTCCCAGGCCAGCGGCTGGATCAGCAGCAGCTTCTTCCCCTCCACGGCCGGCACCTGGCGCGAGCAGAACACCCGGCCGACCACCCTGGCCAGTCTCATCTTTCGATCAGGTACTTTCTCTCGATCATTTGGACCTTGGCGAGCCGCCGCTCGTGCCGGCCGCCCTCGAACTTCGTCTCGAAGAACGTCTTCGAGATCTCCTGCAGCTCCCGCTCGTCGCGCGTCTTGCCGCCGAGGCAGAGGACGTTGGCGTCGTCGTGGCCCGCGGCGAGCGTGGCCGTGAACGGGTCATAGGCGCACACCGCGCGAACGCCCGGCACCTTGTTGGCCGCGAAGCAGACCGCCCCGCCGAAGCCGTCGAGCAGCACGCCCTTGTCGAACTCCTTGCCGGCGACCGCCTCCGCCACGAGCAAGGCCACGTCCGCGTAATCCACCGGGTCGGTCGAGTAGCAGCCGAAGTCCGTGACCGCATGACCGAGACCCTGGAGGAACTTCTTGAGCTTCTCCTTGGCCTCGAAGCCGCCGTGATCGGAGCCGATGACGAGCTTCATCTATCTCCCCACCGCGGCCAACAGCTGCTTGTCGGCCTGCGGGATGATGACGTGAGTGACCAGCATGCCCTTGGGGACGGCCGCGATGCCGGCCGCGACGGCCGAGCGCACCGCGCCGACCTCTCCGGTCATCGTGACGAAGCCCTTGCCGCCGCCCGCGCTCACCTTGGTCTCCAACAGGCGCACGTTCGCCGCTTTCGCGGCCGCGTCGGCCGCCTGGACGGCGGCGATCGCCTCCTTGGTCTCGATGATGCCCAGCGCGTCGAGGACCTCGACGGGCTTGCGCTTCTCGAGCGTGTCGAGCACCTGCTGGTGGACGTTGCGGATGATGAAGTGATGGATGACGGTGTCCTTGGCGATCTCCGTCCCCGCGCGCAGCGAGGACTCCACCTCGCCCACCGGCCCCGAGATGAGGATGGTGTATTTCCCGCGCGCGATGACGCTCGTCTTCACCAGCGTGACCGAGGCCACCTTGCACATGGCGTCCGCCGCCTCGATGCCCTTGGCGATCGAGGAGACCTCCAGCAATCCGACGGCGTAATTGGCGAGCATTGTTGACTCCTATGAACCGAAACCAGGCACCGCTTCGAACGGTGCCAGGTTTCGGCTGGAAATACAGATGACCTTCATGCGATTCGGAAATAGCCTACCAGCGAGCAGTGCAGCGGCCGCGCGAAATGGCTCGCCTTGGTGATGCCGTCGCCCGTCGGCGTGCCGATGGTCATGGAGGCGTAGCCCTCCCCCATGCCGAGGCCCCAGAGCGTGGGAGCGTTCTTGACGAAGATCGAGCATTCCATCCGGCGAGCCATCAAGGTCAGGTTCCCGACGTCGGTCGAATGCATCGCGGCGGTGTGGTGATTATGGCCCTCCGCCTCGTAGGCCAGCTCGACGCCGCTCTCGACGTCCTTGACCGCCGTGACCGGCAGGACCGGCATCAGCTGCTCGGTCCAGACGAACGGATGGTCGTTCGGGACCTCCGCCCACAAGAGGCGCACCGAATCGGGCAGGTTCAGCCCGATGCCCTTCGCGATCACCGCCGCGTCCTTGCCGACGTAGTCGCGGTTGAGCCGGGGCTCCTTGCAGCCCCTCCCGCCCTCGACGATGATGAGCTTGGTCAGCTGGTCCATCTGCGCGCCGGTGAGCTCGAAGGCGCGCCCGTCCGCCCGCATCGAACCCAGGAGGCGCTCCCGGGCGGCCTGGGTGACGAGCACCTCCTTCTCGGCGATGCACAGCACCTGGTTGTCGAAGCTGGCGCCGAAGATGATGTCCTGGGCGCACTT
>JAPLKK010000019.1 GCA_026388115.1 Elusimicrobiota bacterium | reverse complement strand
GGCGCGTGGCGCAGACGAACGGCATCTTCGGGGTCTTCGGGGCGTGGTCGTCGACGTCGAGCTTCGTGCTCGACGTCACGCCGCCGGTGATGTTGGGCCTCTTCTCGAGCGTCAGCTCGACGGGCGGGGTGATGGGCGAGGTGCAGGTGAACAACGTCACCGCCGGGGCGACGGCGCAGGTGACGATCACGGACGCGGGCAGCGGCCTCGCGGTGTCCACGATGGCGCTGGTCTTCGGCGGCGACGGTCACGAGGGTCCGGAGCCGACGGCGGCGTTCGGCGTGATGTACTCGACCAACGCCGGCAGGAACTGGATCGACTTCTCGACGGCGACGACGATGAACGGCGGGAACCCCCTGCCCTCGGCGGGGACCATCAACGCCTTGACGATGTTCAACGGCAAGCTGTACGCGGCCACGGCCGGCGGCTACGTGTATTCCTACGACGGCAACATCTGGGCGCTGACCAACTACAATCTGCCCGTGGGCAACGGGGGCGGGCCGGCGGGGAACCTGAAGGGTCTGGTGACGTTCAAGAACCGGATCTTCGCCGCCGGGGCCAGCGGCGGCCTGGGCTACGTCTATTCGAGCGCCGACGGCTACACTTGGATGCCGTCCAGCGTGACGGCGGTCGCCTTCGGCATCCGGGCGCTGGCGGCGTACAACGGCAAGCTGTTCGCGGGCGATACCACCAACGGCAAGGTGTGGGTGAGCACCGACGGCAACAGCTGGAGCGCGTCGCAGAACGGCTTGGCGGTGGGCGCCGCGGCCACCGGCATCCAGTCCTTCGGCATCTTCAACGGCCGGCTGTTCGCGGGCGACGCGTCGGGCCGGGTGTGGGTGACGGTGGACGCGGCGACGTGGAACTACGTCAACGGCGGCTCGGTGCTGGGAGCGGGGGCGAGCATCACGTGCCTGACGGCGTACAACTATAAGTTCTACGCCTGCGACGGCACGGCCAACGGCAAGGTGTACGTGAGCACCGACAACGGCAACTCGTGGAGCGCGGCCAACGGCGGCGCGGCGTTGGGGCCGAGCCCGACGGCGATCACCACGCTGGTGCCGTTCGACGGGAAGCTGTACGCGGGCGACGTGTCGGGGCGGGTGTTCGTGAGCACGGAGGGGAGCGCCTGGCTGCTCACCAACAGCGGCTATCCGGTGGGCTCGAACATCGCCGCCTTGGCGCCGTTCAACGGCAGGCTGTACGCTGGCGACGGGGCGCTCGGCGACGTGTATCAGCTGACGCCGGTGGCGGCGGCGTTGACGGGGGAGGACGGGACGACGTCGGCGCAGACCTTGAGCGCGACGAGCTTGAACCTCGTCAGCTCGACGAACACGACCTTGTGCGCCGGGTTCGTGCCGTGCGGAGCGACGAACCAGGTGATCTTCACCGCGGCCGACCGGGCGGGCAACGTCTTCCGTGCCGGGCCGTACGCGATCCAGGTGGACGCGACGACGTCGTTGGCGATCTCGACGCCGAGCTTCCCGGCCAACGGGGCGTACGTGACGATGCAGCCCAACTTCAACTGGGTCGGCCCGAGCACCGTCACCTTGGGCGGGCTGCCGCCGGGCTCGTCTTTCTATCTGCAGGTCTCGAAGAACGACCCCGGCTTCGCCGTCGGCAACACGATCGTCAACATCACCACGCCCGCGGTCGTGACCAGCACCTGCCTGCCGTTCGCGCTCGGCGCCTACCTCTCGACCTACACGCTGACGAACGCCACGACGTACTATTGGCGCGTCCAGACCTTGAACGGCGTCTTCGGCTCCGTCAGCCCCTGGTCGCAGACGTACAGCTTCTTCACGGACCTCCTCTCCCCCGCCGCGCAAGGCTTGTTCACGGTCGTCAGCTCGACCGGCGGCTTGCTCGGCGAGTCGCAGATCAACGGCTTGGCCCTGGGCGTCACCGGGCAGGTCAACGTCCTTGAAGGGTTGAGCGGCCTGGCCGTCTCGACGGGCGCTCTGGCCTTCGCCGGCGACGGCCACGACAACCCCGGAGCGACCAGCGGCTTCGGCGTGATGTACTCGACCAACGCGGGCCAGACCTGGATCGACGCTTCCACGATCGCGAGCGTGAGCAACGGCTACCCGATCGCGACCGGAGCGACGAACCTGCGCGGCTTCGCGACCTTCGGCGGCAAGCTGTATCTGGCGGACGGCGCGAGCGGCAAGGTGTACTGGAGCCCGGACGGCAATCAGTGGACCGTGTCCAACTCCGGCAATTCGGTGGGCGCCGGCGGCCCGATCCGCGCCCTGCTCGTCTTCAAGGGCTCTCTGTACGCGGCCGACGCCGTGCCGGGCAACGCGGGCAAGGTCTACTTCAGCGCGGACGGGACCAACTGGACCACGGCCAACTACGGCAACGCGATCTCCTCGGGCGGCATCCTCGCCATGGCCGCCTTCAACGGCAGGCTGTACGCGAGCGACTCGGCGGGAAAGGTGTTCGTGAGCACCGACGGCGTCTCGTTCATCGCGATCCAGGGCGGCAATTCCGTCTCGGTGGCGAGCATCTTCTCGCTGGCGGTCTTCAACGGCAGGCTGTACGCCGGCGACAGCGCGGGTCACGTCTTCTCCAGCGTGGACGGCAGCACGTGGAGCGCGAGCAACATGGCGACCCTGACGGGCGCCAATACCATCGGGAGCCTCGCCGCCTTCAACAACAAGATCCTCGCGGCGGACTCGGTGGCCGGAAAGGTGTACGCCAGCACCGACGGGGTGACCTGGAACCTGGGCGCGCTCGCCGCCGGGGGCGCCGCCGTCCAATCGCTCGCCGCGTTCAACGGCAAGCTATACGCCGGCGACGGCGTGGGACGCGTCTTCGTGAGCACCGACGGCAACACGTGGCTGATCCCCAACGGCGGCTACGCGATCGGCGTGAGCACCTTCTACGGCTTGGCGCCGTTCAACGGCAAGCTCTTCGCGGCCGACAACAGCGGCAACGTCTACCAGGTCACGCCGGTGAGCGCGACGTTGGGCGGCGGCGACGGCGCGACGACGCTCCAGGCGGCGACCGTCTATAACTTGAACCTCGTCAATTCGACCAACACCGCGACCTGCGGCGGCGTGTGGCCCTGCGGCGCGACCAATCAGGCGCTGTTCACCGCCTCGAGCCTCGCCGGCAACGTGGGAAGGCTCGGGCCGTTCGCGATGCAGGTGGACGCGACGACGATCCTCGCCGTCAGCAACCTGACCTCGCCGCCCAACGGCGCTTATGTGAACGTCCAGCCGAACTTCAACTGGAGCGGGCCGAGCACCGCGACCCTGGCGGCCCTTCCGCCCGGGACTTCCTATTTCCTGCAGGTGGCGAAGAACGATCTGAACTTCACCGCGGGCAACATCGTCGTTTCCGTCACGACGGCGGCCTGGCAGTGGCCCGCGCCGCAGGCGGTCAGCGTCAGCACGATGATGCCGACGGGCTTCGGCGCCTACCTCACGACCTACACGCTCCTCAACAACACGACCTACTACTGGCGCGTCGCGACGATCAACGGGGCGGTCCAGGCGATCGGGTTGTGGTCCTCGAGCTTCAGCTTCGTGACGGACTTCACGCCGCCCGCGGCCGCCGGCATCTTCACCACCGTCACCTCGACCGGAGGGCTCCTGGCGGAATCGCAGAACAGCGGCCTGGCCACGGGCGTGACGGTGCAGGCGATCGTGTCCGACGCTTTCAGCGGCCTGACCGTGTCGACGGCCGTCCTGACCTTCGCCGGAGACGGCCACGACAATCCCGGCTCGACCAGCGGTTTCGGAGTCATCTACTCCTCCAACGCCGGGCAGACCTGGATCGACTTCTCGGGAGCGATCACGGCCATGAACGGCGGGACTTCCGTCACGGGCGGCGCGACCCTGAGGAGCTTCGCGGCGTTCAACGGCAGCCTGTACGCCGCCGACGCGACGGGCAGGGTCTACTCGAGCCCGGACGGCGGAAGCTGGAGCGCGTCGAACGGCGGACAGCCCGTGGGCGCGGGCTCGATCCGGCCTCTGATCGTGTTCAACGGCGAGCTGTACGCCGGCGACGCCACCGGCAAGATCTGGAACAGCGCCGACGGCGTCAACTGGGCCCAGACCAACGGCGGCGCCAACGTGAGCGTGACCGGCGCGTCCATCCAGGCGATGACGGTATTCAACGGCCGGCTGTTCGCCGGCGACGCCGCCTCGCCGGGCCGGGTGTACGTCAGCACGACGGGCGACAGCTTCGTCATGGTCCAGGCGGGCGTCACGCCGTTCGCGGCCCTGGGCGGCGGCGTCCAGTCGCTCGGCGTCTTCAACGGCCGCCTCTTCGCGGGCGACGCCGGCGGCAAGCTGTGGGTTTCCGTCGATGGTAGCTCGTTGACCCCCGTCAACGGCGGCGCCGCCCTGCCCGCGGGCTACTACGGCGTCGCCGCGGCGAACCTGGGGTCCTTGGCGGCCTTCAGCAACAAGTTCTTCGCGGCCGACGCCGGCAACGGCACCATGTTCGTCAGCACCGACGGCACCAACTGGACCCAGACGAACCATGCCGTCATCGGCTCCTCCGTCCAGGCCCTCGCCTCATTCAACGGCAAGCTGTACGCCGCCGACGCGGTCGGCAAGGTGTATGTGAGCACCGAGGGAAGCAGCTGGCTCAACCTCAACAGCAGCGCGCCGTTCTCGCAGGGCGGCAGCAGCATCAGCGCCCTCGCGCCCTACAACGGGAAGCTCTTCGCCGGCGACGGCGTCGGCCGGGTGTACATGATCCAGCCGGTCACGGCGACCTTGAGCGGCCTCAACGGCGGCACCGGGCCCCAGACCCTGATCGCCTTCGGGTTGAACATCGTCAACTCGACGAACGGCTTCGTTTGCGCGGGCCTGTGGCCCTGCGGCGCCACCAACCAAGTGATCTTCACCGCCACCGATCGCGCGGGTCTCGCTCAGCGCTTGGGCCCGTACGCGGTGCTGGTGGACACGCTGACGCAGAACTCGGTCTCGGTCTCGACGCTGAGCCTGCCGGCCAACGGCGCCTTCGTCAACGTCCAGCCGAACTTCAACTGGATCGGCCCGGCCACGTCCACCATCGCCGGCCTGCCGCCGGGCTCCTCGTTCTATCTGCAGGTCTCGAACAACGACCCGACCTTCGCCCCGGGCAAGATCGTCATCACCATCTCGACGCCCGCGGTCGCCCTGAGCACCACGATGGTCCAAACGATCGGGGCGTACGTGTCCACCTTCACGCTATCCAACAACACGACCTACTATTGGCGCGTCTCGGTGACGAACGGCCTGTTCGGCACGCCGGGACCGGCCTCCTCCGTCTTCAGCTTCGTGACGGATCTGACCCCGCCGGCGATGAGCGGGAGCTTCGCGAGCCTGGGTCCGGGTCAAGTGACCCTGACCGAACTGCAGGTCAACAACCTGACCGCGGGCGTGACCGCTCAGATCAGCATCCAGGACGGCGGCAGCGGCCTCGCCGTCTCGACCAGCGCGCTCGCTTTCGCCGGCGACGGCCATGAAGGGCCGGAGTTCACGGGGGCGTACGGCGTGCTGTTCTCGACGAACGCCGGCAAGAGCTGGGTCGAGTTCTCGAGCCCGACGGCGGTCGCCATCGGGACGAAGCTCTGGGCCATCACGTCGTTCAACGGCAAGCTGTACGTCGCCGACGACAACGGCTTCGTCTGGTCGAGTCCCGACGGCAATCCGGGCAACTGGCTCCAGGTCAACTCGGTCCATACCGTGGGCTACAACTCCCCGATCGGGAGCCTGCGCACCCTCGTCACCTTCAACAACCGGCTGTTCGCGGGCGACACCTCGGGCCGGGTCTTCTCGAGCGCCGACGGCCAGTCGTGGCCGCAGAGCAGCGCGACGGTCGTGTCGACGGTCTTCTACTCGAGCGTCACGGCGATGACGGCGTTCAACAGCCGCCTGTACGCGGGCGACGCGACCACCGGCCGGGTCTATGTGAGCACCGACGGCAACCAATGGACGGCTTCGATGTACGGCAGCACCCCGCTGCAGACCGGCGGCGTCCGTTCGATGGGCGTGTTCAACGGCCGCATCTTCGTCGGCGACGCGACCGGCAAGATCTACATGTCCGTGGACGGCAGTTCCTGGCCCTTCGCCAACGGCGGGGTCGCGCCCGGCGCGGCCATCTACAGCTTCGCCGCCTACAACAACAAGTTCTTCGCGGGAGACGCCGTCGGCAGGGTGTTCGTCAGCACCGGCGGCGATACGTGGTACGGCACCAACGGCGGCGCGGCGGGCCTGCCGATCTCCAGCGGCGCCGCGCTCCTGACCATGACCTCCTTCAACGGCAAGCTCTATGCCGGCGACGCGGGGGGACGCGTCTATGTCAGCAGCGAGGGGTACGTCTGGCTCGTGGCCAACAGCTCCTTCCCCGTCGGGGCCAGCATCTCCGGCTTGGCGCCGTTCAACGGCAGGCTCTTCGCCGTCGACAACATCGCCGGCAACATCTACCAGCTCACGCCGTCGCCGGCGCTGCTGAGCGGCGGCGACGGCACGCTCCTCACGCAGACGCTGAGCGCGACGAGCCTCAACCTCGCCAACTCGACCAACAGCTTCACCTGCGGCGGCTTCATGCCGTGCGGCGCCACGAACCAGGTCGTCTTCACCGCCGTCGACCGCGCGGGCAACGCGATGCGCGCCGGGCCTTTCGCGCTCGAGGTGGACGCGACGACCTCGTTGGCGATCTCGACGCCGAGCTTCCCGCCGAACGGCGGCTACGCGAACGTGCAGCCCACCTTCTGGTGGATCGGACCCAGCACCGTGACGCTGGCCGGCCTGCCCCCCGGCACCTCCTATTATCTGCAGGTCTCCAACGACCCCTCCTTCGGCGGCGGCAATATCGTGGTGAGCATCTCGACGCCGGCGGTGGTGCCGAGCACGACCTTGCCGACGGGGCTCGGCGCGTATCTATCGAGCTACACCCTTTCGGGGAACACGACCTTCTACTGGCGCGTGGCGACCGTCAACGGGATCTTCAAGTCGTTGAGTCCGTGGTCGCAGACCTACAGCTTCGTGACCGACTTCGTCGGGCCTTCGGCGGCCGGCGCTTTCATGAGCGTGAACGCCCTCGCCCAGAACGTCACGGAGACGCAGGTCAACGGCCTGGCGCAGGGCGTGGTCGCCCAGATGGGCGTGCAGGATACCGTCAGCGGCCTGGTCGTCGCCACCAACACCCTGGCCTTCGCGGGCGACGGCCACAACAACCCCAACGTCACGGGCGGCTTCGGCGTGATCTACTCGACGAACGCGGCCTATACCTGGATCGACGTCTCCACGGTCACTACGGTCAACAACGGAGCCGTGGTGGTGACGGGCGCCTCGCAGCTGCGCGGGCTGTCGGTCTTCAACGGCAAGCTGTACGCCGTCGACGGCAACAACGGCAAGATCTACGTCACCTCCGACGGCAACAGCTGGGCCGCGACGAACGGGAACAGCGCGCCCGGCGCCGCGCTGCGCCCCCTGCTCGTGAGCGCCAACGGCCGCATCTATACCGCCGACTCGCTGGGCCGGGTGTTCGTCAGCGCCACCGGCGCCGCCTGGACCCCGTCGAACGCGGGCCAGCCGGTCTCCGCGGCGGCCGTGCTCTCCTTGGCCTCGAGCTATGGCCGCGTGTACGCCGGCGACGCGGCGGGAAGGGTGTTCGTGAGCACCGACGGCAACACGTTCGGGCCGACGCTGGTCGGCGGCGGCCCCGGAGGGAACGGCGTGATCGGCGGGCCGATCCTGTCTCTGGCGGCCTACAACGGCCGGCTGTACGCCGGCGACAACGCGGGCCGGGTCTTCGTCTCGGTGGACGGCAGCTCCTGGACCGCCTCGAGCAACGGCCCGCTCGTCGCCGGGTCGAGCATCACAGCGCTCGCGACGTTCAACGGCCGGCTGTTCGCCGCCGACGCGGCCAAGGGCTACGTGTTCGTCAGCACCGATGGGAACAACTGGAACTCCGGCGTGCAGATCACCTCGAATGCGGCCACCGTCGGCGTGCTGGCCCTGACCTCGTTCAACGGCAAGCTGTACGCCTCGGACGCCGGCGGAAAGGTGTACGTGAGCACCGAGGGGTTGACGTGGCTGATGACCAACGGCGGCTACCCGGTGGCCGCGAACGCGCTCTACGGCTTGGCGCCCTTCAACGGCCGCCTCTTCGCAGCCGACCTGCTCGGCTACATGTACCAGCTCTGGCCGGTGACGACGACGGTGACCGGGACCGACGGCACCACCGGCGCGCAGACGCTGACCGCGAGCGGCCTGAACCTCGCCAACTCGACGAACACCCTCACCTGCGGCGGCGTCTGGCCCTGCCAGGCGACCGACCAGATCCTGTTCACGAGCGTCAACCGCGCCGGCGCCGTCGCGCGGCTCGGCCCGTATGCGATCTGGGTGGACGCGACGACGACGCTCGCGGTCTCGACGCCGAGCTTCCCGGTCGGCGGGGCGTACGTGAGCACCGGGGTGACGAACTTCAACTGGACCGGGCCGAGCACGACGACGATCGCGAGCCTGCCGCTCGGCACTTCCTACTACCTGCAGGTCGCGAAGAACGACTTGAATTTCGGCCCCTCAAGCATTGTCGTCAGCATCACGACGCCGGCCGTGCAGGTGAGCACGACGCTGCCGATGGGCTTCGGCGCCTATCTCTCGACCTACACCCTGGCCAACAACGCCACCTACTATTGGCGCGTGGCGACGATCAACGGCGCGGACCAGCTGCAGGGCCTGTGGTCCTCCACCGCGAGCTTCGTGACGGATCTGACGCCGCCGGCGGCGGCCGGCATCTTCACGAGCGTCAGCTCGACGGGCGGAGCGCTCGGCGAGAGCCAGCTCAACTTCCTGGCCCTGGGCGTCACCGCCCAGATCAACGTCCTGGACGCGATCAGCGGCCTGGTCGTCTCGACCTCGGTCCTGGCCTTCGACGGCGACGGCCACGACGACCCCGGCCTCACCGGCGGCTTCGGCGTGATGTACACCACCAACACGGGCCAGACCTGGATCGACTTCTCGGGCCTCACGCCCGCCAATGGGGGCGCTCCGATCTTCGCGGGCGCGACCCAGCTACGCGGCATGGCCGTCTTCAACGGCGCGCTGTACGCGGCGGACGGAGCCAACGGCAAGATCTATTCGAGCCCGGACGGCAACAGCTGGAGCATGGTGTTCAACTCCGGCGCGGCCGTCATCCGGCCGCTCGTCGTGTTCAACGGCAGCCTGTACGCCGGCGACTCGGCCGGCTACGTGTGGTCGAGCCCGGACGGCCAGAACTGGACCCAGTCCAACAACGCTCAGAAGCTCGGGACGAACATCACGGCCTTGGGCGTCTTCAACGGCAGGCTCTTTGCCGGCGACACGCTTGGGGTCGGCGTCGGCAGGGCGTGGGTGAGCGTCGACGGGACCAACTGGGGCAGCGTCCAGGGCGGCGTCGTAGCCATGCAGAGCGGCGGGATCCAGTCCTTCGCGGCGTTCAACGGCAGGTTCTATGCCGGCGATGCCTCGGGCAAGGTGTACGTCTCGGTGGACGGCAGCACCTGGGCGGCGATGAACTCCGGCAACCCGCTCGGCGGCGCGGCGACCAACATCGCGGGCATGGCCGAGTTCGGCAACCGGCTCTACGCCGTGGATGCCTCCAGCCGCATCTTCTTCCTGAACCAGGACACCTGCACCTGGAACGCGGCGTACAACAGCGCCGGCACGCAGAATTTCGGCTCGGGCCTGTCGGCTTTGGCCGCCTTCAACGGCAAGTTGTATGCCGCCGACTCGACCTACGGGAAGATCTACGTCAGCACCGAGGGAACCACCTGGCTCGCGATCAACAGCAGCTTCCCGATCACGACGAACGGCGCGGTGGTCACGCCCTACCCGATCCACAGCCTGGCGCCGTTCAACGGGAAGCTGTACGCCGGCGACTCCAACGGCCGCGTCTATCAGATCTCGCCCGTGACGGCGACCTTGACCGGCGCCGACGGCGCGACGACGGCGCAAACGCTGACCGCCGTCGCTTTGAACCTCGTCAACTCGACCGGCGCCGCCGTCTGCGGCGGGGCCTGGCCGTGCTTCGCGAACAATCAGGTGATCTTCACCGCCTTCGACCGCGGCGGGCTGCCTCAGCGCTTCGGCCCCTACGCCGTCCTCGTCGACACGTTGACGGCCGGGGGGGTGGCGATCTCGACGCCGAGCCTGCCCGCCAACGGGGCGTACGTCAACGTCCAGCCGAACTTCAGCTGGATGGGACTGAGCACCGGCCCGTTGAGCGGCCTGGTGGCGGGCTCTTCCTATTATCTCCAGGTGGCGAACGACCCGGCGTTCGGCGCCGGAAGCATCGTCATCAGCATCTCGACGCCGGCGGTGGTCGTGGCGACCACCGTGCCGAACGCCATCGCCGGCTACGTCTCCACCTTCACGCTGACCAACGCGACCACCTACTATTGGCGCCTGCAGACGGTCCACGGCTCCCTCGGCACGCGCGGATCCTGGTCGTCCACCTCCAGCTTCGTGACGGATTTCTTCCCGCCGGCGATGTCCGGGTCCTTCGCGACGCTGAACCTGGCCGGCGGGAGCGTGGCCGAGTACCAGGTGAACCTGCTCGTCGCGGGCGTCACCGCGCAGATCACGATCCAGGACGCGCTCAGCGGCCTGGCCGTATCCACGGCCGCGCTGACCTTCGCCGGCGACGGCCACGAGGGCCCGGACTTCACGGGCGCCTTCGGGGTGATGCTCTCGACCAACGCGAGCAAGAGCTGGATCGACTTCACCACCGCGACCACGCTCAACAACGGCAGCCCCGTGGGCGCGGCGATCTACGGGCTGACGGCCTACAACGGCAAGCTCTTCGCGGCGGACAGCGGCGGCGGCAGGGTCTGGTCGAGCGTGGACGGCAACACTTGGACCCAACCGATCCCGCCGAGCGCGCTCGCGGCGCCCACGCCGCAATTGCGCGCCCTCGTCGCCTTCAACGGCCGGCTGTTCGCCGCCGATTCCATCGGCAGGATCTTCGCCAGCGCCGACGGCAGCACCAACTGGGCGCAGGTCAACGGCAACGCCTCGGTCGGCAACAGCCTCCGTTCGATGGCCGTGTTCAACGGGCGGCTGTACGCCGGCGACGCGACCGTGCCGGGCCGCGTGTGGGTCAGCACCAGCGGCGATACGTGGACGACGGCGTCCACCGGCACCTGGGGCATCGGGCCGGTCTCGGCCCAGATCCAGGCGCTGGCCGTCTTCAACGCGCGCCTCTACGCGGGCGACAGCACGGGCCGCATCTCGATGTCGGTGGACGGCAGCACGTGGAGCTATTCGGGCTATTGGAGCGGCGGGACGGTCGTCGGCACCAGCGTCACCGCGTTCGCCGTCTTCCATAACCGGTTCTTCGCGTCCAACGCCGACGGCAAGGTGTACGTGAGCACCGGCGACACGTGGTATCCGACGAACGCGGGCAGCGCGCTCGCCGTCCCCGCCACCGTCGTCCAGACGCTCTCGGCCTTCAACGGCAAGCTGTACGCGGGCGACGCGTCCGGCCGCGTCTACGTCAGCACCGAGGGGAACACGTGGTTCGTGACCAACAGCAGCTACCCCGTCGGCAACAGCATCTGGAACCTGGCGCCGTTCAATGGGAAGCTCTTCGCGGGAGATAACATCACCGGCAACGTCTATCAGATGGTGCCCGCCGCGGCGGCGCTGTCGGGAGCGGACGGCGTCCGTACCGCGCAGACCCTGGCCGCGACGAGCCTCAATCTCGTCAATTCGACCCTGACCGTGACCTGCTACGGGTACGCGCCCTGCGCGGCGACCAACCAGGTGCTCTTTACGGCGACCGACCGGGCCGGCAACGTCTTCCGGGTCGGTCCGTTCGCCATCCTGGCCGACGGGACGCTGCCCACGGCTATCTCGACGCCGAGCTATCCGGCCAACGGCGCCTACGTGAGCCTCCAGTCGAATCTCGCCTGGACCGGGCCGAGCACCACGACGCTGCTCGGCCTGCCCTCCGGGTCCTCGTACTACCTGCAGGTCTCGAACAACGACCCGACCTTCACCGCCGGCCTCGTCGTCAGCGTCTCGACGCCCGCGGTCGGCACCAGCACGACGGCGGTCGTGACGAGCACGAGCCTGCCGAACGCGCTGGGGCTCTACGTCGCCAACTTCATGCTCAACAACGGCGCGACCTATTACTGGCGCGTGCAGCTGGTCAACGGCGTCACGGGGTCCACGGGCCCGTGGTCGCAGGCCTACAGCTTCGTGACGGACTTCGTCCCGCCGTCGTCCGTCGGGGCTTTCACCACCCTCAGCTCGACCGGCGGGCTGATGGCCGAGACGCAGATCAGCAACCTGCTGACGGGCGTCGTCGCCAGCATCGGCCTGCAGGATACCCAGAGCGGCTTGGCGGTGTCGACGGGGATCCTGGCTTTCTCGGGCGACGGCCACAACGCCCCGGGCGTCACGGCCGGGCTCGGCGTGATCTACTCGACGAACGCCGGTCAGACCTGGATCGACGCCTCGACCATCACCGCGCTCAACAACGGCCTGGCGGTCGTGTCGACCGCGCGCGGCATGGCGGTCTTCAACGGCCGGCTGTACCTCGCCGACGGCGGCGCCTCGGGCAAGCTCTATTCGAGCCCGGACGGCAACGTCTGGACCGTGTCGAACGGCGGCGGCGGCGTCGCCGCGGGCGCGGTGCGCGCCCTGGCCGTCTTCAACGGCAGGCTCTTTGTGGCCGACAACAACGCCGCGGGCAAGGTGTACGCGAGCGCGAACGGCAACACCGGCTGGGCCGCCGTCAACAACAACATCGCCGTGTCGCCGACGAGCCTGCCCGCGCTGGCCCCGCTCAACGGGAGGCTGTACGCCGGCGACGCCAACGGGCGGGTGTTCGTCAGCACCGACGGCAATAGCTGGATCGCCGCGCAGAACGGCGCGCCCGTCGGCGCGGCCGTCCAGTCGCTCGCCTTCTTCAACGGCCGCTATTTCGCCGGTGACGCCGCCGGCCGCGTCTTCGTCTCGGCGGACGGCAGCACCTGGACTTACTCGAACGGCGGTTTGGCCCTGACCGGCGCGTCGAACATCGGGACGATGGTCGCCTTCAACAACAAGCTTTTCGCGGCCGACGCGGGCGCCGGAAAGGTGTACGTGAGCACCGACGGCAACACCTGGAACGCGGGCGTGGCTCCCAACGGCGCGGTGCAATCGCTGGCGGTGTTCAACGGCAAGCTGTACGCCGGCGACGGGGCCGGACGGCTCTGGGTCAGCACCGAGGCCAGCACCTGGCTGACCATCAACGGCGGCTACGTGATCGGCGTGGGCGGCTTCTACAGCCTGGCGCCGTTCAACGGCAGGTTATACGCCGGCGACGCCGGCGGCAACGTCTACCAAGTCCTTCCGGTCCAGGCCTCAGTGAACGACGTCGACGGCAGCACGGCGCTCGATACGCTCTCGGCGATCGGGCTGATCCCCGCCAACTCGACCAATACCGCCGTTTGCGCCGGAGCCTGGCCGTGCGGCGCCACCAACCAAGTGCTGTTCACGCCCTCGGACCTCGCGGGCAATACGGCCCGCGTCGGGCCCTATGCGATCCAAGTGGACGCGACCACGAGCCAGGCGTTGAATTACCCGAACTTCCCGGCGAACGGCGTCTATGTGAGCACCCAGCCGCTCAACTTCGAATGGACCGGACCGAGCACGACGACGATGGCGGGACTGCCGCCGGGCACGTCCTTCTATCTGCAAGTGGCGCTCAACGACCCGGCCTTCAACGGCGTCAACATGATGGTCAGCATCGCGACGCCGGCGGTGACGGTCAGCACGACGCTGTCCAGCTCTTTCGGCTCTTACGTGTCGACTTACACTCTTGCCAACAACGCGACCTATTACTGGCGCGTGGTGACGATCAACGGCGCCTCCCAGGCGATGGGGTTGTGGTCGGCGGTGTACAGCTTCGTGACCGACCTGACGCCTCCCGCGCAGTCGGGCATCTTCACGAGCCTGAGCGCCACGGGAACGATCGCCGAGGGGCAGATCAACGGCCTGGCGACGGGCGTGACGGCGCAGGTCGGCGTCCAGGACGTCATCAGCGGCCTGGTCGTCTCGACCAACGTGCTGGCCTTCGCGGGAGACGGCCACGACAATCCGGGATTCACCGGCGGCTTCGGCGTGATGTATTCGACGAACGCGGGCCAGACCTGGATCGACTTGTCGACCGTGACCCGGATGAACAGCGGCAATCCGGTCACGGCGGGCGCCGTGCGGGGCTTGGCCGTCTCTAACGGCAGGCTGTACGCGGCCGACGGCCTCAGCGGCAAGATCTACTCGAGCCCGGACGGGTACAACTGGGCCGCGGTCAACGGCGGGCTCGCCATCAGCGGGCAGCCCATCCGCGCCATGCTCGTCGGTCCCGACGGCCGATTCTACGTGGGCGACACTTCCGGCCGCATCTACACCAGCAACAACGGCGGGGCGAACTGGGTCCAGGCGAACTCCAACCTCGCGGTCGGCTCCAACATCGCCGCCCTGGCCGCCTTCAACGGCCGTCTGTACGCGGGCGACGCGGCCACGAACCGCGTGTACGTCAGCACCTCGGGCGACAGCTGGAACATGGCGCAGGGCGGGGTCGTGGCTTTCGCGGCCCAGGGCGGCGTCCAGTCCTTGGCCGCCTTCAACGGCCGCCTGTACGCGGGCGACAGCGCGGGCAAAGTCTACGCCTCAGTCGACGGCAGCAGCTGGGCGGCGACGAACAACAGCAACGCCGTCGGGACCTACATCGTGGCGCTGACGCCCTTCAACAACCGGCTCTACGCCGTCGACGCCTCCAGCCGCGTCTTCTTCATGAACCCGGACGGCATCACCTGGACCCAGTCGTGGAACATCGTCGTCGGCGCCGGCGGCAGCCCGACCCCGGCGCTCAACTTCGGCTCCTCGCTGTCGGCTTTGGCCTCGTTGAACGGCAAGCTGTACGCGGCGGACGCGACGTACGGGAAGATCTACGTGAGCACGGAAGGAAGCACGTGGATGGCGATCAACAGCAGCTACCCGATCGTCAACACCGCCAACACCGGGATCTACAGCCTCGCGCCGTTCAACGGCCAGCTGTACGCGGGCGACCAGAACGGCCGGGTGTACCAGGTCACGCCGGTCACGGCGACGCTGACGGGGGCCGATGGGGCCACGACGGCCCAAACGCTCGTCGCCACCGGCCTGAGGCTCGTCGTCTCGACGAACGCGACCGTCTGCGGCGGGACTTGGCCTTGCGGCGCCACGAACCAGGTTCTGTTCGCGGCGATCGCGCGCAACGGCGCCGTCGGCAGGTTCGGGCCGTACGCGGTGCTCGTCGACAGCATGACGCCCGGGCCGATCGCGGTCTCGACGCCGAGCCTTCCGGCCAACGGCGCGTTCACGAACGTCCAGCCGAACTTCAGCTGGGTCGGGATGAGCACGCCGACGCTCGCCGGCCTGCCGTCGGGCTCCTCGTACTACCTCCAGGTCTCGAACAACGACCCGGCCTTCGCGCCGGGCAGCATCGTGATCGCCATCTCGACCCCCGCGACCGTGACGCAGCCCATGAACTCCGTTCCGGCTCCGTTCGGGGCCTACCTCTCGACCTATACGCTGCTCAACGGCGCCACCTATTATTGGCGCGTCGCCGCAGTGCAAGGCGTGCTCGGGACCCTGGGACCCTGGTCCTCGACCTCCAGCTTCGTCACGGACTTCATCATGCCGTTCCAGGCCAGCACCTTCGTGAGCTTCAGCTCGATTGCGGTGCTCGGCGAGACGCAGGCCAACAGCCTGCTCTCCGGCGTGACGGCTCAGGTCGGCGTCCAGGACGCCGGCAGCGGGCTGGCCGTCTCGACCAGCGTGCTGACCTTCGCCGGCGACGGCCACGAGGGGCCGGACCTCGCCGGCGGCTACGGCGTGCTGTACTCGACGAACGCCGCCAAGAGCTGGATCGAGTTCTCGACGGTCACGACCCGCTCGCTCGGCGCGCCGCTCCTCTCGCTGACGGCGTACAACGGCAGGCTGTACGCCGCCGACATCACGGGCTACGTGTGGTCGAGCCCCGACGGCCTGACCTGGGCGCAGACCAACTCAGGGTGGTGGGTCGGCAATCCCACGACCGCCGGGAGCCTGCGCGGGACGGCCGCTTTCAACGGG
>JAPLKK010000010.1 GCA_026388115.1 Elusimicrobiota bacterium | reverse complement strand
GGAGAAGCCGTTCCTGATGGCGGTCGAGGACGTGTTCTCGATCACCGGCCGCGGGACCGTGGCCACGGGCCGCATCGAGCGCGGCATGGTCAAGGTGGGCGAGGCCATCGAGATCGTCGGCGTCAAGGAGACGACGAAGACCGTGGCGACCGGCATCGAGATGTTCCGCAAGCTCCTCGACGAGGGACGGGCGGGCGACAACGTCGGCATCCTGCTGCGCGGCATCGAAAAGACCGGTGTCGAGCGCGGCCAAGTACTGGCCAAGCCCGGCTCGATCAAGCCGCACTCCAAGTTCAAGGCGAAGGTGTACGTGCTGACGAAGGACGAGGGCGGACGGCACACGCCGTTCTTCAAGGGCTATCGCCCGCAGTGGTATTTCCGAACCACCGACGTGACGGGCTCGTGCGAGCTGCCGGCGGGAGTGGAGATGGTGATGCCGGGCGACAACATCGACATGCTTGTGAGCCTGATCACGCCGATCGCCATGGAGCAGGGGCTGCGCTTCGCCATCCGCGAGGGCGGCCACACCGTGGGCGCCGGCGTCGTCGCCGAGATCATCGAATAATATGGGCGATCGAGTCGTCGTCATACTCGCCTGCACCGGCTGCAAGAACAAGAATTACACGTTCATCCGCGGCAAGAAGAAAGAGTACAAGCTGGAGAAGAATAAGTTCTGCAAAGCCTGCGGAAAGTCTGTTCTCCACAAAGAGGCGAAGTAGCCGGACTCGCGGCCGGCCGCGCGGCAAAGTCCCGCGGCCGGCCGCTGTTTTGAGTGTTTGCTGGGGGCGTCGGTTAACTGGTTAAACCACCGGTCTCCAAAACCGGGACTCCAGGTTCGAATCCTGGCGCCCCCGAATTTGAGCGGTAAGCGGTAAAACATGAATCCAGTCCAGTTCGTCCAAGAGTCGTGGAACGAGTTGCGCAAGGTCACTTGGTTGACGCGGCAGCAGGCCGTGGGATCGACGATCGTATGTATCGTTTTGATCTCCCTGGTCGCCGCCTACGTCGCGGCCATCGATTTCGTCTTGTCGGTGATCCTGGGCGCCTTGCTGGGAAGGGCGTAGGCTTATGGCAGAGCGCGGTTGGTACGTCGTGCACACGCAGCCCGGCTACGAGGACAAGGTCAAGTCCTCCATGCTCGACAAGATCCGCATCGAGAACCTGGCCGGCAAGATCCATGAGATCTTCGTCCCCACCGAGGACGTCGTCGAGGTCAAGAAGAACAAGAAGAACGTGCGCAAGCGCAAGTTCTTCCCGGGCTACGTGCTGATGGACATGGTCGTCGACAACGAGACCTACTGGGCGGTCAAGAACATCAACGGCGTGACGGGATTCCTGGGCGAGCCGCGGCCGACGCCGCTGCCCCCCGAGGAGATCGCCGGCATCATGGAGCTGACCACCAGTTCGGCTGCGGGAAAGCCCAAGCCGGCCGTGCAGTTCGAGAAGGGCGAGAACGTCCGCATCACCGAGGGCCCGTTCCGCCACTTCATCGGCATCGTCGAGGATGTCAACGAGCCCAAGGCCAAGCTCAAGGCCATGGTCACCATCTTCGGCCGCCCCACGCCCGTCGAGCTGGACTTCTTGCAGGTGGAAAAGCTGTAGATGGGCCTGAACCTCCGTTTCGTCGCCACGGGCGCCAAGCGGGTCTTCGACTCGCGCCCCATGTACGCGCAGGTCATCGTCACCGACGACTGCAACCTCGCCTGCCGCTACTGCCACGAGTACACCGCGGGCGCGCCGCTCATCCCTCTTGAGGAGCTGAAGAGGCGCATCGACCGGCTCGACGAACTGGGAGTCCTCGTCTACGACTTCCTGGGCGGCGAGCCGCTCATGCATCCGCAGATCGCCGAGCTCATCGCCTACGCCAAGGCGAAGCGCGGCGGCTCGAACCTCGCGACCATCATCACCAACGGGTTCCTCCTCACCGAGAAGCTGGTCCGCGACCTGAACGAGGCGGGCCTGGACTTCATGCAGGTGTCGGTGGACTCGCTCGAGCCGACGCAAGCCAGCGATAAGTCTCTTAAGTCGGTCCTGCCGCGGCTCAAGCTCCTGGCGACGCTCGCCAAGTTCACCGTCGAGATCCAGACGGTCCTCAATGACGAGACCTGCGAGGCCTACGAGGAGTTCCGCGAGACGGTCAAGGACCTGCCCTTCGCGTTCGGCTTCTCCATCCAGCACGACCCGACCGGCAAGATCGCCATCCGCGGCGAGAAGTTTCTCCAGCTCCTCGAGAAATACGGCGTCTTCGAGGGCGTCAACTTCTACGGCGAGCACCTCAAGGAGATGCTCCGCGGCGACCTCTCGCGGCCGTGGAAGTGCCTCTCCGGCCTGAAGTTCCTGTACGTCAACTCCAAGGGCCAGGTCCAGTGGTGCGCCCAGAACCGCGATTTCCTACACCCGCTCGACAAGATCGGGCTGGAGCAGCTCCGCTCCAACGACAAGCACAAGCCCTGCGAGCCCGGGTGCTCCCTCGGCTGCGTGCGCATGATCTCGCACACTTTAGGTGAGCCGTTCAAGACGTTCGGCGCCAGCGTCCGGCTGGCGCTGGGAATGTCTGAAAAAAACAAGAAGTCGAAGGAGAAGGCGCCCGCCAAAGAAGCGGTCGCCGCTTAATATGGCCAAAAAGGTAAAGACACAGATCAAGCTGCAGATCCCCGCGGGAGCCGCAAACCCCGCCCCGCCCGTCGGCCCGGCGCTCGGCCAGCATGGCGTGAATATCATGGATTTCTGCAAGCAGTTCAACGATCGGACCAAGAACATGGAAGCCGGCATGACGATACCGGCCGTGATCACGGTGTTCGAGGACCGCTCGTTCACGTTCATCACGAAGATGCCTCCGGTCGCGTCGCTCCTAAAGCGCGCCGCCGGCCTGGCGAAAGCGTCGGGCGAGCCGAACAGGAACAAGGTCGGCAAGGTCACGCTGAAGCAGGCCCAGGACATCGCGCGGCAGAAGATGCCCGACTTGAACACCGACAGCCTGGATATGGCCGTCGAGATGGTCAAGGGCACCGCGCGTTCGATGGGAATCGAAGTCGAAGCTCAGTAGCATATTCCGTCTGAGGTAGACCGAGTTTCCCGTAAAGCCGGGAAACGCCATAGGTCAGGAGAAACAGCAATGGGAAAGAGACTCGAGGCCGTCGTCAAGGCGGTCGACACGACTAAAGAATACGGCTTGGCCGAGGGCGCGGCGCTGATAAAGAAGGCCGCGACCGCGAAGTTCAACGAGACGATCGAGCTCCACGTCCGCCTCGGCATCAACGTCAAGCAGTCCGACCAGCAGGTGCGCGGCACCGTGAACCTGCCGCACGGCACGGGCAACACCAAGCGCGTCGCGGTCGTCGCCAAGGGCGAGAAGCAGAAGGACGCCCAGGACGCCGGCGCCGACGTGGTGGGGGCCGAGGACCTGATCGAGCGCATCACCCAGGGCTTCATGGATTTCGACGTGATGGTCGCCACCCCTGACGTCATGAAGGACATCGCCAAGCTCGGAAAGGTGCTGGGCCCGCGCGGGCTCATGCCGAATCCCAAGAGCGGCACCGTGACCTTCGAGGTGGGCAGGACCGTCAAGGAGCTGAAGGCCGGCCGCGTCGAGTACAAGGCCGACGACTTCGGCATCGTCCACGTCGGGGTGGGCAAGGCCAAGTTCGCCGAGAACCAGATCACGGACAACGTCCGCACCATCATGGAGGCGCTCATCAAGGCGAAGCCCGCCTCCTCCAAGGGCACTTACGTGCGCAGCATCACGCTGTCGTCCACCATGGGCCCGGGCATCAAGCTCGACCCGAGCCAGAAATTCTCCTGAGCGGGGTTTCCCTCACATGAAATCGAACAAGTCCCTTGGGCGGCTCTTGCTCGTCGCCTGCTCCATCGTCGTTCCCGTCGCGGCGCGCGCCAGCGAACTCGAGCTGCACCTGCCGGACATCTCCGTGCCCTTCAACATCTTCGGCACCCAGGTCGCCGGCTCGACGCTGCTGGCCTGGGGCCTGGGCATCTCCGTGCTCGGCGCCATCTTCGGCATCGTCGAGGCCTTCAAGATCGCGCGCCTTCCGACCCACGAGGCGATGCGCGAGGTCTCCGAGCTCATCTTCCAGACCTGCAAGGCCTACCTGATCCAGCAAGGCAAGCTGTTGCTGGTGCTCGAGGCTCTGATCGGCGCCTGCATCGTGGTGTACTTCGGCGGCCTGATGCATTTGGAGGCGTACAAGGTCGCGATCATCTTCGCGTTCTCGGTGCTCGGCATCGGCGGCTCCTACGCCGTGGCGTGGTTCGGCATGCGCATCAACTGCTACGCCAACTCGCGCACGACCTTCGCCGCCTTCGCGGAGAAGGCGTACGCAGTCATGGACATCCCGCTCCACTCGGGCATGTCGATCGGCGTGCTGCTCATCTGCGTCGAGCTGTTCATGATGATCGCGATCCTCCTCTTCGTCCCGCGCACGCTCGCCGGCGCCTGCTTCCTCGGCTTCGCCATCGGCGAGTCGCTCGGCGCCTCGGCGCTGCGCATCTGCGGCGGCATCTTCACCAAGATCGCCGACATCGGCTCGGACCTCATGAAGATCGTCTTCAATATCAAGGAAGACGACGCCCGCAACCCCGGCGTCATCGCCGACTGCACGGGCGACAACGCCGGCGACTCCGTGGGCCCGACCGCCGACGGCTTCGAGACCTACGGCGTGACCGGCGTCGCCCTCATCAGCTTCATCGCGCTCGCCGTCGGCATGGCCGTGGGTCCGGACGGCAAGCTGTCGCCGATGGCCGGCGCCGAGCTGATCCCGGGCAAGCTGATCGTATGGATCTTCGTGATGCGCGTGCTCATGATCATCACCTCGGTCGGCTCCTTCTGGATCAACAACGCCATCTCCCGTGCGCGCTTCGCCGACGCGGACCGTTTCGATCCCGAGAAGCCGCTGACCTCCCTCGTCTGGGTCGCCTCGGTCTTCTCGATCGTGGTGACCTACGCGGTGAGCAACCTCCTCCTGGGCGACATCGGGGCGGGCCTTTGGTGGAAGCTGGCGAGCATCATCTCCTTCGGCACCCTCTCGGCCGCGCTCATCCCCGAGTTCACGAAGATCTTCACCTCGACGAACTCAGCCCACGTCCGCGAGATCGTCACCTCTGCCCGCGAGGGCGGAGCATCGTTGGGCGTGCTGTCCGGCTTGGTGGCCGGCAACTTCAGCGCCTTCTGGATGGGGCTGGTCGTGGCCGGCTTGATGGCCGGAGCCGCGATCGTCTCGCACATGGGGCTCACCGCCTTCATGGCGTACCCGTCGGTATTCGCCTTGGGTCTGGTGGCCTTCGGCATGCTGGGCATGGGCCCGGTGACCATCGCCGTGGACTCCTACGGCCCGGTCACCGACAACGCCCAGTCGGTCTTCGAGCTTTCGCAGGTCGAGACCCTTCCGGGCGCGGCCGCCGAGATCGAGAAGGTGCAAGGCCTGAAGGTCGACTGGGCGCGGGCCAAGCTCCGCCTCGAGGAGAACGACGGCGCGGGCAATACCTTCAAGGCGACGGCGAAGCCCGTGCTCATCGGCACGGCCGTCATGGGAGCGACGACGATGATCTTCTCGATCATCCTGCTCTTGAACCTCAAGCTCGACCTGCTCGACCCGCGCGTCATGCTCGGCCTCATCATGGGCGGCGCGGTGATCTACTGGTTCTCCGGGGCGTCGATGCAGGCGGTCACGGCCGGCGCCTATAAGGCCGTCGAGTACATCAAGGCCAACATCAAGCTCGACGGCGTCGAAAAGGCCTCGGTGCAGGCCTCGCGCGACGTGGTCACCATCTGCACGCAGTACGCGCAGAACGGGCTGGTGAACATCTTCGGCGTCATCTTCTCGTTCACGCTCGCCTTCGCGTG
Source organism: Elusimicrobiota bacterium (assembly GCA_026388115.1). Classification (GTDB taxonomy): domain Bacteria; phylum Elusimicrobiota; class Elusimicrobia; order UBA1565; family JACRDR01; genus JAPLKK01. The sequence continues at coordinate 3,306 of JAPLKK010000010.1, read as the reverse complement.
CTTCGACCCGACGTTCTTTGCCAGCTACCTCATCTCGATCGCCGCCTTCGGCCTGTTCCAGGCCATCTTCATGGCCAACGCCGGCGGCGCGTGGGACAACGCCAAGAAGGTCGTCGAGGTGGATCTGAAGGAGAAGGGCACGCCGCTGCACGCGGCCTGCGTGGTCGGCGACACGGTGGGAGACCCCTTCAAGGACACCTCCTCGGTAGCATTGAACCCGATCATCAAGTTCACCACGCTCTTCGGCCTCCTGGCCGTCGAGATCGCCGTCTCGGCTCCGGGCACCGCGCGGCTCTTCGGGGCGGCGATGTTCGTCATCGGCCTGTTCTTCGTCTGGCGCTCGTTCTACTCGATGCGCATCAGCACGCTGCGCACCGCGACGAGCGGCTCGGACGGACAGGGCGCGCTGAACAAGCAGAACAAGAGCGCGGTCGCCGTCTAGGCGCGGCGCCGGCGCGCCGGAAGCCGCCATGCGGGACGAGGCTCCGCCGGAACGGCCGCAGTCGCTGGGCGAGGAGATAGCCAACAGCATCAGCCACGGCGCCGGCGCCCTGCTCGCCGCGGCCGCGACGCCCATCCTCATCCTCCACGCGGTGCGCCACGGCAGCGCGATCAACGTCGTGGGCGCGACCGTCTTCGCCGTGAGCCTGCTGGCGCTGTATCTCGGCTCGGCGCTGTATCACTCCCTGCCTCGCGGCAGGGCCAAGCAGGTATTCCAACTCCTCGAGCACTCGGCGATTTTCCTTCTCATCGCCGGCACCTACACGCCCTTCACCCTGGGGGTGCTGCGCGGGCCCTGGGGCTGGACATTGCTGGCGGTCATCTGGACCCTCGCTGCCGTAGGCATCGGGCTCAAGGTCATCGGCGGAGCGGAGGCCTTTCCAGCCATCTCCACCCTGCTCTACCTCTTCATGGGCTGGGTGGTGATCGCCGCGATCAGGCCGCTGTGGCTGCACATGCCCCACGCCGGTTTCCTCTGGCTTGTGGTCGGAGGCCTCGCCTACACCGCCGGCGTGCTGTTCTTCATCGCCGAACGCATGCCCTACGGCCATTTCGTCTGGCACCTCTTCGTCCTGATAGGGAGCACCTGCCACTTCTTCGCCGCCTTGTACTACGCGGCCTAGCGCGCGCGCAGCGCCGCAAGCTGCTTGACCATCGGGCTGTAGCGCTCATCGACGACGCCGGCCGTCCACGAGGCGACGGCCGGATACTTGGCGCGGGCGAGCCTGAGAAGCTGCCGCGCGCCGGCCGAATCCCACGGCACGTTCTGGAACGCCGGGTCGCCGCCGTCGCGGCGGATCACATCGAATCTCACGCCCGTGCGGACGAATTCCACGTGCCGCGACCGGCCCGTGAAGTACGGCTCGATGAATCTCACGGCTTTTTCGATGGCGGCATCCTCGGCCGGGCCGACGATGCGAGGGCAGTAGAGCGCCAGCTGGACCAGGGCCTCCAGGTCGTAGACGTGGTAATGAAGAGCGTCGCGGTCGTGGAAATCCTTACTGCCGCCGTCAGCCAGGATGTTGACCGCGACAAACTCCCTTAGCAGCTCGCGTGTCTCCCTTTCCCGGCCTTCATAGCCTGTGATGGTCGCGGACATCCCCCGGAGCAGTAGGCGCCAAGCGGCCCAATTGTTCGACCGCCGGCCATCGGCAGGCTTCCAGGACGAATACAGCTCGTCGCCGGCCTGCGAGAGGTTCTCGGTCCATGCGAGCAGGCGCTCTCTCCGGTCGGCGGAGAGGACAGGCGCGAGCAGATCGATCGCCAGCAGGACCGGCACGAGGCGGCTCTCGTCGATCGGGTCTCCGGTGGGGACATAAGCGGCGGCCCACGCGAGCGCCGTCTCGCTCGCCTTCGCCAGGCATCGGCTCGCAAGAGGTTCCTGGGCGACGCGGGCGCACATCGCCCAGTTGTAAAGGTACGGCAGATCCTTGGTCGCGGCCTGCGAGCGCTTGAAGTCGGGATCCGTGAACACGAGCCCCTGCATGTGGATCGACGATGCGGCGGGCAGGCCCTGCTCGAGCGTCTGCTGGGCCGCCTCGATGACGCGCGCGGTCGCCCTGCCGGCGGCGCCCTTCTTTTCCAGCGCCGCTCGCGCGAGAGCGGAAGGGGTCCACCCACCCCAGTCGAGCGACCCTAGCCGGTCGTCGCCAGCGCGCGCCCATTGCGCCGCGCCGGCGGCGATGACGAAGACGACGAGCATCGGCCAGGGACTCCGCTCCATCGGTGATGCCAGGATAACCGGAAATCCGGCCTCCGGCCAGGCTGGTGCCATTAGCTTTCAACTTTCTAGGCCTTTTTGCTAGGATAGTCCCCTATTCTTATCCGGGCCTTTAGGCCCGAGGGAGCGAGAGATGAAAGGACTAGTTTCAAGCGCGGCGGCCATCCTGGCCTGCTCGACGACGCTCGTGTTCGCCGATGCGCCGGCCGTGGATTTCGACAAGGGCGTGGACGCCTCGGCTGTGCTGAGCCAGGCCAAGGAGACGGCGACGAAGGATGCCGCCCCGATCAAGGCCTCCTACATCGGCGGAAGCCGCTACGACCGGGACTGCGTGCGCTTCACCTTCAGCCCCACCGATCCTGCGGCCTCCGACGCCGTGTGGCTCAGGAGCCAGGAATGGGTCACGGAGTGCACCCCCGTCGGCGACCCGCAGCACGGCGGCGGACAGAACTGCTGGGACCGCCCGGGCATGAGCTACCAGGAGCAGGCACGCATCACGCTGCAGAACCGCCAGCCGCTGTTCCCCTGGGAGCACGACGCCTTCGTCGTCTGCATGGAAGGCCCGTGGCTGTCCATCTACCAGGACCCCTCCGCCTACGACTACAAGCGCGTCTCGGGCGGCACCTACGACGGCAATTTCGTCATGGCGCCGGTCAAGAAGATCCCTATGAACGCCGACCCCGCGGGCATCACGGCGCAGACGTTCTCGCCGAACCTGCGGCTGCTGCTCGCCGACAAGTGGTTCTCGTACTACGCCGGCGAGAAGACCGTCATCAAGGTCACGCTGAAGAAAGTCGTCACCTTCTGGCCGGACGCGACCATCTTCCAGCAAGAGCTGACCTTCGATCCGGCCGCGAACTACGCGATCGACGCCGCCTCCATCGCGGCGGCGCAGTCGCAGAAGCTGGAGGCGGGAAAGAAGTATTACGTCCAGTTCTCGTTCCAGCGCCTGGGCAAGGTCTCGACGGACAAGTGGACCAAGACTTTTGAGACCGAAAAGCTCGATTATCAGCCGGCAGCGGCGGCGGTAGGGCGGTAACTACTGAACCCTCACCCCTCCCTCTCCCGCCGTAGGCGGGAGAGGG
>JAPLKK010000102.1 GCA_026388115.1 Elusimicrobiota bacterium | reverse complement strand
TCAAGATCTGGGGCGCGGGCATCCTGCGCGTCGCCAAGCGCGCGAAAGTCCTGCTGTTTCCCGGCATGCTCTTCGAGGAGATGGGCTTCTCCTACTTCGGCCCGATCGACGGCCACGACATCAACCAGCTGGTGGACGTCCTGACCCACATCAAGGAGCTCAAGGGCCCCATCCTCGTGCATTGCGTGACCAAGAAGGGAAAAGGCTACCCGATGGCCGAGCAGTTCCCCGTCACCTATCACGGCCTCGGCAAGTTCGACCTGGAAACGGGCAAGCCCGCGGCCGCGGCGCCCGCGCCGCCGCAATACACCCAGGTCTTCGGCCAGGCGCTCGTCGAGCTGGCGGAGAAGGACTCCCGCATCGTCGCCATCACGGCCGCCATGCCCGAGGGGACGGGGACGGACCAGTTCCGCGACAAATTCCCGCGCCGCTACTTCGACGTGGGCCTGGCGGAGCAGCACGCCGTCACCTTCGCGGCCGGGCTCGCCTGCGAGGGGCTCAAGCCCGTCGTCGCGATCTACTCCAGCTTCCTCCAGCGCGGCTACGACCAGATCGAGCACGACGTGTGCCTTCAGAAGCTGCCGGTCGTGTTCGCCATCGACCGCGGAGGCCTGGTCGGGGACGACGGCCCGACGCACCACGGCGCCTTCGACTTCGCGTATCTGCGGATGATCCCCAACATCACCATCATGGCTCCCGCCGACGAGAACGAGCTGCGGAACATGCTCAAGACCGCGGTGGAGCACGACGGCCCGATCGCCTTGCGCTACCCGCGCGGCAACTCGATCGGCGTCGCCATGGACCCCGAGCCGCGGACCATCCCCATCGGCAAGGGCGTACGACTGCGCAAGGGTTCGCACGCGACGATCCTCGCCATCGGCAACCGCGTCCACCCGGCGCTCGAGGCGGCGCAGCTGCTCGAGAAGGAATACGGCCTTTCCGTCGGCGTGGTCAACATGCGCTTCGTCAAACCGCTCGACACGGCGCTGCTCATGGAGGTCGCCGCCGAGACCCCGAGGCTCATCACCGTCGAGGACCACGTCCTTGAGGGCGGCTTCGGCTCGGCCGTGCTCGAGGCGCTGTCGACGCCCGGCTCGCCTGGCGGGGCGGGAAGCAACGGCGCGGGCTTCGGCCGCTGCCAAGTCCTGCGGCTGGGCCACGCCGGCTTCACCGAATCAGGCGCGCTGGACAAGCTTTACGACCTCGTCGGCCTCACGCCGCAAAAGATCGCGGAGCGAGCGGGGGACTGGCTCGACCCGCGGCGCCTCCAGGCGCCCGAGCGCGAGGCGGTGAAGGCTGACTGATGAAAAACGACACCGGCCCCCTGAATGGCTCGGCTCCCCGCGGGGGAGCCGAGCGACATCTGGTGGTCGCGAAGCTCCGCGGCTTCTGCGCGGGGGTCGTGCGCGCCATCGACATCGTCGAGAAGGCGCTCGAGGTCTGCGGGCGCCCGGTCTACGTGCGCCACGAGATGCCAAGGGGGCGGTCTTCGTCGAGGACTTCAAGCACGTGCCGGAAGGCGCCTGGATGATCTTCTCCGCGCACGGCGTGCCGCCGCAGGTGCGGGAGGAGGCCCGGGCGAAGCGCTTCAACGTCATCGACGCGACCTGCCCGCTCGTGACCAAGGTGCACCTGGAGGCCATCGCGCTCGCCAAGGAAGGCTGCACGATCATCCTCATCGGCCACGAGGAGCACGTGGAGACGATCGGCACCGTGGGCGAGGCTCCGGGGCGCATCCGCGTCGTCGGCACGCCGGAAGAGGCCGCGGTCGTCGAGGTCCCGGACCCAGGGAAGGTGGCCTACCTCACCCAGACCACCTTGAGCCTCGATGACATCGAGGCGGTCGTGGCCGCGCTCAAGAAGCGATTCCCCGGGCTCAAGACCCCGCGCAAAGACGACATCTGCTACGCGACCCAGAACCGCCAAAATGCCGTCAAGGCGATCGTCCCCCAGGTAGACGTCCTGCTGGTGCTCGGCGCGCCGAACAGCTCCAACTCGGTGCGCCTGCGCGAAGTCGCGCAAGCCAAGGGGGCGCGCTCCTATCTCATCGAGCGCGCCGCCGATATCCGGCCCGAGTGGCTCGCCGGCGTGAAGACCCTCGGGCTCACCGCCAGCGCCTCCTGCCCGGAGGTGCTGGTGCGGGAGGCTATCGAGTTCTGCCGCCGCGAGTTCGGCGTCACCGAGGTGGAGGAGTTCGAGACGGTCGAGGAAGACGTCAGGTTCTCGCTCCCCTACGAGCTGGAGAAGCTCATCCGGCAGAACAGCAAGTAGGCTACGCCTTTCGCCGTTCTCCCTCTCCCGACGTTCGGGAGAGGGCCGGGGTGAGGGCAGCCATTCGACGCAGCAGTTCCATCGCCATCCCCGCCTCGTCCGCCGTCAGGTTCGACCGGTAGACCGCGGCCTTGAGCCGCCGCGTACGCTCGCCCGCGGACCAGCCCTTCTGCTCCAGTGGCGCTGTGCGCGGAGAATTTCCAGAAAGTTGGGAAAGTTGCTGACTGCCACCGGACCACGCGTAGCAGAAGACCCCGACGGCCGCCGCGAGGTTCATCGAGGGACAGGCGGCCGTCGTGCGTATTCGAAGGACGGCAGAGGCGTAGGCCAGCTCCTCCGCCGTCAGGCCGGTCTTTTCCGGCCCGAAGAGCACCGCCGTCCGCCCAGGGGCGGGCGGAAAGTCAGGCAAGTCGCATACCGGGACGCGGGGGCGCCGCCCCTTCATCGAAGACGTCGCCCAGACGCCGCGGCACCCGGCGAGAGCTTCCTCGAGCGTGCGGGCCTCCCGTGCGCGCTTGAGAAGCGCCGCCGCGCCGACCGCGCTCTTCGCCTCGCGCCAGACGGGCGGGTGAGGCGCCACGACCCAGAGATCGGACAGGCCGAAGTTCGCCATGGCGCGGGCGGCGGCCCCGATGTTGTTCGGGTCGCGCGGCCGGACGAGGACGATCCGGAGATTCATATCTTGCCCTCACCCCGGCCCTCTCCCGCTTCGCGGGAGAGGGAGAACGAAACCGCTTGCGCAGGCATCGGCGGCGATTATACTATTCCGGTCATGCAGACTGGCCGCTGGGTGGTCCCCCGCTACACGGACCGTGCTGTCTTCGAAAAGGATTACCCCGGCATCGACATCCACGCGCTCGAAGTGTATTGCCCGGGATGCCGGAACGTGGTGCGGCTTTCGCGCAAATCCCCCACCTTGAAGATCGGCGGCTGGTGCGCCACCTGCAGCCGCCCGGTGTCGGCGTGGGCGACACGCGGACCACACAGCAGATGGTCGTCCTCGCGCGGCTGCGCGACTTCTGCAGCTACGGCACGGCGGTCGAGCAGTACGAGACCGAGCCCTGGGGTTATATGATCTCGAAGCTGCGCGAGATCGAGCCGGCCGTGCGCCTCCTCAAGCAGGAGCAGCTGGCGGCGGCAAAAGCGCGCTTCTTCGCCGCCCTAGAGCAAAGCGTCCCCGACGAGGCCTTCCTCGCCGAGTTCCGCGAGGTCCTCGACCGCTCGCTCGCTCCCGGCGACTTCATCGACATCGCCTTCAACCTCAGCCCCGCCGACCTCGCCGAGCCTTCGAGGCGGGAGATGCTCCTCGACCTGCTCAGCCGGGCGAAGGCGCAATCGCTCTTCGACGAGCAAAAGAAGCCCTTCGCCCAGCGCTCGCAGGCGTTCCAAAGGATCGTGAAGGAGCTCAACGAGAGGCTCAGGCTCGACGTCCTCGACCAGGTGATGTCGCAGAAGGCGGTCACGCCCCGGCGCAAGTCCATGGTGCTCCGGCGCCTGCGCCGCAACGTGGCCAGCTACTGCGCGGTCCTGCACGTGCCGGCCACCCCCGAGGATA
>JAPLKK010000055.1 GCA_026388115.1 Elusimicrobiota bacterium | reverse complement strand
GACATCGAGGCCTCCCTCCCCGCTCCCGACCTGGGATTCTCTACGGGCGACGTGCTCGAGCATCCCGAGCACGGCGTGGGCGTGGTCCTGGGCACCCGGCGCGTGAGCGTGGGGGAGCAGAGCGAGGCGGCCCTGGAGGTGCGCTTCGCCGACGGCAGGACGCGCACGGTCGTGCCGCGCCTGGCGGCGCGCAAGCTCCGGCTGGTGACGCGGGCGCAAGAATGAGCCGCCATTATCTCGTCGACGGAACCAATCTGGCGCGCGGAGCGGACTATGACCCGCGCTTCCCGGCCATGGAGCAGGCCCGCACCGAGGAGCTGATGGAGCGCGTGTCGCGCCTGGCCGAGCGGTTGGGGGCCCGGGCCGAGGTCGAGATCTATTTCGACGGTCCGGCGCGGCCGGTTGGCGAAGCGGGGCAAGCCTTGGTACGCTTCTCTCATGAGGGCTCGGCCGACGATATGATCGAGGGGAAGGTGCGCTTCATCCGCAGCCGCGGCCTCGGCGTGGTCGTCGCGACCGAGGACGGGGGCTTGCGGCGCAGCGCCTTGGCCGAAGGGGCGCGCGTGATCGGACGGGGAGAGCTATGGCGTTTGTGCGGCGGATGATCCGGCTCGCGGCCTCAGGCGCCCTCGTGCTGTTCGCCGTGGTGGGGATGGCGGTCTGCGGCGTGGCGGGCTACCTCCTGTGGCTTCCGGTGGTGATGATGCAGTGGACGCCGCTGAGCCAGATCTCGCCGCATCTGCGCCACGCCGTGGTGATCTCGGAAGACGACATGTTCTACCGCCACAACGGGGTCGACTGGGAGGCGATGAGCCAGGCGATCGACTACGACATGAAGAAGGGGAAGCTCGCGCGCGGCGGCAGCACCATCACCCAGCAGGCGGCGCGCAACCTCTTCCTCTCGCCCTCGCGCAACCCGCTGCGCAAGGCCAAGGAGATCCTCATCGCCTGGAAGCTCGAGCAGGCCCTGACCAAGGACCGCATCCTCGAGATCTACCTGAACATCGCGGAGTGGGGCCCGGGGGTGTACGGCGCCCAGGCCGCCTCGCGCATCTATTTCGGCAAGGACGCCTCGATGCTGACCGTGGACGAATCCGTCGCCTTGGCCGCCGCCCTGCCCAGCCCCTGGCGGCTCAATCCGCCGAAGCAGGGGCCGAAGATGGCCAAGCGCAAGGAGGTGCTCATCGAGCGCATGCGCAAGGCGGGCTATCTGCCCGCCGAGGTGCCGGAAGCCGACATCGACCTGCCCGAGGAGATCGACGCGATGGACGCCGTCGGCGTGTCCACGGCGGCGGCCGCGGGGGCGGCGCCTGCCGCGAACGATCCGGGGGCCGGCAAGGCCGGCGGCGATGAGAAGCCGGCGGCGCGCTAGTGTCACTGTTCGGCATCTTGAAGATCAAGCTGACGTCCCGGCATGCGGCCACCGCCGCGCATCGTTACGGCCTGCCTCGCGCGCGAGGCCGAGGCCCATGATTACGAGCGGCTCGGCGGCTCGCGCCTGCGCGTGGAGCGGATGGTGATCCAGGCAGTCCTGTTCCTGGCCGTCGTCTGGCTCTTCGAGCTGATCTTCAAGCTGACATGAACCGGCGGGTATTACTCCTCTTTTTCGGTGTTTCTCTCGCGGGGCTCGGGCGCGCCCAAGCCGACGTCGGTCCCAAGCCCACGGAGAGCTTCCGGCTCGATTTCGGCTCCGGCCCGGCCAGAGCCGTCGCCGGCCGCGCGGACCTCCTCCAATGCGACAACGCCGAGTGCGCGGACCCCAAGCATCTGTTCCGCGTCGGGCCGCAGGGTTTCGACTGCGCCGCCGCCTCCTGCGACGCCATGGCCTACGGCTTCAGCGATTATCAGAAGCTCGTGCTCGGCTTCGACGACGGCGAGGTGCGCGAGAGCGGCGTGTTCGCCCGTTCCCAGGCGGTGAACGCTTCCTACGTCGTGTCGGTCGAGCCCGGACGGCTCGTGGTGCGCGAGGTCACCCGTCCGCGCGGGGGGATCGGCCGGCTGGGGGCGGCGGTCGGCGTGCGGCAGGCGGCGGCCGGCGACTTCGGGGTGGCGTTCGCGCTGACCCTCGTCATCGAGTTGGCGCTCGCCGGGCTGTACGCGCTGCTAGGTCCGGGCTTCGACACGAAGCTCCGGCTGCGTTTTGTCGCCAGCGTCGCGGCGGCGAACGCCATCACCGTCCCGATGATCTGGTTCGTCCTGCCAAGATGGCTCCCGTTGCCGCTGACGCAGGAGTTCGTCGTCTGGGCGTTCGAGACGCTCTTTCTCTACAGCTTGAACCGCCGCGTCCTTTCCTTCCGTCGCGCCTGCGTGTTGTCCCTCGTGATGAACCTGGCCAGCGGGCTGGCCGACGTGTTCATCCCCTTGTGAGGGCCGCGTGAATACGGCGCGGGTCATCCATCGGACCGCGGAGCACGTGCGGCAGCGGTTGCTCCGGGAGGGGACGGGCCACGACTGGCATCACATCGAGCGCGTGCGCAAGACGGCGCTCAGGATCGCCCGCGCCGAGAAGGCCGACCCGTTCATCGTCGAGCTCGCCGCCCTGCTCCACGACATCGCCGATTGGAAGTTCCACGCCGAGGCTGCGGGGCCGAGGGCCGCGCGAGCGTGGTTGGAGAAGCTAAGAGTCCCCGAAGCCGTCGTGATGCGGGTCTGCGATATCGTCGGCAACTCCTCGTACAAGGGCGCGAGGGTCAAGCCGGCGCCCCTGTCGCTCGAAGGGCGCGTCGTCCAAGACGCCGACCGGCTGGACGCCTTGGGCGCGATCGGCATCGCCCGCTGCTTCGCCTACGGCGGCAGCAAGCATCGCCGGATCCACGACCCCGCCGAAAAGCCCGTGCTGCACGCGACCGCCGCCGCCTACCACGACGGCCAAGGAACTTCGGTCAACCACTTCCACGAGAAGCTCCTCCTGCTGAAAGACCGCATGAACACCAGGACCGGCCGAAGACTCGCCGCCGGGCGCCACCGCTTCATGCAAGCCTATCTCGAGCGGTTCTACCGCGAGTGGTCCGGACAAGAATAGTCCACCGCCGCCGTCCCTGAGGACACCACGTCAGTTGCGGTCAGCGGGAAGGGAGGTTGCGCCACTCCTGTCTTAGTCCCGTTCCTCTGTCAGACGGACTCGCCGGAGAACTTGACGATTAGATTTACAATTGACATCGCATTTGCGATGCATCCTATCGCGAGTGACAAGACCGTCTCAGCGCCCACCCCCGCCGCGGACGACCGCGTTCGTTCCTTTTGACGTCTCGCTCGGCGGGATCAGGACCGAAGCATGAAGAGGATCCTGGTCATCGAGGACGAAGCCCCCTCTTGGGCGAAGATAGAGGGGATATTGACCGAGGCGGGGATGCACGCCTCCGTCGCCGCGGACGGCGAGGAGGCGGTGGAGCTTCTGCGCAAAGAGTCGTTCGATATGGCGCTGGATGCGCACGACTCCGGCCATGCGGCGCATGCCGTTCGTTATCCTGAGCGACTGCTCGCGCCCCGAGGAAGAGGCCGAGAGCTTCTATCGCGGCGCCGACGACTATATGGCCAAGCCGTATGCGCCCTCGGAGCTGCTCGCCCGCGTCGAAAGGCTCTTCTAAGACCCGGTATACAGGGCCGCTCGAGGCGTCCCTTCCGGCGTGGTCGTCAACATGCCGGAGTTCGCGCGCGCCTCCTCCTGCAAGGAAGGCTCGCCCATGGCGTCCGCGAAGACCAACCGCGTCTGGTGATCCGGTCTTGAAGCTCGCTTCAAGACTCGGTGCCTTTATCTGGGTTTTCATTATTTTATCTCGATGATTCTCTTGGCCTAATCCTTCCAGGCGGCGGCGCCCCCGCCAAATGTTGCAGAATGACGGTCCGCATGAGCGTGGGCGAGAGGCTTCGCGAGATCCGGGACGGCTTCGAGCGGCCGTTCTGGGTGGCCAACGTCAGCGAGATCTTCGAGCGCCTGGCCTACTACGGCGCCTTCGCGTCGCTGGCCAATTACCTGCACGAGAAGCTGAGCTTTCCCACCGAGCAGACCGGGATGCTCACCGGGCTCTTCGGCGGGATGGTGTGGTTCCTCGCCGTCTTCGGCGGGGCGGCGGCCGACCGCCTCGGCTACCGCCGGGCCCTCGCCTCCGCCTACCTGATCCTCGGCGCCGCCTACTTCCTGCTCGGCTCGGTCGGCGCCCCGTGGCTCGCGCCGGTCCGGGCCGCGGTCCCTCCGGCGCTGTTCGTCGGCTTCATCCTCGTCCTGCCCGCCTTGGGCGTCTCGCTGGTGAAGCCGTGCGTCGTCGGGACCACCGCGCGGGCCTCGAAGGAGAGCGTGCGCTCCATCGGCTATTCGATCTACTACACCATGGTCAACATCGGCGGAGCGGCCGGCCCCTTCCTGGCGTCGTGGGCGCACCGCCGGTTCGGCGTCGAGAACGTCTTCCGTCTCGCCTCGGTGAGCGTCCTGCTGATGTTCTTCGCGGTACTTGCCTTCTTCCGCGAGCCGCGCAAAGACGGCGACGCGCCGCCGCCGAGCCTCGCCCAGACGCTGCGCAATCTGCTGACCGTGCTGTCCAATCCGCGCTTCATGCTCTTCCTGCTCACCTTCTCGGGCTACTGGATGGTCTTCTGGCAGCAGTACATCACGCTGCCCGGCTACCTGCACGCCTACGTCAAGGCCGACGCCGACGTCGAGATGATCCTCATGACGGACGGCTTGGCGGTCATCCTCTTCACGGTGCTCATCAACCAGCTCACCAAGCGGATCCCCGCCTTCCGCGCCATCGCCCTCGGCACGCTGGTGACCGCCTTGTCGTGGCTCATCCTCGCCTGGCGGCCGTCCATCCACGCGGCGATCGCCGCGATCCTCATGCTGGCGGTCGGCGAGATGATCCAGTCGCCGCGCTACTACGAGTACATCTCGCGCCTCGCCCCGCCGGGCCAGCAGGGGACCTACATGGGCTTCGCGTTCCTGCCCATCGGCATCGGCTCGCTGGCGGGAGGCTGGTTCGGCGGGACCGTGATGCACCACTTCGGCGAGACGCTCCATCAACCGCAGCGGGTCTGGTGGGCGGTCTCCGGCGTCGGCGTGCTCACCGCGCTCTTGCTGTGGGTCCAGGACCTTCTGCTCGCGAGGCGGCGGCAGTCGTAGAATCGACTTGAATTCCGTCGCCGTCCCTGTTACGATTCCAGTTCCTCCTACAATGGCGCCGGGAAGGAGGCCTACTTCCTTGCGCCTATCGATCTTCGTCGCGGCGTTCCTGTCCATCGGCCTCGTCCC
>JAPLKK010000161.1:18297-31019 GCA_026388115.1 Elusimicrobiota bacterium | reverse complement strand
GCGAAGGCGGCGTTGAGCGCGCCCTCGTAGATCGCGCGATAGACCGGGTGCCGCTCGATGCGCTCGAGCGTGCCGCCCTGCGCCGCCGCCGGGCCCTGGGTCAGGGCCGCCGGGTCGCTCAAGCCGGCCGTCAAAAGCTCGCCTTGCATCCAGCCCGCCAGCCGGTACAAGAGCCCGTAGGTCATGGACTGGGGATCGCGTCCGCCCAGCGCGCCGTCGACGAGCTTCGTCCTCTCGGCGCCGTCGAGAGAGGCGATCGCGTGGCGCAGGCGCGTCAGCCTCGAGTCGGCGAAGGCTCCATCCTGGGCGATCGTCTCCATCCAGGGGAGATTCACGACCAGCTCCACCGAGCCGTCCGGCCGCCGCAGGACGGGGTCGCCGATCCACGTCCCGCGGTCCTTGAAGAGCCGCGCGTCGTCAGTGACCGTGACGCTCACCGGGCCTTTGTCCCAAGCGCTCGCGAAGCCGTCGCGGTAGGCGCTCGCAGCGTCCTGCTCCCAGCCCGGCTTGGGAAGGCGCGTCCCGCGCGCGACGCAGCGGTCGACCAAGGCGCCCACCGCCTGCCAGGTCGCCAGCGTGCCCGCGGCGGCCAAGTCCGAGGCGCCGGCGCCAGGGAGACGCGAAGCCGCCAGGCGCGCAAGCTGCGCCGGAGTGCCGCGCGACTGCAGCGCGCCGAGCGCCAAGGGCGGCGGAACGGCGTCGGATGCATCCGCCCTGTCCCGCTGCGCGGGAGGGCGAGAAAGACGAGAAGAGCCGGCGGACGCGGGAGCGGGCTCACCGGCGACGGTCGAGGACTCGGCGCGCAGCCCGGGCTTCGAGTCCGAACCGTCGAACCAGCCGGCGAGTTGGACGGCGCCGTTGCCGTCCGGGACCTTCAGGGAGAACGCCGGAAGGCGTAAGGCGTCCGGCTCGCGCCCGGCCGTCTCAGACTGCCGGCTCTTCGGCCGCCCGGGCGTACGCCCCGCCAGCGAGCGCAGTTTGGTTTCGCGCTCCTCGCCGACGTAGAAGCGGCCCGAGGCCAGCTCGACGAGGCCGCGACCCGAGTCGCGGAACCCGAGCCGCTCGATCGCCGTCGCGTCGAGGCCGAAGGCGCTCAACGGAAGCGCCGGCGCGGCACGCACCGATAGCGCCGCCATGAGGAAGATCCCTGCGAACATCACGCGATATTTTGGGCCGAAAAGCGCGCCGTTTAGAGGGCACTATGGACTAGTGACGGATGGGACAAAAGACCTAGCGCCGAGCAGTCTCCGTCGAAGGATTGACCTGGTAGGCGTTGAGCGCGTCGCGGGCGTCCGGCGCAGACTGCCACGAGAAAGCTTCAAGCCCTCCGGAGTCCGCGACGCCGACGGCTCCCCCGGCGCCCGCTCGCGCGAAGCCCGGGTCCGCGGCGCCGCGCGAGACCACCATCGAAAGGCTGTCAGGATGCCCCGCATCCGTCCGAGCCGCGGAGGCGGCGATCGCGCCGCCTCTGGGCGAGCTGCCGGCGTCCTGGATGCCCTCGAAGCCGCTCGCCGTCTGAGCCGCTTGCTGTCCGAGCGCGGAAGACGGCTCTTCGGTCCGGGGAGGGAATATGCTCGCGCGCGCCGGCGCCTCGGACGCCTCCGGCGAGTTGAGGTTGATGGAGAGCCATTGGCGCGCGACGCCGCCGCGCGGCAGTGCCGAGATGGTGTACAGAGACAGACCTGCGGACAGCAAAAGCGCTGCGCTCGCGTAGCTATTTTTATACTTCATGGACGCGCCGTACTCGGAGGTTAACCCTCCACCGGTAACAGCGTGGCAACGGGTGTTTAGTCGTCGCGCCGGCGCAAACCGAGCAGGTAGGCGAGCTTGCGGAAGCGGCTCAGCAGGAGCAAGGCTCCGGCCAGGACGGCGAACTGCAGCACGGTGGACCAAGGCGAGCCCACAGGCGCGGCCGGAGCTTCCGTACTATTGTTGGGGAGGCGGCCGGTGAGCATGTGCCTTGAAGGCCGCAGGTAGGGCACCTCTTCATCGGCATCCGTCGCCTGCGGCGCCGAAGCCGAGCCCGCAGCCGTGGAAACGGAATCGCGCGGCACGGAGGCGGAGGCCTTCTTCTTGGGGATCCTCCTCGGCGCGGGGCCCTCGGGGAAAGGATTGCGCGGAGAGAACACCGGCATCGCGGCGCCGCTCGAGCCGGAGCCCGAACCTCCGAACCCGAATGGAGACTGGGGATTGGAGGCCAGTTGAGGCGCCTCGGAGGCCGCGTTGCCAGAGGCCGGCCGGGCGAAACCGCCTGCCGGGCCGCCGCCTCCCGAGCCGCTCGGAGCCGCGGGGCTGGACGGCGACGCGGACCCGGCCGGCGGCGCGTAACCCGCCCCACCTACGCCGGCTGCGGGCGTCGCGGCCGAGCTCGCGGGCGAAGCCTGGGCGCCGCCTGCGGCCGCGGGAGCCGCGGCATCCGGCGCTCCACCGCCGCCGCCACCACTCGCGCCACCGCCTCCTCCACCGCCGCCACCGCCTCCTCCACCGCCGCCGCCACCGCCACCGCCACCGCCGCCGCCACCGCCGCCGCCGCCGCTCCCCGAGCCGCTGCCCGAGCCACCGCCTCCGCCGATCTTGACGCCGGTTCCATACTGGCCGGGCTGCGGCTGATTCTGCTTCGCCGTCTTCTCGCTGGCCGACGCGTCGCCGAAGCCCACCCGGACGCTGCAGGAGCCGTGCCCGCCGGCGTCGTTGACGGCGTGCACTTGGATCGAATGCGTGCCCGTCCCGTTGCCGATCGAATCAGTGTCCAAGCCGAACTTGAAATCCACCATCTTGCCCGGCTTGCGGTCGTCGTAATCCATGCGATCGACCGGCTGGCCGTCCACCACGAGCACGGCATAGGCGACGCCGGTCTTGTCGGCCGCCCCGCCGAACACGCCGAAGGCGCCTGGGCCTACGGTGGCGCCATCCTTCGGGTCGAGGCAGCGCACGTCGTAGGGAGCGCCGGCGTTCGAGGCGCTCGGGTCATTGTCCATGGTGCGCATGGACCGGTCGCCGTTCGGATTCGTGGGGTCGTTCCACCAATCTTCCTCGGCCTTCTTCTTGTCAGGTCCGGGCTCCTTGTCGTCCGGCGGCAGAGCGAAGGGATCGCCCTGCGGCGCTTCCTTGGGCCGCCCGAAGTACCACATGATGCCGGCCATCAAGCCCAGGGGCAGGACCTTCTCGACGGCGCGCCGCCAGAAGCTCTTCTTCGTCTTCTCGGGCGCCGCCTCCTTGGGCTTCCCCTCCTCATCGAGCTCCCGCAGGCGCTTCTCGGCTTCGTCCTTGCCCAACCGCCGGCGCGCCTCCTCGAGCTTCGCCTTCTGCCGCGCCTTCGCCGCGGCCACCTTCTCCTTCGCGGCCGCCGCCTCGCGCGCCTTCACGTCCGCCGCCTCGCGCGCCTCCTTGGCCGCCTTCTCCGCCTCGGCCACGCGGCTCTTCGCCTCGGCCTTGGCTTCCTTTCCTTTCGCGGAGGCCGCCTCCTCGCGCGCCTTGGCGAGCCGCTTGGCCGTCTGCTCGGCCGACCTCTGCGCGTCGAGCGCCTCGCGCACCTTCTCGGACGCCTCGACGTCGAGCCTCGCCGACTCCTTGATCCCCTCGTGCGCCTGCCGCGCCGCGCGCTCTCCGCGCAAGGCGTCGTTGTACTTCGCGCGCACCTCCTCGGGCGTCATCTTCTTGAGCGCGTCCTTCTTGGCGCCGTCGGCGGCGTCCTGCGCGCGCGAGCGGCGCTTGCCGGCCGCCTGGGCCTCCGTCTTCGCGTCGAGGAGCTGTTTATCCATCTTGGCGAGCTCGGCCTGCTTGGCGCGGACCTTGGCGGCGACCGCGTCGGTCGCGGCCTTCGCCTCCGTCCCGCCCCTAGCGCGCTCGGCCGCGCGCGCCCTCGAGAGCTCCGTCCTCGCGCCGTCCAAAGACCGCTCGAGAGCGGCGCGGTCGCCTTCCAGGACCCGCGTCCGGCCCTTGAACGACGCTTCCTCGGCGGCGAATTGACGCGCCTCGCTGCGGTATTTCGTCAGCGCCTTGATCGGGTCCGATTCGGATCCGAGCACGAGATTGAACAGCCGCCCGACCAGCGAAGTGGGTCCCGTCGCCGCGGGAGCCGGGGCTTCGCCCTTGGCCGCGTCGGGCGCAAAATTCTGGCCCTCGGCCGTTCCCTCGGATTCGACGGCGCCGCGCTTGCGGCCGACGGTGTAGATATCGACGATATCGCGCCACAGCTCGCGCGGCGTAGGCCGCGAGTTCCATGCCTCGCGCATGCGGGCGAACATGCCCTCGGGAACGATGGGCTTAGGCGCCGCCGCCGACGCTGACGCCTCGCCCTCCCCCGCCGCGGAAGTCTTGGCGGAAGGCGCCTTGCCCTCGCCTGGGCCCGCCTCGCCGGTCACGGCGCCGTTCGCCAAGCGCGCCGCCTCGTCCGCCCCGACCTTCGCCTCAGAGGCCGGCAGCTCGGCCGGCTTGCCGTTGGCCGCCTCTTTCAAAGCCCGCGCCTCGGCCTGGAGCCGGTCGGCTTGCGCGCGCAAGTCGGCCGCCTGCTCGATCGGAGGCGCGGTCTTGGCGACGTCGGCGGGAGGCTTGCCCTGCCCCTCGGCGGCCAGCTCGAGACGCTGGGCCTGGTTCACCTTAGTGGCCGCCTCGGTTTGCCTGATATCGGCCTGGGCCAACAGATCCGCGACCTCCGGCCGCGCCGAGCCGCGCGTGGACGCTTCAGCCGAGGTCTCGCGACCCGGGGCCGCCGGTTCGGGCGACGCGCGGATATCTCCCGGCCTCGCGGCCTCGGGCCTCGCGCTCTTGGCGACGTCCACCCTGGCCTCGATCCTCGGCGCCGAGGGCGCGAAGCGCGCGTTGCCGACGTCCTCCGAACCGGCCATCTCGGCAGGCCGAGCGGAGCTTCTCGTGACGGGCGCCTCGGACGCCGCGCCCTTCGCCTCGACCGGAGCCGAATTGGAAGCGTTCGTGTTCTCGACGACCCGGACCGGCTCGGGCGCCGGAGGCGTCGGCCGCGCGGCCTCTCCGCCCGAACGCGGCGCCTCGCCGCCGCCGCGCGCCACCTCCGGCGCCGGTCCGCTCGATCGCGGGCCGGCCGCCTCGCCCGCTCCCGTGCCGGCGGGCTGGGCGGCCTGGACAGGCTTGGCGCCGGCGACCTCGGCCGCCGGGCGCGCCCCGGTCTCCGACGCTTTGAACTCGCCGGAATTGCTGAAGAACTTAGTCCCCGTGGGAGCCTCGCCCACCCCGCCGCCCCTCACCTCAGCCGGCAGGCTCCCCGCGCGAGAGATGGCCCCGTCGACCGAAGCGCCCCGCATCGCCGGCTCCATCGCCGGCGCCTCGGCGGTCACGGGGCGAACGCCCTCGGGAGCGCGGACGCCCCCCGTCTCGACGGGCCGGGCGCCGCCCGTCGGCAGGTTCCCTTCGTCGCCGGCGCGCACATCGACCCGCTCGTTGCCCTCGACGCGCACTCGATCGGGCGTGCGAGAGGTCTCGACGTTGACCCCCTTATCAAACGACGCTCTGAAATCTCGGACGCTCTTGGCGGTCCCTTCCGCGATCCCCTTCAGGAAGAAGATGTCGACGCCAAGGTCTATCCCATGCTCGATAATCCCGCGCATGTCGCCGTTGGCCACATCGTGGCCGAGGTTGATGGCGTTGTCTGCGGCGTTGAAAGCCAGGGGCACTCCAAAAGTGACGCCCGCGATGGTGTTCCCGGCCTGCATGACGCGCACCGTGTTGACCAAGGCTTGGCCGCTCAGCCCCAGGAAGCTCCCTCCCGCCTTGATGGCGGCCGCGCCCGCGCCGATGCCCCACGTCAGCGCCGTGAAGGCCAGGAAGGAAGGATCGCAGACCAGGTGACCGGCCGTGTCGACGATCTTCTGCATCCCTCCGACCGTGTAGTAGTAGCCCTTCGCCAGGACGCTGCCGGACTCCTCGGCCTTGTCGAAGCTCCGGTTAGCCGCCGTGAAATGCCCCACGTTCGCCTGGCGCTCCAGGTCGCTCACGGGACCGTCGCGGAGCGCCGCCCAGGTGTCCGAAAGGACGTTCGACTTGTTCAGGCCGGCCTCCTCCGCCTGCTTCACTCTCTGTTTGCGCGACTGGGTGTCGACTTCACCTTTTACCCAGTCGTTGGCTCCCGTGAGCGCGTCCTTGTCGTAGCCCCAGGGCATGTTGGCGCGGTAGCCGGCCGCCAAGAGCCGCGACTCGTTGTCGTCGAACAACGCCCCCTTCGCTTCGTAGTACTTGCTCATGCCGCCGTCCCATACGAAGGAGGCCACATGGGCGCAGCCGGGGATGGTGATCGCCTTGCCGACGATCGACGCCACGGAGGTCCCGTCGATGGCGACGACCTGGGGCTTGCCCGTCTCGATATTCCCGCCCGGGGGCAGCGTCCAGCGGCCGGAGTCGCGGTCGCCGGTCCACGTCATATGCCAGACGTAGCTATGGATGATCCACTGATCGGAGACGAAGAATCGGTCGTGATATTCCTTCTGGGGCTCCATGAACCGGTTGCGGTCGCCGTTGTCGAGATAGGCCATCCAGGCCATCATGTCGATCTGGCTCGCGCCGCCCACCCGGACCATCTTGTCGCCCTGCGGCTGCATGCGCTCGGGCCGGGACAGGACCCAAGAGCCCCGCTTCGCGCCCGCGGCGTCAGTGGAGAAGGAATCGTCCCACTTCGCGTGCACGACCTCGGCGAAACCGTCGGCGTAGCGGAACCGCAGCGTGATATTCCCGCCCGGGTCCACCACGATGTAATCGAGCTCCGCCGAGCCGCTGTGGGGTGGAAGATTGTTCTCGCTTCGGTCCACCATATGCGTCATCAGCTTGCCGAAGTCCTTCAGATCGAAGAGGAGGTTCGCCAGGGGCACCGCATGGCGCGGGTCGTCGTATCCCGCGAGCTGACCCAGCAGGGCCTTGGCCAGCTTCTGCGCCTTGCCGTAGCGCTGCTGGCCCGCCAAGCCGTTAAGAAGGTCGCCTTTGAGCTGATAGCCGATGACCTTGTCTTTGGCGTCGCGCCTGACGATCAGGCCCGACTTGAGGAACTCCGTGCTGCCTTCCTTGGAGACGATCTTGTCGGCTTTGAAGGAGCCCTGGGGATCGAACACGCCGTACTGCTCTTTCCAATCGGCCTTCTTCGGGTCCAGCGGGGTGAGGACCCCCTTGCCGGACTTGTCGGTTTGGATGTGCAAGCCCCTGACCATGTCATCGGTCGTGGTGCGGCCGCTGTCGCCTTCGCTGACGCTCTTGCGCACGACCGTCTTGCCGTCCGGCCCGTAGTCGATCGTCGTGACCAGCGACTTGCTGATCTCCGCTATCTGCTCGAGGACGACCGTGCCCCGCTGGCGCAACAGAGCGGTGATCTTCGCCGGGTTGGGGTCGGATTTACCGGCGTACTCCAGGTGGTTCTCCACGTCCTTGGGCCCCGACTTCGTCTTCTCCTGGATGCGGTTGGCGACCAAGCGCCGGCCGTCCTGCGAGAAACCCTCGAAGTACCAGGAGTCCTTGCCGAATTCGATCTTCCTGCCGACGTACTCCCTGCTCCCTTCCTTCATGACGGCGCCGACCGTCATGGCCTGAGGCGTCTGCTCGATCGCGGCGCCCGTCTCCCGGGCCCTGTCCAGCCCCAGCTCCCACGGCTCGAATCGGAAATTAAAGTCGGCGGGGAGGTTGTACTTCCGCTGGGACAGCACGTCGTTGCCGAGGAAGCGCCGGTAGCCGTCTCTCGCCGCGAAGTACTGATAGAGCGCCGTCAGCCCTTTGTTCCGGAGAGCTCCCTGGAAGGCCGCCATCTTGGCGGAGCCCTCTTGCTGGCTGCAGACGCCGGTCGGCCACGGGGTGTCGGGCAACAGGCGCTGCGTCATGGCGATCACGCCGGCATCGAGCTGCGCCACGTCCGCCGTCGGCGGGATGGACTGCGCCGCCACGCCCAGGGCCTCCGGGGTCTCCGTCAGAGCCTTGCGAGCCAGCTTCGCCAATTCCTCTTGCTTGGCCTCGCGGCAGCCCGAGAACCAGGTCTTGAAGTCCGTCGGATTGCCGCCGCACTCCACCGCACTGGGCGCGGCGGACCCGGGAGCGGCGGGCGCGTTGATCCGGATCGTGTTCGGCCCCGGCCGGCCGCCGGTCGAGGCCGTGGCCCGGTTCGCGAGCGTGGCCCGCACCCCATCATCGGCTACGTTGAGGCGATCGGCGGCGCCGGCGCTAAAAGTCCCGCGCGCGTCGAAGGCCGCGGCCAGGGTGCCGACCGCGGCCTCGTCGGTCTTGGCCCCCCGGACCTTGCGGGCGTCGGTCGCGAGGGTCCTGAGCGAGGCCCCGTTATCGGGGCCCATCGGCTCGGCCTCGCGGCGAAGCAGGTCGGCGAGCACGGCTTGGTACTCGGACTTGGACAAGCCGTGGCTCGAATCGATGGCGGAGGCGAGGGACATGGCCCAGGCCGCGCGCGAGCGCACCTCGGCCGGCGCCCCGGGAGCGTTGAGCAAGGCGGCGCGCGCCTTGAGCAGCTTCGCCCACGGAGCGCCCACGGGCTGAGCCGCCTCCGCGGCCAGAAGTTCGCGCTGCGCGTGGTCGAGGCAGTTGGAGGCGGCCAGGATCTGGGCCGTCGGGACGCCGCCGGCGCCGACGCAGTCGTCGATGCGCTTGAAGTTGCGGGCCTCGTTCTCCGCGAGCGCGAGGCGGTCGGGGATCGAGCGCCGCTGGAGCTCCTCGCCCGGAAACTCCGTCTGCTTCGCCTTCAGCACCTGCAGGCGCGTCAGGATGGGGTGGATCGCGTCCCTCGAGACATCGGACGGGCGCCGGCGCAAGGAAACGAGCATGCCCTGCACCGTGTTGATCTCGGCATCGAGGTCGGCGGGCGTACGGACGGCCGCGGCGGGAATCTCGCGTGCCCCGTCGGAAGAGTAATCGGCGAAAACCTGAACCGGCAGGGTGTTGAGGAGGAGGACCGCCGCGATAAGGACGCGTTCGAGCCTAGGACTTTCGGGCCTCGGCATAGCCATATTACGGCCTGAAAAGACCCAGGTTGTCAGGGCCCGAGGGCCTAGGACTTTTGGGACCGAAGGACCTAGACAACCTATGGACGCCGCGTTGGAACGCCTTCCCTAAAAAGCGGAGAAGGAGCGCTGGCGCGGGATCCCGGGGTTTTTCAGCGCCGTCACGAGTGAGGATAGCCGGATTGCTCAATCCGTCAAGGGCTTATTCGGCGGCGCCGCCAGCCAACCCAGCTCGGGGTACAGCCGCGCCAGGCCGTCGTCGGGCTCCTGGAGGCTGCAGCTGCCTATGGTGAGGCCGGCGCCCCCCGCGAGCTGGTCCTTGCCCAGACGGAAATTCAGCCAGGCCGCGCCGCCGTCGGCGAAGGTGAACTGCGTGGGCGTCGCGCACGTCATGCAGCCGGCCATCGCCGGCACGGAAAAGCCCGCGCCGAAAACTCGCCTCAGGCGCACGGAAAGCGCCAGTCCCAGGAAGCCGATGCGGTTGCCGCAGCGCTCCCCTACCACCGGATGATGGAGGCCGGCGCTCGCCTTCAGCCTCAATCCCCGATCGACCGCCCCCGCGACGACGCGCGCGAGGTCGTCGGGGCCGATCGCAGCTGGCCCCGAGCAGCGGAGCTTGAGACCCGGGCGCTCTCCGGAAGGCAGGCGGTCGAGGAATCGGAAGATCTTTTCCACCGCCGCCGGCCAATCGGCGCCGGTGCACTCCGGCTCCAGGTAAAGGCTCAATCCGGAGCCGCCCAGCGCCGCGCGCAGGGCCTCGAGCCCTTTCACCGCGGGGTAGCCGAGGAAGTCCGGAAGACATTTCGCCTCGTACGAGACCGCCCGCCTGCCCTCGCCGCCGGGGCGCGGCGACCCGCCGCCGGGGCGCGGCGCCTCGCCGCCGAAAGCCCTCGCGCGCAGGCTCCAGCCGCATTCGGCGAGCTTCTCATCTGTCAGCTCGCCGAGCCGGTCCAGTCCGCAGACGAAATCGGCGGCCACCATGCCGGGCCGGCGAAGGGCTCGCCGCAGGCCGGCGCTCGTCTTGAGCGCCTCTTCGAAGGGCAGGCTCGCCGGAGGGAACATCCCCGCGTAGTCGAAGAGCGCGGCGACCAGCTCGTCGAGCGGGCTCACTTCTGCGGCCCGAGGTAAACGCTTCCCGACCGGTAGTCGAATGCCAGCGAGAAGCGTCCCAAGACGCCCATGCCGATGACGCCGTCGGCGTCCGGCAAGCCGGGCGGATCGCCTTCGACGGGGAACAGGCCGACCGCGCCCACCTCCACGCCCCCGAGACGCAGGCCGCGGCCTTGCGTCTTCCTCGCTCCGAGACGGGCCGAACCCACGACGACATGCGCCTCGGTGCCGCGCTCAAGCTTCAAGCCCTCGCGCGCCAAGAACCGCGGGAAGAGAATGACGTCCGCGTTCGAGCCGGTGTCCAGAATGAAGCGCCCCTTCGTCCCTTCGACCTCCGCCTCGGCGACGGGCTTGCTCCCCGCGAACTCGACCGCGACGAGCGTGCCGCCTCGGGGCGGCGCGAAGCCGCGCCGGTCGAGCAGGCGCGCGTGCTCCTGTTTGGCGTCGATCTCCACCGCCAGGCTCAGGAAGGTCTCGACGCCGAGCAGGCCCGCCGCCGCCTCACCGGAAGCGGCCTCCGCCGCCGGCCCCAATTCCGCCGTCACATCGAAGGCGAGGCCGCGGAGCACGAGCCCCCCGATCGCCACCTCGCCCGCCCGCGCCACGCCCCTCTCGACGATCAGGCCCGCCCGCGAGGCCAACGCCGGCGTGACCTGCGCCCGGCCGCCGGTGTCCAGCACGAACGGGAAGGGCCCTTTTCCCCCCACCAGCGCCCGCACGATGACGCCGTGCCGGGCCGGCACGTCGGCCGAGGCCGCGCCGTTCTCGAAGGAGAAGGGGACCGTCGGACAGGCGAAGGTCCCCGGGCGAAGCTCCGGGTCGAGCGCCACCTCCTCCGTCACGGCGGCGAGCTTGGCGCCGTCCGAGGACTTCAGCTCGGCGCGGAACGCGAACCAGAGCCCCCCCACTTCGCGAGGATCGCCATAGCGCACGGTCGTCTCCGCCGCGCTCGAACGGTACACCTCGCGGACCGGCCGGTGCGTGCGGGCATCGAGGTCCAGCTCCACGGCCGAGCCTCCGCTGGGCTCGAGGGAGACGGCGTCCATGACGCGGCCGTCGTCGTCCTTGGCCTCGCCCAGGTAGCGCGCCTGGGCGGGGAAGCGGTCGGGAAACAGATATCCCTTCGCCTTCATATAGGCCGCGGTGCGCGCCTCGCGCTGGTCCGGCTGGAGCAGCAGGAGGCCGCGAAGCACCTTCCAGCCGAATCGCCCGTCGAAGCCGTCGCGCGCGCCGGACGGCACGCCGCGCTCCGTGGTGACGTAGCGGCCGGTCGTCAGGTCGACCAGCGACTCGCGCTCCGAGCGGCGCCCTCCCGCGTCGAAGACCGTGACCGTGCGAAGGGCCTTGACCTGGTCCCACGCCGCGCCGCCCAGAGTCTCCTTGGCCTGTTCCAGCAGCGCGCGGGCGCTTGGCGCGCCCTCCGCCGCCGCCGCGATCCGCAGCGGGGCCAGCGCGAAGGCGATGACGGCGAGCAGGGCCACCACGGCTGGATTGTACGAAACTACGCCGGCTGAGCCTGCTGAGGCGGCAGCGCCGCGAGCTGACGGCGCTTCAGCCAATACCAGACGGCGGCGAGGATCCCGGCCAGGCCGAAGGAGGCGAGCGCCCAGGCCCACAGGGTGGACGGCAGGTGCGGGACCGGGTGAGGAGCCGGGGCGGGAGCCGGCGCGGGGGTCGGCGCCGGAGGATTGTCGGGGTCGTCGGGGATCGGCTTATGGTGCTCGATGGCGTCGATGATCTCCTTCTGCCGCCGGACCTGCTCTTGAAGCTGGGAGATCTCGGTCCGCGTGCGGGCGATCTCGGCGTCGATGGCCTCCTGACGGCCGATGCGCCAGGCGAGCTGGTGCAGCTCGTCCCATAGCTTCGCGGCCTCGCCGGCCGCGGCGTTCTTGCGCGCCAGGCTGCCGTCGAAGGCGGCCTGCGAGCGCGCCGCGCCGTCGCGCAGGCCCTGCGCCGCGGCCGCGTCCTTCCGGCGCCGGTCGGCGAAGGCGCCCGCGTACTCTTTCATGGCCACAGCCGCATCCTCGTCGAGGCCGGCGCCGCGCCGGATGGTGACGCGCTTTTCCACGCGGTCCACCTCGATATGCTCGGGCTCGCCGGCGACACGGATCTCACGGCCGTCCATCGCCCCCGCCGCCACGACCGGATCGGCCAGGGCGTCGTCGATCGCCTGGCGGCCGCGGGCCTCGATGACCTTCGAAGTCTCGAAGCTGCCGTTGCGCCCGCGGCGCGTCTCGATGATGGCGGTGCGCACGCCGCCCTCGAAGTAGCCGAACACCTGCGCCTTGGCGTTCAGCAGGTCCTCGATCTCGTAGCGCCGGGTGCGCTCGATCTGCTGGCGGCCGAAGTGGACGTCGTAGTCGCCCGCCCGCGCGTCCTTCCCTTGGATGTTCTGGCCCGGCAGGATGGGGCTGTCCAGGACGACGGTCTTGGGGAACTGGCTGGGGTCGTAGAAGCGGTCCACCGGATCGGGCAGAAGATCGAGGATGTCGAGCACGCCGAGGACGCGCCGGGCGAAGCCGTGGTGCTCGGTCGTGCCGCCCTCTGTCTTGTACATGTTGACCCGGCCGAGGTAATGCTCCTGGTTCGGGTCGCGGCCGGTCGCGATCTCGAGCGGGGTCTTGATGATGCCGCGCGGGATCTCGAGCGCCAGGTCCA
>JAPLKK010000161.1:1288-18224 GCA_026388115.1 Elusimicrobiota bacterium | reverse complement strand
GTCCAGCTCGCCGCCGCCTTCTCGAGCGCGGCGGGATCGCGGTACAGCTGGACCATGCGGCCGTTCTCGTCGAGGACCGCGGCGAGGATCTCGCCGTCGACGACGCGCGTCGCGCCCGCGGAGGGCCCGAACGACTCGTTCACCCCGCCCTGGCCGAAGGCCGGCTTGGCCGAGACGGAGACGAGCGTCTGGCTCGCGTCGAAGCCGAGGCTCACGTCGCGGCTGATGAAGAGCCTCCAGGCTTTGGAGCGCGTCACCAGGAGTTCCGCGTCCTTGACCGCCTGCTCGGCCTGCTCGACCGCGCGCCGGGCGTCGGCGGCCGAGGCGTCCGCCTTCTTGGCCGCCTCGGCCACCTTGGCGTAGCTCGCCTGCGCGTCGCGGAAGGAGCCGTCCTTGACGACGGCGGCCTTGAGCGCCTCGCCCTTGAGGCCCTGCTTGGCGAGCCTCGCCTCCGCGTCGGCCTGCGCGGCGTTGAAGCGCGCCTGCTCGGCCTGCGCGCCCTTGCGCGCGGCGGAGGCGGCGGTCTCGGCGGTCTCGGCCGCGGCCTTGGCCGCGGGCACCGATCGCTGGGCTTGGCCCAAGGTCTGCGCCGCATGGACGAGCGCGTCGCGATAGGCGTCGAAATCCCCCTGCGTCAGGTACACCTCGGTGAGCCGGCCTTCGCCGTCCAAAGCGAAGCCGTAGCCCTGCAGCTTCATGCCGAGCCAGCCGCCGCGCACCTCGCTCAGGTGCGCTTGGCGCGCCCGCTCGAACAGCGCCTGCGCCCCCTTGTCGCCGACCTGCACGATCAGAAAACGCTCGGCTTCCATGCGATCGTCCGGGTTGGCCGACCGAGCGAGGTCGGCGCGGTACTCGCGGAGGCTCTCGACGGTCGGGAACTGGTCGCGCGACAGCGGGCGGCGGCCCACATAGACGACCGTCTCGGACTTGTCCGGGCTGTCCCACAAGGCCTTCAAGGGATGGACGGCGGGATGGAGATCGGTGCGCGCGTCCTTCTCCCGGGAGAAGTAGAAGAGGCGGCCGAGAGAGCCCGCGCGCAGCAGCTCCGCCACGGAGAAGCCGTCGCGCGGCCGGCCGTCGAAGGAGGTCAAGGCGAGCTCGCTCGTCTTGAGCGTCTCGTACACGCCGAGCTTGAGCCCGTTGTCCTTCGCCGCCGCCGCGTCGGAGCCGTGCCGCGCCTCGGCGACGTCGACGCCGCCGACCAGCTCGCGCCGCCCCTGGAAACTCTCGCCGGGCTCCGGCAGCAGGAACGTCCTGACCTTTCCATCGGCGCCCGTCTCGTCCTGGAGGCGATGCGCCGCCCGCCAGCCCTCGACCTCCTCCGTCGTGTGCCAGCCCTGCACGTTCCACAACCGTTGTCCCTTGGCGTCCACCTCGGTCAAGGCGTACAGAGGCACGAGGTCGCCGCGCTCGGAGCGCCACCGCTCCTTCGTCTCCTGGAGCTGCCGCAAGGACAAGGCGACCGGGTCGATCTCGCTCGGCAGGGCCCGCTCGAAGCGCAGGGCGGCCAGGCGGCCCTCCTGGAGCATGACGAGCGCGTCCATGGCGGCCATGGCGCGTCCGAAGCGCGCCTCGTCGGTCTGCCGGTCCAGGGACGCCCGCAGGCCGTACAGGCCGTTGAGGCTGGAGGCGAGGGCGGAGTCCCGGCGGACCTCCTCGGACTGGAAGGTCTTGATCAGCTCCGCGTCGAACGCCGACTGGGCCTTGAGGTACTTGTCCAGGAGCAGGTCGCGCATCACGAACTCGGTCGGCTTGAGCCGCGTGCCGAGGGCGTCGGCCAACAGCTCCTGGCGCGCCTCGTCCTTCGCCGCCTCGAGCGCTTCGAGGCGCTTGAAGGCTCCCTCGACCGCTGCGTCGCGCGGGACGGCGTGCCAGAACGCCTCGCGCATCTCGCGCAAGGCCTGCGCCTCGTAGACCCGCTCGCCGTCGGCCCGCCCGCCCTGCTCGCGCACGTCGTCGGCCAGGAACGCCAGCAGGGAAGCCCAGCCCGGGTTCGAGCGCGGGTCGAGGCGGCCGAGGCTCGCCATCGTCAAGCCCAGCACCGCCGCCACGTCCTGGCGCCTTCCCTCGACATCGGCGGCGGCGAGAAGGTCCAGCCGCTCGCGCGGGTCGTCGGTGCGGACCCGGACCGCTTCGGCCTGGGAGGCGTACCGCACGAACTCGCCGGACGGATCTTCCTGCGTCATCCATTGCGGCCGCGAGCGGGGCGCGGGCGCGAAGCGGCCCTGCGCCGGATATCCCAGCGCCTCGAGCTCGGTCACGAGCTCGATGAAATCGTTCTTGAGGCCGGCCGCGTCCAGCATGAGGTCCCGCCAGGCGCGCCCGACCGCGTCCTGAGCGGCAACGACCTCCTCGGGCCTGGCCAGGCCGTTCTCGAAGCGCGCCACCGTCGCCTTGTAGTCCGCCTCCGCCTCGCGCACGACCGCCTGCCGCTGCTCGACTAAGGCGGACTTGTCCTGCACGCCGGTCATCAGCAGGTGGAGCTTCAGGGTCAGCTCCTGCATCCGCCCCTGCGACAGGAGCTCGCGGCGCAGCGAGTCGTCGAGGACCTTGGTGAGCCCGCGCTCGATGGCGCGCGGGTCGGGGGCCTCGAGGAAGGCCCCGCCGACCGGGCTGCCTCGGAAATAGCCGAAGGCCACGACCGGAGTGAAGCCCTTGTAGCTCATGCGGTCGGCGATGACGTCCGCCTTGAGCTGCTGCATGAAGCCGTCCTCGTTGCCGAAGCTCTCGGGCACGCCGTCCTCGAAGATGGTGCGGCGCAGGTGGTCGATCTCGAGCGCCTTGGCGTCCGCCACGAAGCGCGAGGCGATGGCGGAGAGGTCGCTGCCGTCGCCCGCGGGCTCCTCCGGCACCAGCCGCGCGAGCGTCTCGAGCGGGGTGGCGGGGTCGAGGCGCAGGAGAGCCGCGATGGCCGCGCGCTGCGAGTCGAGGCGGGACAGGAGGTCCGTGCGGGTTTCGTCGAGCCTGGCGCGCAGCGCCCCTTGCGGCGCCGTCGCGATGGAGCGCTCGACCCACCGCTCGAGCCGGACGTTCGTCTCGAACTGCGACAGCAGGATATCCGCCTCGCCGCCCGCCTCGGCGATGTCGTTGCGGCGCTGGCGGTCGGCCTTGTCCGTACGGAGCTTGGCGAGGGCGAGCAGGACCTCCGGCGGCGTGCTCTGGCTCTTGAGGCGGAACTCCACCCAGCCCTCGACGTAGCTCTTGTCGATGGGCGTCTTGTCCAGCGCCTCCTTCGCGTACCAGTAGCGCACCGCGGCCTGGGACTGGTGCTCGATGACCTCGGGGTCGAAGACGAACTTGTCCTCGGGCCGCTCGGCCGCCGCCAGGTCCCGGCGCGCCTGGCGCAGCCCCTCGCGCAGGCCGGCGAAAGAGGACGGCGCGGCGTCCCGGCTCGCGTCCTGGGCCAACTGCGAGCCGAGGGCGGCCAAGCCGGCTTCGAGCAGCCATGCCTGGTTCGCCCACTCGATGTGCTTGAGCTGCGAGGCATCGTCCGTCTTGCCCGCCAGCTGGTCGCGGTTCTGGCGCGCGACGTCGAGCTGGGCGGCCAAGTGCCGGCGCGAGCCATCCAAGCCCTTGGCCCACGCGTCGCGCGCCCGCTCGGCCTCGAGGGTCTGCACGCGGGCGGCGGCCTTGAGGTCGGGGTTGCCGACCTCGTCCGAAGAGAGGGTATTGAGCAGGCGCCCGATGTTGCGCACGACCATGCTCACGGGCTCGAGCCGGAGCTGTTCGACCTTGAGGTCCTTGTCCGCCATCGTCTCGACGGCGCGCGCCACGGCCACGCGCTGCTCGAGGATCATTCGGCTCGTCTCGGCGGGCCGTTTGACGGCGAGGATGCGCTTGAGCTCCGCCAACGACGCCTCAGGGGAGAGGGCGACCTCGAGCTTCGCCTCGGGCGGGCGGCCGAGCAGGTAGTTCAAAGTCGCGAGGGCCTGCCGGTGCGCCAGCCAGACCTGGTCCTCGGCCTGGAGCGCCTCATCGAGCGTGCGCTGGGCGCGGGCCTTGGCGTCGGCGCCCGCCGCCTGCGTCAGCTCCTGGCGAAGGCGCGGGATGGTCTGCTGGTCCAAGGTCCAGTACGCGGCCTGGGTGGCCTTGGCGGTCGCCGCGTTCTGGTAGAACTGGACGGCCAGGTTGATCTCGAGCTGGGTCTTGAGCGCGGCGTACATCTCCGTCTCCGCCTTGCCTTGCGCGACCTGCAGCTCGCGCAGCTCCTCGGGCTTGAGCTCGAAGGTGAGGATGGGGGTCACGCCCACGCCGGTCATGCCGATGCCGGGGATCCATCCCACGCCGTCGGCCGTGAGGCCGGCTCCGACCACGAGGTCGAGCTTGACGTTCTGGATGCGGTGGCTGTTGGCCTCGGCCATGGCGGCGGCGGCCTGCTCGCGCAGGCCGATCTCGGCGAGGCTGCGCGAGTTGCGCTGGGCGAGGGCGAAAGCCTGGTCGAAGGAGCCGACCGTCAGCGGGTCGCCCTGGCCCGGGGCGCTCTTGGCGAAGGAAGCGTCCGTCGTGGACCACGCCCGGGCCAGTGCCCCGGAGGAGCGGCCGCGCAGGGCCTCTCCTTGATAGGACTCCCAGCGCTCGAACGCGCCCCGCAGCCGGTCCTCGCTCGCCAAGCCGTTGCGGTAGGCGCGGATCGCCTCGCCGAGCTCGTCCGCGGCGGCCCTCACGCGCGGCTGGGCGACCTCGGCGTCCGCCTGTGCGGCGATGGCGGCCTGCCGCTCCTGCTGGGCCTTGAGCGCGAAGCCCTGGTAGCGCTCCTCGATCTGCTGGATGGTCGCCCGCGACTCGAGCACGTAAGCCTTGTCCTGCTCCTTCGAGGTCGGGTCGTAGACCGGCAGGCGGACGCGGCCGCCGATGGTCAGCGCCTGGTTGGCCATCATGTCCTGGAACTGCACGCCGATGCTGAGGGCGACCTGGTCCACCCAAGGCACCCATTTCATGAGGTCGAGCGGCTCCGGCCCGAGAGAGCCCTTCACCTGGTCGGCGTCGAGCGCGTGCAGGATGCGCGTGACGCGGTCCGGAGCGGCGACGAGCTCCTCAAGCTGAACCTCGAGCTTCTCGAGATCCTGGGCGCTCAGGTCGCCGAACGGGAAGGGGTCGCCGGGAGCGCGGCCGGTCATGAGGTTGAAGCGGATCAAGGCCTGGTCGAGACGCAGCTGGGCCTGCCGCACCTTAGCCTCGGCCTCGGCCCTGAGAACGGGCGACTGGCCGTTCAGAGCCGCGTAGCGCGCGAGCTTCAGCCCCCACTGCGCCTGACCGACCTCGACAAGGCCCGCCTCGAGCGCCTGCAGGCGCTCGATGGCGCGCTGCTGCAAGGCGAGGCCCGCGTTCACCAGCTGGGGCGCCTTGTCCTCGATGAGGTCCTTGGGCGGGCGGGTCGCCTGCAGCTCGGTGAAGGTGCCGGCGGTGACCCCCCCTCCCACCAGCCGGTCGCCCAGGGCGTCGCCGATGGGGTTGGTCACGAAGCCGACCATGCCGCGCACCCTCGAGTTGTCGAGGAAGGCGCCCTTCTTGCGCAGATCCTGGATGTCCCGCGAGAGCGTGCCCACGTCCTGAGTGAGCAGCTTGATGCCCACGTCGTGCACGATCGCGGCCTTCATCTCCTGGACCATCTTGTCGTTGCCCTGGCGGGAGTAGAAGTCGTTGAGCTCGCTGTTGAACTTCTTGGCCGCGTCGCCGCCGGCGAGGTTCTCGCCCGCGTTCTGGCCGACGGCGCGCCACAGCTCGCCGAGGGTGAAGCTGCTGTTCAGGCTCAGGGTGAGGCGGTCCGGGGCGCCCACCCACTGCCTGCCGTAGCCGACGTCGAAGGTGGAGTGGTCGCCTACCTTCTTCCCCGCCTGGAGGTAATAGGTCTTGGCATCGCCGATGAGCCGGCCCTCGGCGCTGAACACCATGCCCTGGTTGGGGAGCGTGACGGAAACGCGGTCGGCGACGGTGTTGTAGACCTCGCCCTTCTCGGCGGTCGCGCGGTTGCTGATGACCGCGAAGGGCTTGCCGTCGGCGTCCTTGATGGTGAAGCCCTTGAGCACCGAGATGCCGCCGGAGGTCTGGTTGTAGTCGTCGGTGCCGTCCTGGCGGGCGACGTACAAGTCCACGGTGAAGGCGTCGTCGGAGCCGAGGAGGCGCGCCACGTCGAAGCTCGGGCCCACCTGGCGGCGGACGTACGTCTTGTTCTCGCCCTTGGCGTCGATGATGAGGTTCTTGTTCAGGTCCGGGTCGAGGCCGGTGAAGTCCAGGTTGATCGTCTCCATGAAGTAGCGCGGGTCTTTCGCGAAGACCCGCTGCTGCTCGGCGTTGAGCCGCATGACCTCGTTGAACTTCCAGGAGACCTTCTCGCTGTCGCCGTAGTAGTAGGGTTTCTCCTTGGCATTGTCCAACGCGAAGTCGAGGCCGATGTAGAGCTTGTCGCCGAAGAGCAGCATGGCGAAGTCGTCGAAGACCAGCAGGCGAGACTGCTGGGCCTGGTTGCCGACCGAGGTGTCCGAGGGGTAGTCCTGGATGAAGCGGTGAAGGTCGACGTCGAGGTAGTTGACCCAGTTCTTGCCCTGGATGGACTCGACCTGGACCTCCACGCCCTTGTCCCCATAAGGCGCGTTGCCGTCGTTGGCGGGGCTCGCGAAGGTGTAGCCGCGCACGCTGACGTTGTTGCCCCCGATCTTCGCGAGGTTGCCGAGGGTGACCATGCTCGAGGTCTCGAGGCCGTGCGGCACGGAGAATTGCGTCTGGTAGACGAGGTAGAACCCGTCGGCGTTGTCGCCGAAGTCGACGACCTTCGAGTCCGGGATGAGCCGGCTGAGGCTGGTCGGGTTGGCGAGGATCTCGTTCTTGAGCGAGGACAGGTTCTGGTCCGAGGAGGCGGGCCTGAAGGCGGAGAAGAACTGGTCGAGGAAGTACGAGAAGTTCGCCTTCGGCACGACCAGGGTCTGCGTGGCTTGGCCGGTATCCGTCAGCAGCCAGGCCCCGCCGCCCGTCTTGAGCTTGTCGATGCGCGCCAAGAGGGCGGGCGGGAGGGCGCCGATCGAGCCGTGCGCGCTCAGCTCCGCGAGCTTGTCGTCCAGGCCGACCTGGGCGCGATCGAGCTTGTGCAGGGTCCAGTCGAGCACCTCGGCCGAGTGCTTGTGCTCTTCCTCCAGGCCGTGGTACTCGTAGTTCTTCTCGAGCACCTCCCGCGTCTGATCCTGCAGCTTGCTCATGTCCTCGGCGACGCGCTTCAAGGCGCTCTCCTCGGGGCGGTTGAGCTGCTGCATCCAGTTGGAGATCTTGGTCTGCTGGGCCGCGAGGTCCTGCCTCTTGGTGGCGAGGGCGTCTTTGATCTTCTGCAGGGCCTGGGCTTCGGCGTCGTCGACGGTCGTCGAGTTGGAGTAGACGGTGTTGACCGAGCTGTAGTAGGTCTGGATCCGGTCGAGGCGGTTGAGCGAGTCCTGGTCCCATTGCCCCTTGAGCCCGAAGAACTGCACGGCCTGGGTCGTGAAGGCGCTGAGCTCGGTGTACACGTTGACGGCGCGCCGGACCACGGAGTCGGCGCTCTCGCCGGTCCCGTTGGAGCGGACGTAAGCCTCGTCGTTGGCGAGGTCGGCGATGGCGTCGTTGAGCGCCTTGGCGCCCTGCGTCAAGAACTGCTCGGCGACCGGGATCTGGTTCGTCAAGGCGCTCTGCGCCGCCCCGACCACCGCATCGGAATAAAGGACGCGCGCGACCGCGTAGGCCGCGGACCCGTCCTGGGTGCCGGCGCCGGTGCTCGGCACCAGCGTCTTGGCCGCCTGCAGGGCGAGCAGGGCGACGCGCAGGTCGTCGGACACCGAGGGCGAGGGCTGGACGCCCGTGGGGATGCCGTCGGTCGTGCCCAAGGAGGGGCTGCCGCCCTTCGCCTTGTACTCGTCGCCGATCTGGGTGAGGAGGCTCCCCAGGTTCTGGATGGTGTTGTTGTCCACCAGGGCCTGGAGCCGCGCCACGCCCGCGGGGCTGTTGCCGTCCACGTTGGTCGGCAAGCTGTAGCGAGCGACCAGAGCGAAGCGGTTCGCCGTGAGCCCGTCGATCTGCGCCAGGATGCCGTTGAGCTGAGCGGCCTGCTGGTCGAACTGCTGGGCGCGCGCGGCGCGCTCGGCCGAGTACTGGCTGATCTTGCGCGGCAGGCTGAAGGGCTGGGTCTCGCCGTTGACGCTCTCGGTCCCGGCGTAGTTCGGGTCCTTGCGCTGCTGGACCTGCAGCTGGTACTCGGCGATGCCGGTGTGGTGGCCATTGCTGTCGTCGTAGCCGGACAAGTACTTCTGATAGTTCTTCCGGTCCGCCGCGATGTTGGCGAGGCCTCCGCCGACGTCGCCCTTGGAGGCTCCCTTGGACGCCAGCGCCCACGGGAGCGTCTGGTTCTGCGCGTTCACGACCGCGTTATAGAGAGTGACCTCGCTGTTGAACAGTTTGGCCCACTTGTCGCCCTTGGGCTGGTCGCTGGCGATATCGTCTTTCAGGAAGGCGATCAGGTCGTTCTGCACGAAGTCGCGCGCGACCTGCACCGTGCCCTGCAGGTTCTGGAGCAGGGCGCGCTTGCGGTCATAGATCGCCTGGCTCTCGCCCGCGCCCGGCGTCCAACCGCCCTGGAGCTTCGTCACGAAGGCGATGTCCTGGTCCACGTCGGACAGGACCGCCCGGTAGGCGTCCGCGACCTTCTGGACGCCGGCGCCGATGGCCGGCAGCTGCTGGGTCAGGACCTTCTGGCCCGCGTTCACGGTGGCGTCCGCGATGGCCCAGCGCATCGTCGAGCGGCCGGCGTAGGGCAGGAGCTTGCCGATCGACAGGATGTTCATCTTCGCCTGGAAGGCGGCGTCCGAGCCGTCAGAGGGCACGCGCACCGCGGAGAGCTTGTCCGGGTAGGTCTGCAGCGCGTCCTCGAGCTGGGCCAGCGAGAGGCCGGCAAGCGCGGGAAGCGCCGCGCCCTGCGTCTGCGCGGCGAGCTGGTCGATCTGCGAGAGGGTCTGGCGGGTGTCCGCCTGATATTTCTGCACGTCCCGCTGGGCCTGCGCCACGCGCCGAGGCAGGGACAAGGGCTGGGGGTCGCCAAAGTCGTCGATCTCCGTGCCCGAGTAGTTCGGGTCGAGGCGATGCGTGACCTCGTCGAGGTTCTTCTGGATATCGGCGACCTGTCCCTGCCAGTAGACCTTGCGATCGGCCAGGATCCGCTGGGTCGCGTTCAGGTCGGGGTTGACGACGCTGACGTCCGGGACGCCGGGGACCAGAAGGACGAGCGAGCCGGCCATGTTCTGCGGGCCGCTCACCATGGTGTCGAGGCCCTTCTGGATCTTGTCGGCGTAGCCCTGCGTGTCGTCGAGGAGCTGCTGCATGCTCTTGAGGCTGCGGTAATCGGGGTTGCCCGGCTTGCCGTTGGTCTTCCAATCGACCAGGTTCGGCAGCAGCGCCAGACGGCGCTGGTACTCGGCGAGGGCGCTGCCGCTCGCGCCGCCGTCCTCGGCGTCGATGCGCGTGCGGATGGCGGCGATGTCGTTCTGGAAGGCGGCGATGCGCTGGGACGCCTCGGTGCTCTGGCCCTGCAGGCGGACCATGTCGGCCTGCTGGCTCTTGTCGTCGTCGATGGCCTTCTGGCCGTCTTTCTTCCACTGGCCCATGTTCTGCAGGTTCTGGTTCGCCTGGTTCTGGCCCTGCTGGGCCCGCGCCTTGGCGTCCGCGATCTTCTGCAGCTTGGCGTCCGTGATGGCCACGGCTTGGTCCACCGCCGCGAGCGAGGCCTTGAGCTCGTTGAGGGCCAGGGCGAGGTCCATCACCGTGGCGAGCCGAGCGTTGTCCTTGTGGAACTCCATCATCGCCGAGCCGTCGCGGCGGATGCGCAGCGCGGCGTTGCGCATGCGGTTGGAGACGGAAAGGAGCTTCGAGGTGGCCTGCTCGTTGGCCATCTCCCCCTGCGACGCGCAGGTCTTCGATCGATTTGACCAGCTCCGCGATCTCCTTCTCGGTCTGCGGGTCGGTCCTCGCCGCCGTGCCGAGGGCGGGGTCGGCCTTGGCGTCCTCGGGATGCTGTGCCCGCTGGAGCTTCTCGGCCAGAGCGCGCAGAGACGCCGCCCGCGCGGCGATGGACTCCTCGGCGCCCGGAGTCTGGCCGCGCTCCTTGATGATCGCCTCGTAATCCTCCTGGAGCTTCTTGAGCTGGCGCAGCCGCTCGGCGGTGTCGGGCTTGGGGTTCGCCAGGTCGTGGATCTCGCCGAGCTTGGACTGGGCGTAGTCCTCCCCGCGCGCGCCCGCCAGCTCGCGCTGGAGCCGCTCGTAGCGCTCGCGCTCTTCGGGCGTCACGGGCTTGGACTGCGCCTGCAGCTCGCGGAGCCTGTCGGTCTTACCCGTGAGCTGGGACTCGAGGACGGCGAGCCGCTCCCTGGCGGCGCGCAGCTCGCTCTCCCAGTCGCCGGCCTTGCCGGCGCGCTGCTCCGAAGCCTGGATGAGCGCCTGGGCCGTCCCGTTGCCGATGGGAAGGGCGGCGGTCGCGCGCGTCAGGTCCGTGGAATGGACGATGGCCACGAGGGTCGCCGTGGCCTTGAAGGCCTCGTCGGCGATATTGAAGCCGAGCAGGTGCTGTGCCTTGTCCAGGAGGAGGTTGCCCCAGCTGATCATGCCGCCCCAGGGCAAGGGGCTGCGCCGCGCCGGGTCCTGCGCGTTGGCCGTACCCTCGACGGAAGCGCCGATGAAGTGGAACAGGCTGAAATGGCCGCCGGTGACCGCGTGCCACGCCGGATCGATGGCGGAGTCGGCCGCCCCGGAGTAGCCGAGCACCGCCTCGATCTCCGCGCCGACGGTGATCATGCTGAAGAAGGTCTTCCAGTGCTCCTTCTGGAAATCCGCGCTGAACAGCGTCTGGAACGCGGTCTTGGCGTACTCCGCCGAGAACACCCGGGGGATCTCGGTCGCCCCGCCGCGCGAGTCCATGAGGCGGCGCTTGATTGCGGCCGGGTACGTCATCATGAAGACGAGGACCTCGGTCGAGAGCAGCCGGCCGACCACCAGCTCGCCGAGGAAGGACTGGAGCGCGGACTGGACGATGACGGAGAACGCCGGGCCGACCAGCGGGAGGTGTGCGACGATGGCCGGCAGCCCCGCGGCCGTCGCGGTGAGGGCGTGGCCGAGGAAGGGCACGGCGGTGAGCGACAAGGAAAGGGGCAGGAGCGGCGCGAAGCCGGCCAGCACGCCGGCGGCGATGGCGCTCATGATCGCCATGCTCGCGCGGCGGGAGACGAACTGGAACGTGGGGAGGACGACCAGCTCGAAGCCGTAAAGCTTGGCGGCGCGCGCCCAAGGCTTGGCGACCAGCTTGTCGAAGGCGCCGGGGTTCGTGTGGAAGCTCTCGGCGCTCAGGGCCGACTCGAGCCATTTGACGGGGTCGGAGTCCTCCGGCTCGCCTCCCGGATGCTTCGGCTTCGGGATGCTGAGGAAATCTTCGGTCGAGTGGAAGAGGCGATACGAGATGGCGCGGCGGTAGTAGCCGAAGGCGAAGGAGTCGAAAAGATGGAACCACATCCGAACGAAGAAGCCCATGAGGTGCTTCTGCACCTCCGAGGCGCGCTGGAGCGTCCCGCGCCAGCCCTCGGCGTATTGGATGTTCGCCAGCTTGCGGAAGCCCTCATACTTCTTCCCGTCGAGGTTGGCGAACTCGGCCGCGTTGGCGTCCTGGAGGCGGTCGTAGACGGCGAGCCAGCGCTCGCGCTCGGCGTCGAGGGAGAGGTGGTAGCGCGCCGCGTACTCGCGCAGCTTGGGCATCGGGATGTCGAACTGCCGCGAGATCTGCTCGAGGATGCGAGGCGTGTCCGCGTCGAGGGGAAGAGGCTTGAGGTCGCGGCTCACGCCATGGACGCTGCGGAAGCCGAGGAAATCCTCGTGGACGGCCTTGTAATCCTTCGGGACCTTCGAGCCCGTCGCCGCCGGCGGAGGAACGACCGGTTTGGCCGGCTCCTGCGGCCGCGCAGACTCCACGGCGGGCTTGGACAGATCTGAAACGGCGGGATCGGCCGCGGAGCCTTGGACGGGATGGTCCGAGCCCGCCACCGGCGGCGCGTCCGCCGCGGCAGAGCCGCCGTCTTTCAGGTAATCGAAGACGCGGTGCGCCCAAGAGCTCGCGGCGGCGGGCGACTCGAGCGTCCTGGCCGAAGGCGCGAGCGCCTGGTCCGCCCCGCCGTTCCCGCGCACCGAGGCGCCGAGCACGCGGAACAAGCCGAAGGTCGGCCGCGACGCGTCCGCCGCGCGGTCGGCGATCTGAGCGGTGAACCGTCCCGGCGCGGCCTGCGGCTTCGCCTGGGCGGCCGAAGCGAGCGGCGCCGGAGCGTCCCGCAGCCCTCGCGAGGCGGATTCGCCATTCTCCGTCTCCCACGCGGCGGGAGCGCCGTCGGCTTGATAAGCCTCCGGCACGGCGACAGAGGAGAACGACCTCGTCGCCAGGGGCAGGGGTGAGGCCAAGTCCTTCGATCCCGCGACGGTCGCCGCCGCCGGCGCGACCGGCAGGGCGGCGGGCAGGACGATCGCCGTCGGCGCGTTGACGCCGCCGATGTCCACGTTCGGCCTCGGAGAGACCGAAGAGCCCGCGGGGGCGGACAGCGCAGCGCCGGCGGCGCCGACGGAGCCGATGCCCGGAACGCCGGCGCCCTGCGGGAGCGCGACGACCTCTTGGGCCAGGGCTTGGTAGACGGGGAGGCCGGGCGCCGTTATGATGAGCGAAGCGCAGACGGCCGCAGCAAGCCCTACATGGAACGGATTCCGCTCCGACATTAAGAGAAGGATACCCGGAGGAGGCCCTCCCCAGAATGAGCCGAAGGGGATTAGCTAAAACCTCAAACGACCCACGACATATTAGGCCTTGGGGCCTACCCGCATGCCAGGCTTTTAGACCCGCAGGCTCCTTTCGCGGCGGTCAGCGGCCCGCCACCGCCCGGTGGCCGCGCTGCGCAGCGCGCGCCGGCGCGGTCTGAGGGCCCGGGTGGACTGCTTCGTTGACCAACAGGCTCCCGAAGATGATGAACGCGCAGTACGTCAGCTGCTCGGCGAGCTCGAGCGGAGAGAAGACTCCCAGCACGAGGTAGCGGACCAGCAGGAAGCCGGAGACCAGGCACGCCCACGTCAGCGTGCGGCCGGCGCTGCCGTAGATGGCCGACGCGAGCGGGGTGAGCGCGAGCAGGAGCCAGCACGGCGTCCAAAGGCCGCCGATGAGCCAGACCACGATCCCGTTGCAGACGACGTTCAGCCACATGCGGAAGGTGACGAAGTACGCGCGATTCGAGGCCTTGTGCAGAAGCTGCGGGCTCAGCAGATTGAACCCCGCGGTGAAGAGCAGCAGCGCGAGACAGACATGCGCGACCCTGCCGACGGGGCCGGCGAAGGCGAGGCCGAGACAGACGGTGAGGACGGCGAATGGGGTGGCCCAACGGTTGACCAGCACCGCCCGATCCTTCAAATCCAGCTCGGCTTCGAACGCCCTGAGGATTGGGATGGAAGACATATGCCCCCCGGAATAACACGGCCTCGACCTAAGGGTGACTTGCAGATCGACGAGTTTCAATCCTTCGGAAGTCAGCCGCTGTCAGGGACGTTGCCGAAATGATACTGCCCTGCAAGGACTTTTTCGGCTTTGCAGCCGGGCTGCGACGCGCTAGTTCGGCGACGACGCGAGTTCGACCGAGCGGATGAGTTGGCTCACGGCCGAAGGCGTGCGGTTGAAGATGCGCCCGATATCGCTCACGCCCGCCCTCGCCTCTTTCCACATCCGGTAGATGGCCTGCTTGCGCACGCGGGTGATCTCGCGCCACTGGCTGCGGCCGAGCAAAGCTTCCTCGTCGATGCCGTGCTTGCCCGCCATCTCTTTGAGGATGCCGCGAGCGGCCTCCAGTGCGTCCGAGCCGTCGGAAGGCACGGCCATCCCGCCGGCCGCGGCGGCGAAGTCGGGGGTGCCGACGAAAAGGCCGCGCACGATCGGCAGCTCGTGCATCTCCGGATCCTTCAGCCGCTCTTTGAGGTAGTGCAGGTACAGCACCGACTGCTTGAGCCGGTTCTTCGCGAGCGCCCGCAGGACGGGCGCGGCGCCGACGCGCGCATCCTGCTCGCCGAACTCGACGTAGGAAACGCAGCTCGACCACGGGTACCGCCAGGGCTTCTCCTTCAAGCCCGCGCGCGTCGGCTCGAGGTGGATATGGCGGCTGACGGCGAGGAGGCACGACTCCTTCTCGACCAGCAACGCCTTGTAGCGGCCTTGGAACACGTGGCCGGTGGTCTCATGCTGGCGGTTGAAGTACTTGGTATAGATCGTGCCCAGACCCTGCATCGCCCGTGAAAGGTTGGCCTGGCGCGTCTCGATGAGCAGATGGACCGCGTTCGAGAGCAGGCAGTAGGCGTAGACGTTGAGCTCGAAGCGCTCCTTGTAGCTCTTGAGCAGGTTCAGGAAATAGCGCCGGTCCTGGTTGGTCAGGAACACGTCCTGCCGGTTGTTGCCGTGCAAGACGATGTGATAGCACGCCCCGGGGTACTGGATGCGCGTCGGTCTGCCCATGCGGCCCTCCCGAATCGAGGCCAAGAATACCACAAGCCTGGCACTTAGGGAATAAGGCGGATGGGTAGCGCTCTTGAAGTCAATCGGTCTAGGGTTTTGCGGGACCTTGGACCTTGGTTGTCGCTTCGATGCGCGCGGCGTGCTCGACGACGGCGGGGACCTTCGAGCTCTTCCCCGCCTCGACGACGGAGCGGGCCTCCTCCGTCGAGACGCCGGCCCTAAGAGCGTCCTTCGCCTGCTCGAGCGCCACCAAAGCCGGATACGCGAGGGTGATCGCGTCGCCCGGCCCCATCGGCGCCCGCTTGGAGCAATCGGCGAGGCTCAAGCACGGCGGCTCGGCGGCCGCCTGGCGCAGGAAAGCCCAGTCTTCAGCGGAGGAGAGGTTCTTTCCCAGCAGGTACACGATCGTCCCGCGCTCGTTGCGCAGCTCGGGAGCAAGTCCGGCGTACTTCTTGCGCAAGAGCCGCCTGGCTTCAGGAGAGAGGTCATTGAAGCCGGAGTCGAGCCGCGGGTCGTTGTCGTTCCTCGACCGAAGGATCTCGTCGAGGGTGCGCAGCACCGCCGCGTCGCGCCCGGAAACGGCGGCGGGCGGCGAGCACTTCCTCGCCGCCCACCATGCCGCCGCGGCCAGCGCAAGCAGAGCACCGGCCGCGAGAACGCCGCGGCTCACTGGCCGAAATCTTGTTGCATCTGGCGCTTGGCGTCCTTGTCGATGACGCGGCCCAGCTGGTCGTCGGCGTACAGGCCCGCGTCCATCTTCACCTTGTCGGTGCAGTTCGAGCAGTACTTCTGGACGTTCTTGAGCAGGATGGTGGACGAGCCGTAAGAGCCGAGGGGCGTCACGTCGCAGGCCGGCTCTCCGGCGAGCTTGGCGCCCGTCCAGATGCTCTTCATGTCCTTGCCCTGGTCGTCCCGGAAGGGGGTGGGGCAGGTGGCGTGCGACCAGTTGCCGTGCTGGCTCTCCGTGTGACGCGCCTCGTGGTAGACGACCATCATGCGCGCGACCTGCGGGTGGCTGAACTTGATGAAGTTGTTGGTCAGCCACATCTTCGACGGGTCGCTGAAGGGCATGACGCAGGCGACCGCGTTCGCGCTGCCGCAATCGTCGAGGCCGATGGCGGTCACGCGGCTATCGAACCAACCGTAGTAGCCCGAGCCGTCCACCGCCCCGAATATCTTCTTATGCAGCGCGGTCGCCGAGCCGCCCTGGATGGTCTTCATGAAGTCGAGGTCGGCAAGCATCTGCTTCTTGATGTCGGCCGGAACGTCCGAGTCGAAGGTGAAGCCCTTCGCGGTCTTCGACATGATGCCGAAGGTCTTCTTAGCCTGCGCGGCCTCCTGCGGGCTGAAGTAGAAGAGGTCGGCGCCCGATTGCTTCGTGCGCCGGACGGCCGCGACCGGGACCGCGCCCATCTTGCGCGCCGACGAGAAATCCGCGACGGCATCGCGCATCGGGGCGCCGCCGCCTCCGTCGAACACCGCCGCGGCGTCGCCGAGCGCCTGAGGGTCGCTCGCTCGCGCGGTGACCGAAAGGGCGACAACGGCGAAGGAAAGGATGGCGGCGGCGTGAAGCGCTCGAAGCATGAATAACCCCCTCGTGCGACGCCTATAGTCTAGCCGAGGGACCCTTCGACGCCTGGGCCTTTGGACCTAGTTTATGGCCCCGCAGGGTGCCCACGGGCTCCTCAATCATCCGGCACTCGCCGGGCCCGATGGAGGCTGGGGGAAACGCCCGAGGGGCAGCTAGCGCCGGTAGATGCCGACGAGCTCCGCCTTGGCGAGGATGTGTTTCTTCATCGCCTTCTCCAACTGCGCCTTGGTGGCCTTTGCGGCGAGGCCCGTCGGCGCGTCGAGGGCGTACAGGCGGAACGAGTAGTGGTGAGGCTTGCCGGGCGGCGGCAGCGGGCCGTGGTAGCCGACCCTCTCGAATTCGATCTTCCCTTCCACGCCCCAGCAGGCTCCCTGACGCGAGCCGTCGGGCAGTTCGGGAGTCTTGGCCGTGCTCTCGGCAAGCTTCGTCGCCGCCGCCGGGATGTCGTAGATCACCCAGTGGATCCACGTGCCCGGGGGCGCGTCCGCGTCGTCCATGACGACGGCGAAAGCCTTCGTCTTGTCCGGCGCTCCCGACCAGCCCAGCTCCGGCGATACGTCCTCGGCCTCGCCGGTGTGTTTCTTCGGGATCGTCTCGCCGTTCTTGAAAGCGGGACTCGTTAGTTCCATGGCAGGCTTCCTCCCCTCGCGCTTGGGCCCGTCCTGCGCGCGCAAGGCGAGAGCGGGCAAGAGCGCGAACGCGATAACGGCCAGGATCCGACCTGGCATGCGCGGGGTCATACTACACTAAGCCCCCCTCTCCCGCATTCGGCGGGAGAGGGCGTGGTGAGAGCAACCGTCGTTTGGGTGGCCGCAGCTAGCAGC